>NZ_JAOCEA010000004.1:0-366492 GCF_029841165.1 Pseudomonas sp. GD03842 | reverse complement strand
TTTTCGGCAGGCGCAGGCTGAAGAGAAAGGCAATCGCCATCATCGCCGTGACATACCAATAGAAGGTGTTCTCTGACCCCATGTTCTTGAAGCTCAGGGCAACGAACTCCGCAGAACCGCCGAAGATGGCGTTGGCCACGGCATAGGCAAGGCCCACACCCAAGGCGCGGACATGAACCGGGAACATCTCAGCTTTCACCAGGCCGCTGATCGAGGTGTAGAAGCTGACGATGGCCAGTGCCAAAGTGATCAGCAAGAAGGCGACCAGCGGGCTGGTGGTGGTTTTGAGGGTCAGCAGGATCGGAAAGGTGCACAGCGTCCCCAGACCGGCAAACCATAGCATCGAGGCGCGGCGCCCGATCTTGTCCGCCAGCGCGCCGAACACCGGCTGCATGCACATGTACAGAAAAAGTGCGCCGGTCATGATGAAGCTGGCGGTCTTGGCGTCCATGTGCACGGTGTTCACCAGGTACTTCTGCATGTAGGTGGTGAATGTATAGAAAATCAGCGAGCCGCCCGCGGTGTACCCCAGCACCGTGATGAACGCACCCGTGTGGTTGCGAAACAAAGCGCCGATGCTACCGGCGTCCTTGTCCTGACGAACCTCGGCGGTGGTGGTTTCTTTCAGCGACCGACGCAGCAACAACGAGATGACCGCCGCGATGGCGCCCACCACGAAAGGAATCCGCCAACCGTAGGCTTTCAATTCATCGGCATTGAGAAATTGCTGCAGGATGACCACAGTCAGCACCGCCAGCAATTGGCCGCCAATCAGGGTCACATACTGAAACGAAGCAAAGAAACCGCGCTGCCCCCGCAAGGCGACTTCACTCATGTAGGTGGCCGTCGTGCCGTATTCCCCTCCCACCGACAAGCCCTGAAACAGGCGCGCGACGAGTAACAGGAACGGTGCCCAGGCGCCGATCGCGGCATAGGTCGGCAAGCAGGCGATGACCAGCGAGCCGCCGCACATCATCAATACCGAGATCATCATGGAGTTCTTGCGGCCATGCTTGTCGGCGACCCGCCCGAACAGCCAGCCCCCGATAGGACGCATCAAAAAGCCCGCAGCGAATACCCCGGCGGTGTTGAGCAGTTGCACCGTTGGGTCATCGGACGGGAAGAAAGCGGGCGCGAAATAGATGGCACAGAAGGCATAGACATAGAAGTCGAACCATTCCACCAGGTTGCCTGAGGAGGCACCTACAATCGCGAAAATCCGTTTGCTCCTTTCTTCTCCGGTGTAGTGAGTCGTTGTCATTATTGTTTCCCCAATATTTTTATAAAGACCAGCAAGAAGGGTGAGTCTACGACATAACCTGAAACACTTAGACTTAAGCAGTAACACTTAGACATCACAAGGACAACCGCCCAAGCCACGAGTTGCCTTTTCGTGGAGGCGACCATGGGCTCGGGCGGCTGGCAGGCGCCGGTCGTTTACCGCTCGATCGCCAGGGCAAGGCCCTGCCCTACACCGACGCACAGGGTGACCAAGCCTTTGCTGCCGCCGGTATTTTCCAAGTGGTGCAAGGCCGTCAGCACCAGGCGCGCTCCGCTCATCCCCAGCGGGTGCCCCAGCGAAATGGCGCCGCCGTTCGGGTTGACCCTGGGCGAATCGTCGGCGATGCCCAAGGCCCGCAGGACGGCCAGGCCCTGGCTGGCGAATGCTTCGTTGAGCTCGATGACGTCGAAATCCTCTACCGCCAGCCCCAGGCGTTCGACCAATCTGCGAACCGCCGGGACGGGGCCTATGCCCATCACACGAGGCTCGACACCGGCGCTTGCCATCCCCAGAACTCGGGCGCGCGGCGTCAGGCCGTGTTTTTTGACCGCTTCTGCCGACGCCAGAATCAACGCTACCGCGCCATCGTTCAGCCCTGCGGCGTTGCCTGCGGTGACGGTTTTACCCGCCCCGTTGACCGGTTTGAGCTTGCTCAGTGCCTCTAGACTGGTATCGGCGCGGGGGTGTTCGTCCTTATCAACCAACACTTCGCCTTTTTTATGGGCGATGCGCACCGGCACGATCTCTTCGGCGAAGTAACCGTTCGCTTGAGCCGCCGCCGTACGCTGTTGGCTGCGCAACGCGAACGCGTCCTGATCTTCACGGGAGACGTTGAAATCTTCGGCGACGTTGTCACCCGTCTGCGGCATGGTTTCGACGCCGTACTGCTTCTCCATCAGCGGGTTGACGAAACGCCAGCCCAAGGTGGTGTCTTCCAGTTTCTGACCACGACCGAATGCAGCTTCCGCCTTGCCCATCACAAACGGCGCACGGGACATCGACTCCACGCCTCCGGCAATCGCCAGGTCCATCTCGCCGCAGGCGATGGCGCGAAACGCTGTGCCGACGGCGTCCAGCCCGGAGGCGCACAGGCGATTCAGCGTCACGCCCGGAACGGTCTCCGGCAGGCCCGCCAACAGCAGCGCCATGCGGGCCACATTGCGATTGTCCTCGCCGGACTGGTTGGCGCAGCCAAGAAACACCTCGTCGACTTCTTTCCAGTTCACCGAGGGGTTGCGCGCCATCAGCGCCTTGATCGGCAACGCGGCCAAGTCGTCGGCGCGCACAGTGGCCAACGCGCCGCCGAAGCGGCCAATGGGGGTGCGAATCGCGTCGCAGATGAACACTTCACGCATCACGCTTCTCCCGGGGCCTGGCCGTGAGCGGCAGCGGTTCGCGCTTCCAGGTCACGCAAGGCAGACAGTTCATATTCACTGGGGGCTTCGGACATCGAGACCTGCTCGGCGAACCGCACTTCCCAGCCAGTGGCTTCAATCACTTGCTCGCGCGTGACGCCTGGGTGCAGCGTGGTGACGACGAACTCATGGGTGCCCGGCTCCGGCTCCATGATGCACAAGTCGGTGATGATCCCGACCGGCCCGGCCCCCGGCAGCCCCAGGCGCTTGCGCGAATCGCCGCCTTCGCCATGGCCAACGGAAGTGACGAAGTCCAGTGTGCTGACGAAGGTGCGAGGCGATTGCTTCAAAATGATCAGAACCTCTTTGGCCGACCCGGCAATCTCCGGCGCCCCCCCTGCTCCCGGCAGCCGCACTTTGGGCTGGTGGTAGTCGCCTACCACGGTGGTATTGATATTGCCGAAGCGATCGACCTGGGCGGCCCCCAAAAAGCCGACATCGACCCGACCGCCTTGCAGCCAGTACCTGAAGATTTCACTGGTCGACACTACGGTGTCCGCGGTTTCAGCCAGTTCGCCGTCGCCAATCGAAAGCGGCAGTACGTCTGGCTTGGCGCCAATCGGGCCCGATTCATAGATCAAGACGACGTCGGGTGACGAGGTCAGTCGCGCGAGGTTGGCGGCTTTGGAAGGTAACCCGATACCGACGAAGCAGACCGCCCCGTTTCTCAGGCGGCGCGCTGCAGCCACGGTCATCATTTCACTGGTGGTGTAAGTCATCATTTCGCCTCCGAAGCGCGGGCCAGCTTGCTCTGGAATTCAGTGAAATCACGGGTGCCATGAATGTACTCGTCGATCCAGGCGCCGAAGGCCTCGCGGTCCCGCGCGATGGGGTCCCATTCTTGATAAAAGCGATTGTCGCGCTCGTAATAGCCATGGGCGTAAGAAGGATGCGCCCCCCCGGGTACCACGCAAACCGCGCTCAGCGCCCAGGTCGGCAATACACAGGCGTTCATAGGCGCATCGAGACGATCGACGATCTCTTCGACGGTCACGATGCAACGGCTGGCGGAGAGTGCCGCCTCTTTCTGGACCCCCAGAATGCCCCACAGCAGCACGTTGCCCTTGCGATCGGCTTTCTGAGCATGAATCACGGTTACATCGGGGCGAACGGACGGTACGGCGGCGAGCACTTCGCCAGTGAAGGGGCACGTCACGGACTTGATCAGCGGATTCACCTTGGGCAAATCGGACCCGGCATAGGCGCGCAGCACCGCAAAAGGCAACCCCGAGGCGCCGGCGACGTACGCATTGGCAAGGTCCGCGTGGCTGTGTTCCTCGATCTCAATGGGCTGCGGCCATTGCTTCTCTACGGCGTCACGCAAGCGATGCAGCGAACCCACGCCCGGATTCCCTCCCCACGAGAAGATCAGCTTCTTCGCGCAGCCCGCGCCAATCAATTGGTCGTAGATCAAGTCGGGGGTCATCCTGACCAGCGTCAGGTCTTTCTTTCTTTGACGGATGATTTCATGGCCTGCGGCCGTCGGAATCAGATGGGTAAAGCCTTCCAGTGCAACGGTGTCACCGTCGTTGACACATCGCTTCACAGCATCGTGCAGGGAAAGAATCTCAGCCATGGGGCTCTCCAGTATCACATCGCGATGGATGAGCGGCGGGGGGAACCGTCGCCGGAATGTGATTCAGGTTATGCCTGGGAAGACGGCCGAACAATTCGATAATCGACTATCCGTTCGATAATCGAACGATTACTGCGTGTTGACTCATCCACTAGAGCGGATCGACTCAAGTAAAGAGTTGAGTGCTCAGGTCGCGGCTGGCATCGAGCATGATCGGCAGGAACTTCTGCTCGAGCTCGTTGCGCGTCACCCGTCCGGCGCTGGTGCTGACATTGAGTGCGGCAAGCACCTGCCCCGATGCGTCGTAAACCGGAACCGCGATCGACCGCAGCCCTTGCTCCAACTCTTGATCGACGATGCACCAGCCCTGCTGCCGCACTTGTTGCAAGCATTCGAGCAGCGCTTCGGGCGTCCGCAACGTGCGGCTGGTCTTGGGTTGGAGGTCGACGTGGTCCAGGTATTCCTTCAAAGAAACATCATCCAGCGCCGCCAACAGAATTCGCCCCATCGAGGTGCAATAGGCCGGTAGACGCCCGCCCACCGCAAGGTCAACGGAAATGAGCCGCTGGGTCGTCGCCGAGCGCGCGATGTAGAGAATGTCATCGCCTTCCAGCGTGGCCATGTTGCAGGCCTCGTGGAGCTGATTGCTCATGCGATCCAGGTACGGCTGGGACGAAACTGCCAACGGCGTCGAAGACAAGTACGCGTGCCCCAAGGTCAACACCTTGGGCAGTAGCGAATAAGTGCGTCCATCCGTGGTGGCATACCCCAGCTTGATCAGGGTATGCAGGCATCGGCGCACCGCCGCCCGCGGGATCTCCGTGCGGTGGCTGATCTGAGCGATCGTCAGGTGGCGTTTGCGCTCTTGGAACGCCTGGATGACGGCCAATCCGCGGGCCAGAGAGGTCATGAAGTCCGGATCACCTGTCATGGCCTGAATCCGCTTGGCCGGCGAAGCTACGATGGGCGGAGCCAGCGAAGAAAAGGAATTACGCAGTTCATCGTTCATCGTCATACCGTTCGTCGTGGCCGCGCAGGCCTTCTATGGCGCCACTCTCGCTTCTTTTCGCAGGACGAGCAAGGCTGGTTTGGGCGATTATCGAACTACTGGCCGATAATCGCAATTGACCCATCGCGCGGTTGCTTATACCTTTCACACGCCACCATGTGGCTTCTTGGAAATACTGGTCAGGTACCCACTGAGAAGTCCCAGGCAACGGCCTTGCGCGTAGCAAGGCCGTTTTTGTCTCTCGCAGATGAAAGGCGAACGTTTGGGCGCTGCCCTTATCCCTATGCAAATCGACGTGGAATTACGTCGCCAGTTTTTTGTCTCTGCACTTCAGATTTCGAATATTAAAGTTCTGTCACGATTTGCGTTCTTTCAACTTCGGAACCTTCGTACAAAAAAACAGTATTTATCCGTGCAAGTTAAATTGGATGGCTCGGCACAGTTGACTCCCGTGTTCTTCTTCGAGATAGTACCCCTCGTTGACGTGCTATAACGCCAAGGCGCGTGTGCCATCTTGAAGTTTTCTATTCGCGATGGATCCAATCGACGTGCCGCATGCACTACCCGAGTGCCATGCCCGGCGATAGACAGGCCAGAAGCTTGGTCAATCCGCCAGCCTTCTGGCAAAAAACTGAATGGGGCTACGACAGTTTGCCGATCTGGTGGGCGTAGCCGCATGTGACATTAGTGTTCAAATACATTCGCCAGAGACTTATCGCATACCCGTTGCTTTTGGAGCGATAAGTCCGAAGCGTGTGCCACTTCTGCCACCTGCGTTATCACCAGAACAACTCGCACCTGCAGGTAATAACGTGACCAAAGATGAACTGCGCGCAGAACTAGAGCGCCAGGAACAACGCTACAAGGAAGTTTACGGTGGTGAAATCACCACCTACGCCGCTCAACCAGAGCCGGAACGCAAGCCTTGGCGCAAACGCGCCAGCCTGCTCGATCAGGCATTCAAACAAGAACTGCAGAAGATGGAAGAAGAGCTCAAGGAAGAACGCTGATCCTTCGAGCGGTCGGTTCACGCCGGTCCTACAGGCGTCGGCAGGTGACCTGCGGGCTTCCTTCGCAAGAAGTCAATGGGGCGCACCGGCAGAAATTTTCGTTGCAGGTTGCTACCAATGGGCGGCTTGCCTATCGATTAGTTTTTTTTCTGTCATAATCCCGCCCCCTTAATACCGGGTCAGAAAACCTTCCATGATCGATTTATTCAGCGGACTGGATGCTTGGGTGATTGTGAGCTTGCTGCTCGCCCTGGCGTTTGTCCTCACTTTCGAGTTCATCAACGGCTTTCATGACACCGCCAACGCGGTGGCGACAGTCATTTACACCAAGGCGATGCCCCCTCACCTGGCCGTATTCTTTTCGGGTGTCTTCAATTTTCTCGGGGTACTGCTCGGCGGTGTCGGCGTTGCGTATGCCATCGTCCATCTGCTGCCGGTCGAACTGCTGATCAACGTCAATACCGGTCATGGGCTGGCCATGGTGTTTTCGCTGCTGGCCGCGGCAATCACCTGGAACCTGGGCACCTGGTACTTCGGCATACCCGCCTCCAGCTCTCATACGCTGATCGGTTCGATTTTGGGGGTAGGTCTGGCCAACGCGCTGATCAACCACATCCCGCTGGGCGAAGGCGTTAACTGGCAGAAGGCAATCGACATCGGCGCCTCGCTGGTCTTTTCCCCGCTGATGGGCTTCATTGTCGCGGCACTCGCGTTGATTGCGCTGAAGACGTGGCGCCCGCTGTCCAAGATGCACAACACGCCGGAACAGCGCCGCAATACCAAAGACAAGAAGCATCCTCCGTTCTGGAATCGCCTGGTGCTGGTGATTTCGGCAATGGCTGTCAGCTTCGTTCATGGTTCCAATGATGGTCAGAAAGGCATTGGCCTGATCATGCTGGTATTGATCGGCATCGTGCCGGCGCAATTCGTGCTGGACCTGAGTTCGACCACCTACCAGATCGAGCGCACCCGTGATGCCACGCTGCACCTGAGCCAGTTCTATCAGCGCAACAATGCGACGCTGGGCGAGTATCTGGCGTTGGGTAAATCGACGACCGGCGATCTGCCAGAGCACTTCAGCTGCAATCCAGAGCAGACCGAACCTACCATCGACGCGCTGCTGAACAACCTGAAAGGCGTCACTGACTATCACAGCCTGTCTGCCGAACACCGGATCGAAGTTCGCCGCTACCTGCTGTGCCTGGACGACACGGCACGCAAGGTCGGGAAACTGCCGGCGCTGGACGCCCGTGAAAAATCCGACCTGGAAAAACTGCGCAAAGACCTGACCGCTACCACCGAATACGCCCCGTTCTGGGTGATTCTGGCCGTGGCACTGGCGTTGGGTATCGGCACCATGGTCGGCTGGAAGCGCGTGGTCCTGACCATCGGCGAAAAAATCGGCAAGCAGGGGATGACCTACGCACAAGGTATGTCGGCGCAGATCACCACTGCCAGCGCCATCGCACTGGCCAACGTGTTCAGTCTGCCGGTCTCCACCACCCACATCCTGTCCTCGGGTGTAGCAGGCACGATGGTTGCCAACAAGAGCGGCTTGCAAGGCGGCACCGTTCGCAACATCCTGCTGGCCTGGGTGCTGACGCTGCCGGCCACGGTCGCCCTCTCCGCCGCCCTGTTCTGGCTGGCTTCCAAGGCGCTTGTGTGACTCGGCAATTCGATTGAAATGAAAATGCCCACCTGACCCGTGGGCATTTTCGTTTTGGAGGCTCCAGCGCTCAACGTCGCTTTTTGCCGTTACCCAGCAGTGACCCCATCAAGCCACGCACCAACTCCCGGCCGATCTGGTTGGCCGCCTGGCGCACCGCACTTTTGACTGCCTGCCCCGCCAGGCTGCCGAGAAAGCCGCCCGCGAGGTCCGCAAGACCGCCTTCGTTTTTTTCTGCAGCGGCAGATTCTTCAGCGCCCTCGGGTGCTGCGCCTTTACGGGCGAGAAGCATCTCATAGGCAGACTCACGGTCAACCGCCTTGTCATAACGCCCCGCCAGCGGAGACTGAGCGAGCAGTGCCGACCGCTCATTGACCGTCAGCGGTCCGATTCGGGATTGCGGCGGTGCCACCAGCACACGCCTGACCATTTCCGGCGTGCCCTTGTCCTGGAGCGTGCCCACCAGCGCCTCACCGATGCCCAGTTCGGTCAACACGGTCAGCGCATCAAAGGCTGGGTTGGGCCGAAAACCATCCGCCACCGCTTTGAGTGACTTCTGCTCTTTGCTGGTAAACGCCCGCAGGCCATGCTGAATGCGCAAGCCAAGCTGCGCCAACACGTTATCGGGTAGATCGCTTGGCGACTGGGTGACGAAATACACGCCAACGCCTTTGGAACGCACCAGGCGGACCACCTGCTCGAGGCGATCCTGTAACGCTTTGGGAGTATCCGCGAACAACAGATGGGCCTCATCGAAGAACAGCGCCAGCAACGGTTTGTCCGCGTCGCCACGCTCGGGCAATTGCTCGAAGAGTTCCGCCAGCAACCAGAGCAGAAAGGTCGCATAGACCTTCGGCGCCTCATGCACCAGCCGACTGGCATCGAGCAGATGAATCCGCCCTCGCCCATCGCTCGCCGGTTGCAGGATGTCCTCCAATTGCAGGGCTGGTTCACCGAACAAAGCCTCCGCGCCCTGCTGCTCCAGAACGGCCAGACGTCGCAATAGCGCTTGGCTGGAGCCAGTGGTCATCAGGGCACTGTCTTCGCCCAACGCCTGGGGATGGTCGCGCAGATAATTGAGCAGCGCCTTCAGGTCCTTGATGTCGAGTAGCAGCAAACCCTCGCGATCGGCCACCTTGAAGGCGGCGTACAGCGCCGATTGTTGACTGTCGGTGAGCTCGAGCAGACTTCCGAGGAGCAAGGGCCCCATTTCCGACAACGTTGTCCGCAAGGGATGGCCGGACTGTCCATAAACATCCCAAAGCGTCACAGGATAGGCTTGGGGGGTGTAGTGCAACCACGGCATCCCGGCAATGCGTTCAGCGACCTTGCCCTGGGGATTGCCCGCAGCCCCGAGCCCGCACAGATCGCCTTTGATGTCGGCGGCGAACACGGCTACCCCGGCATCACTGAATAACTCGGCCAAGCGTTGCAGGGTGACTGTCTTACCTGTGCCCGTTGCGCCTGCGACCAGGCCGTGGCGGTTGCCCAGCCTGAGCGTCTGGCCGACCGGCTGGCCATCCGGTCCGGCACCTATCAGCATCTGTTGTGAATCCGCCATGTCTTTACCTTTGGTTCAATGGGGCATTTTTCATTCAAAGGCAGGGGGGAAACCACTCGCCCCTGCCTGCATCGAGCATTGCCAAGCTGAGTCAGCCCCTTCACTCTAGCTTAACGCGGCCAGCGCGACCCCACCGTTGCGGACAGACGAACACCTGTCGCCAAACAGGGTCAATTCACGACGCAAGCCGTTTTGAACCCATCCACCGAGAGCCCTTTCCATCGTGTCGACCCGCAATGACCTTCTGACCACCGCCCCCGCCCTCTCGCTCAATAGCGGATTGTTCGCGTGAAACGCCTCGCCTGGCTCGGCGTCATCCTGCTGGTCGCGCTACTGATCCCATTTTTCATGGGCGGCACTGAAGTGTTTCATCGGCTGCGCAATTTCCCTCTGGCCTTGCTGGGCGCAATGTTTGGCATGGTGCTCGTAGGATGGTGCGCGAACACCATGCGCCTGCGCTTGCTGCTGGGGGAAAGTGCTGCGGGGGTCGGCATGCGCAAAAGCCTGGGTATCGTCATGGCCACGGAGTTTGCGTACAGCGCAACGCCCGGAGGCAGTGGCGCTCCGCTGACCCTGGTCGCGTTGCTCTCTCGCTGCGGAATCGGCCCGGCAAAAAGCACCGCCGCGTTCGCCACCGATCAACTTAATGATCTGGTGTTTTTCCTGCTCGCCCTGATCGGGATCCTGATTTACGCGGTCTTCCATCAGCTCAGTGAAAACCTGGAGTGGATGCTCATCGCCAGCGCGCTGTTGATCGGTGCTGGCTTATGCGCCTGTGCGGGTTTCGCCCGTTTTCACCGCCGAATCATCTTGTTCAATGGCAAGCTGTTAACCCGTTTGCGGCGCAAGAACACCACGCGAATTCGCTGGGCCCGCAAACTCCTGCACTTTCGCGACGCCTTGGCTGAAACCTGGAAAATGCCTCATCGCATTTTGCTCAAGGTGTTTGCATTGACCTGCGTGCATTGGGGGCTGCGCTACAGCGTGATGTACCTGGCCTTGCGAGGGCTTGGGGTCGACATCGATTGGGCCTGGACGTTTCTGGTGCAAATGCTGTCGCTGAGCGCAGGCCAGTTCAGCCTGTCTCCCGGCGGCGCAGGGGCTGCAGAGCTGACGTCGGCTGCGTTGCTGGCTCCGATGGTGGGGAAATCAACCGCAGCCGCGGCGATTCTGATTTGGCGGATCGTGACCTATTACTTCTATCTGGTCGCGGGCGGCCCGGTCTTTCTGCTGCTGGTCGGCAAGCCGCTGCTGATGAAGCTATTGCGGGTCAGGGCTGGATGATTCTTCCTCCGTGGACGTCAATTCCTTCCACAGCTGCGCAGCGCCTTCGAACTCAGTGCCATCTTCAGCAGACAACGCGTCGGGGTCGTAACGCGCAAGGCAGCCCTCGCCCAACGTCGGCGGAGCTTTGGACGTAGCTTTATCGAGTGGGTTGGCCATTGGAACGGACCTTCGAAGGCTGCATTGGCGAACAGGCGAATGCGCACTCTCGCACACTGACCCGAGCCGTTTCAAAGCGTGGGTTCGGCAAAAGGTATGGCGCAGCATCAAGCGCCGCATGACGAGCTGGCGGCGTCAGACACCGCCAGACGAACAGGGGATCAGTCGAAGACCACGGTCTTGTTGTCATGCACCAGGACACGGTCCTCCAGATGCGCCCGCAACCCGCGTGCCAGCACCATCTTCTCGACGTCACGACCGAAACGCACCATGTTTTCGATGCTATCGCGGTGACTGACGCGCACCACGTCCTGCTCGATGATCGGACCGGCATCCAACTCTTCGGTCACGTAGTGACAGGTCGCACCGATCAGCTTGACGCCGCGCAACGACGCCTGATGATAAGGCTTGGCCCCTACGAACGATGGCAGGAAACTGTGGTGGATGTTGATGACTTGATGCGCATATTCCCGGCACAGTTGAGGCGGCAGAATCTGCATGTAGCGCGCCAGTACCACGACATCGGCCTGGTGTTGCTTGACCAGCCGAGAAACCTCGGCAAATGCCGGCTCCTTGTCTTTCGGATCGACCGGGACGTGGTAATAAGGAATGTCGTGCCACTCGACCATACTGCGCAGGTCTTGGTGGTTGGAAATCACGCAGGCAATTTCGCAGTCCAGTTCATCGCTGTGCCAACGATGCAGCAAATCGGCGAGACAGTGCGATTCACGGCTGGCCATGAGCACCACGCGTTTCTTCTGAGCGGAGTCGGTGATGCGCCAGTCCATGGAGAATTCTTCGGCGATGGGTGCGAACGCCGCGCGGAAGCCTTCAAGGTCGAAAGGCAAGGTATCGGCGCGGATTTCATGCCGCATGAAAAACCAGCCACTGAGGTTGTCAGAGTGATGACTGGCTTCCGTGATCCAGCCGTTGTACGACGCCAGAAAGTTACTGACTTTGGCAACGATACCAACACGGTCCGGGCAGGCGATCACCAGACGAAAAGTGCGCATTGAGGGAACTCCAGAACTTCGCAAAGGCGGCTATTCTAACGATAAGTCGGCGCCCGTGCAGTATGCGGTTCACGCGGATTTCGCCTTCGCCTGGAAAAGGATCCGATCAGCGGTAATGCCCCCCTGTTTCGACGCCAGAATGGTGTGTCGAACACCGCCGGGAAAAAACTTGTTGCCCGCCACTTTTATGCCCACGGCCCAAAAACCGTAGTTGGGGGGCTAGGTATGTTGGCGCTATTTCAAAATGCTACGAATAAAACTTTTCTTAAATGTTTACTTGCGCAAATACTGTGACTATTATTGCGTCATTACACCCTGCTCATCCCAACACAGGTAGCCCTCATGTCTCTGATCAACGAATACCGCGCCACGGAAGAAGCCATCAAAGAATTGCAGGCTCGCCTGCAAAACCTGCAACAAGACGACAAGCTGCAAAAAGAACTTGAGTTTGAAGGCAAGCTGCGTTCACTGATGGGCGAGTACCAAAAGTCCCTGCGCGACATCATTGCGCTGCTGGACCCGGATGCCAAGGTCAAGGCACCGCGTGGCGCCGCCGTCAAAACTACCGGCACCAAACGTGCGCGCAAGGTCAAGCAATACAAGAACCCGCACAACGGTGAAATCATCGAAACCAAAGGCGGCAACCACAAGACGCTCAAAGAGTGGAAAGCCAAGTGGGGCGGTGACGAGGTAGAGAGCTGGTCCACACTGCTGGGCTAACTAGCCAAGGCGTTGCAAGCGCGGTTGTACATTGATATGCGACCTGAAAAAACGCCAGCGATTGCTGGCGTTTTTTATTGCGTCGACTTCGAAGGTGATGGCTTACAACCCGAGACGCTGCTGCAACTGCAGCGAATAATCCTGCCACTGCGCCAAGACTTTCAACTGCTCTGGTTTCGCTTTAAGCGACAGCCCTATCAGCGCCTTGGTGAAAGCCTTCAAGGTGTTCGGCGCCCCAGCCTGAGGATCGGTCAACCGTTGGCGACAAAAACTCGACCAGCGCTGCTGCTCAACTTCACTGAGGGTTTCCGCGAAGTTTCTAGCTCGGTAGCGAAACAGCAATTCCGGCAGACGTGGATCATCAAAAGGCCATGCAGCGGTTGCCAACTGGTGCGGCTCAGCCAGACGCACCTGTTCGCAAAGGCGGCGGTCACGATCGTTAATAAATCCATCATATAACTGCTGTTCCGGGTCCTCCGTGACCGGAAATTCTTCGGCCGCGTATACCGTCTGCAACTTATCCTGCCAAATCATCTGACCCTCGCTCAGATCGCGGGCGCGCGCCTTATAAACCTCCATATCCAGTTGAAGCCGCTGGCGATCCTCCTCACGTAAGACGCTTAACGGTGTGACGACCGGGCATTTGTTTATATGGAGAAGTTTGAGCGGGATCGGCAACTGACCCTCGAGCAAATCTTCGCGGCGCGTATATAAGCGCTGGCGCAGGGTGTGCGCCTCTTCTTCCAGTAAGGGGCTGTGATCATGAAACAGATCGCAGACAATCAGCGCATTACGGTTGGTGGGGTGCCACGCCAGCGGCAGAACCACGCTCAAATAACTTCGCGCGGCCGAAAAGCGCCCGGATATATGAGCGAGCGGCTGCAGCAAACGGATCTGTTCTTGAACCTTGTGTTTATTGCGAAGCTGAAAAAGATAATCGTACAGCTTGGGTTGTTTTTCCCGGATCAAGCGCGCCAATGCAATCGTTGCACGCACATCGGAAAGTGCATCGTGAGCCTGCCCATGATCGATGCCATTGGCAGCCGTCAATCGCTCCAGCTTGAGCGTCACTCGCCCGTCTTCTTCCGGCCAGACAATGCCTTCAGGCCGCAATGCATAGGCCGTGCGCACAACATCGATCAGATCCCAACGGCTGTTGCCCCCCTGCCATTCCCGACCGTAAGGGTCGAAGAAGTTTCGGTACAAGCTGTAGCGCGTCATCTCGTCGTCGAAACGCAGGGTGTTGTAGCCCGCACCGCAGGTGCCAGGCAACGCCAGTTGGGTGTGGACGCGGGTCATGAAATCCGCTTCGCACAGGCCCTTTTCGGCCAGCCGCGCAGGCGTGATACCTGTGACCAGACACGCTGCCGGGTGAGGCAGGATGTCATCACTGGGCTGACAATAGAGGTTGATCGGTTCACCGATTTCGTTGAGCTGGTCATCCGTTCGAATGCCCGCAACCTGAAGCGGTCGATCATTGCGAGGATTGATACCGGTGGTTTCGTAGTCGTACCAGAAGATGCTGGAAGTCACGGGCAGATCCTGAGCTTGAGTCCCGCGCAGTCTACCAGATGGAAACCGGAGCCCAGATTGCGCGAGTGATTGAGGAAAGTGTTTGAAGACGTTTCCCACACCTCGGTTCGGAATCATCCGGTTGCTTAGCTTTCATCCCATGGCTAGCATCAAACTTTATTTTCAGGCGTACCTCACCCGACCATGTCCCCCTCGCAAGCCTGGCAAAGGAACGCCGCATCGCCTGCTCCATTGGACACCCGCATCCGCATGGAAACACCGGAAGGCATCGATTTGCTGCTGCGCCCGGCGGGGCTGCTGTCCCGGTCACTGGCGTTCACCATCGACCTGGCCATCCGCGGTGCGCTGCTGGTCGCGCTGTTCTTCGTCCTCAACGCCCTCGGTGAGTTCGGGGTCGGCCTTTTCGCGATAGTCCTGTTCCTCACCAACTGGTGGTACATGGTCCTGTTTGAAGTACTGCATCAGGGGCGCACACCAGGCAAGCAAATCATGGGGCTGCGGGTGGTGCATGAGGATGGAACGCCGGTAGGCTGGTCAGCCTCTCTGCTGCGCAACCTGCTGCGCTTCATCGACATGCTGCCGTTCGGCTATAGCGTGGGCGCCTTCGTCTGTCTTCAACATCCGCTGTTCAAACGGCTGGGAGACCTGGCCGCGGGCACCCTGGTGATCTACCGCGAGATGCCCGTGCCTCGCCCTGAGGTACCGGACGGCGCCCCCCTCACCTGCCCACTGCCTCTGACACTCGATGAGCAGCGCGCGGTGCTGGCCTTTGCCGAGCGCCAACACACGCTGGCGCCCGCGCGAGCGCAGGAGTTGGCAGCACTTCTCGCGACTTCCCTGCAATTGCCCGTCGGGGCGACCCCTCAGCACGCTGTCGACCAGTTGCACGGCATCGCCCGCGGGCTGGCAGGCTCGACATGAAACAGCGCCAGTTCGAACGACGCCATCAAGCTGGATGGGCACGCTTTGCCGAGCGCCTGGCCCTGTTGGAGCGCAGTCGTCACCTGAGCGAAGCAGGCAAAGGCTTCGCCGAAGATTATCGCCAGATCTGCCAGCACCTGGCGCTGGCCCACGAGCGCGGATACAGCAGCCACCTCGTCGACGCATTGCAGCAGTTGGCCATGCGTGGCCACCAACAGCTGTATCGTCACCGTAGCCAAATGGGCGCTCAATTGCTGATGTTCGTGCTCGCTGGGTTTCCTCGGCTGGTACGCGCCGAGTGGCGCCTGGTGGCGTTCTCGAGCCTGCTGTTCTTCGGCAGCCTGCTCATCATGGGCCTGCTGGTGCATGGCTATCCGGACCTGATCTACAGCGTCGTCAGTCCGGCGCAGGTGGGCGAAATGGAAAGCATGTACGACCCCGCAGCCAGGCGCATCGGCCTGGCGCCCGAACGGGAGTCGAGCACGGATGGGCTGATGTTCGGCTATTACATCATGCATAACATCGGCATCGCCTTTCAGACCTTCGCCAGCGGGCTGCTGTTCGGCCTGGGCAGTCTGTTCTTTCTGCTGTTCAACGGATTGACGATCGGCGCAGTCGCCGGTCACCTGACCAACGCGGGCTTTGGCGAAACCTTTTGGCCATTCGTGATCGGCCATGGTGCCTTCGAACTGACAGCGATTGTCCTCGCCGGGGCCGCGGGCCTGAAGCTGGGATGGGCGTTGGTCGCGCCAGGCCCTCTGCGACGGAGCGAAGCCCTGAAACGCGCCGCCCGCACCAGCGTGCGCCTGATCGGTGGCGTCATCCTGTTCCTGACGATTGCCGCCTTCCTGGAAGCTTACTGGTCGTCGATGACCTGGCCGCAGCCGACCACCAAGTATGGGGTGGGCGCAATGTTATGGGCGCTGGTGGCCGCCTACCTGATGTTCGCGGGACGCATCACCCATGCGCCTGACTGAAGCCAACGTGGCGATACGCCCACGCAATCCCTGGGAAGCTGTCGATCTCGGGGTCCTGCTTGCACAACGACATCGGCGTTTGTTGATGACCAGTTGGGCGTTGGTGACACTGCCCACGTTCGCTCTGCTGAGCGCAGTGCTATGGGAATACCCGACCCTGGCAGTGCTTCTGTTCTGGTGGCTGAAGCCCGTCTTCGAGCGCCTGCCGCTGGTTATTCTCTCGCAGGCGCTGTTCGGCGAGCCGCCCACTCTCAAGAGGTCCCTCATGGCGTGGGCTCGGGCGCTACCGCCTCAGTTGCTGGCCAGCCTGACCTGGCGCCGCTTGAGCCTCAGCCGCAGTTTCAACTTGCCGGTGCAGCAACTGGAAGGTCTGGACGGGATGTTGCGTGCGCAACGTATCGGACTGCTCGGTCGGAGGAACCTGTGGGTTGCGAGATGCCTCACCTCGATGGGCGGCACCTTGGAAACGAGCTTCTGGGCTGCCCTGATGCTGTTGGTCTACGCATTGATTCCGGAGCAGGTCGCGCTCGACTGGTCGTGGCACAGCCTGTTGTCGGAGGATGGCAGCTGGAATTGGCTGGAGCACCTGACCAATGGCTTCTACGCGTTGGTACTGGTGATTTGGGGGCCGGTCTACGTTGCGGCGGGATTTTCGCTTTACCTTAATCGTCGTACCACGCTGGAAGCCTGGGATATCGAACTCGCCTTCCGGCGACTGCGCCAGCGCGCGATCGGCAGCGCTTATGCCGTGTGGGTAAGCGCCCTGCTCGTGCTGAGTGTCTCGCCACACCCCGTCATGGCGGACGACCTCCCGGACACCTCGCACTACAGCTGCCCACTGCCCCCTTTGGACCTTCCGCAAACGGAGGATGAGGTTGCGGGCCCTTCCTCGCCACGCCTGCTTGCCCAACCACTGACGAGCACAGCGTCGCGCAGCGCGATCAAAGGCCTGCTCGAAAGCCCGCCATTCAAAAATCCGAAGACCGTTGCGGGCTGGCGCCTGGCCGAGCAAAGGCAGGTGGCTGGCGCGGGGAAAACCAACGACACGCCCCAATGGCTGGCGAAACTGATCGTGGGCATGCTTAACCTCGGCAAGGCGTTGTCCACCGTGTTCGAGGCCCTGCTCTGGGGCCTCATCGTCTTGATCGTGGGTTGGGTGATCTGGCGCCGACGCGCCTGGTTCGGCGCATTCGTCGGCCGTAACGAAGCCGCTTCTCCAACGAAACACGCTGCGCCTCAACAATTATTTGGCTTGCAAGTGAGCGCAGAAACGCTGCCGGAGGATGTCGCGGCTGCGGCCGAACGCCTCTGGGAGCGTTCACCCCGGGAGTCCCTGAGTCTGCTCTATCGCGCCCTGCTCAGCCGTCTGCTGACCGACTATCAGTTGCCGCTGAAAGCCTCCGACACCGAAGGGCAGGTGCTGGAATATACCGCGCAGTTGAACCAACCGGCGCTGTTGGCGTACAGCCACGCACTCACCCAGCACTGGCAGAGTCTGGCCTATGGTCACCGCCTGCCCGCTGTCGAGGTGCTGAGATCGCTTTGCGACGACTGGCGACGCCTGTTCGCTGGAGAGCCGCGAACATGAGCCGTCGGACTTGGATTCTGGTGATCGCCTTGCTCATGCTCGGCCTGGCAACGGCCAGCGCGCCCCTGCTCAACCGCCTGGAACGCTATCAGGAAGTTGTCGACCAGGGTCCCTCGCCCGAAGTAAGAGCCAATCCTTATCTGGCTGCCGAAACGTTTCTACGGCAGCGCGGGATTCATGTCACCACCACCCAGACCCTCGGTTCGCTCCCTCAGACAGGCTCGCAACCGCAAACCTTGATGTTACTGGGTAGCCGGGAAAAGATGACCCCGAGCGACGTTCGCCGCCTGCTTGACTGGACACGGGCAGGCGGACGGCTATTGTTCGTTGCCGAACAGCTCTGGGATGAAAAGAAAGGTCGTAGCGGCGATCTGCTGCTCGACCAGTTGCAGATCCGCCAGTACTTGACGCACGACGTGCGCGAACAGGACAAGCAGCGCGAACGAATGCTGAATCAACCGGTGATCCCGCTAACCGCGCCTGAGGTCGAGCCCCCTACAACCCCCTGGCCCGAACTGACCCGCCTTTATGTCGAGAACGAGACAGATCCGGCCTACATGAGTTTCGACCCTGCGTTTCATCTGGATGACCCGGAAAACCAGGCACAGTCTTGGGCCAACAGCGCTGATGCGACTCACCTGCTGCAAATGATGTATGGCAAGGGGTTGATCACGGTGCTGACGGACGCCGATCTGTGGAAGACTCAGGCCATCGGCAAATACGACAACGCCTGGCTCTTGTGGTATCTCAGCCAAGACAGTGACGTCACCCTGCTTCTGCGCACCCCGCACGAGGATCTGCCCGCGCTGGTATGGAAGTACTTCCCGCAGGCCCTCTTTGCCCTCGCGTTGCTGATCGGCGCTGTTCTGTGGCACAACGGCATGCGTCAGGGCGCCCTGCAGCCATTGCCTCCTCAGGCGCGGCGGCAATTGAGCGAACACCTGCGGGCGAGCGCCGATTTCATGCTGAGGCGTCAAGGCCACCAAGCGATGCTGCGCGCGCTGCAGCAAGACATTCTGCGCTGCGCCCGCCAACGTCAGCCGGGTTTCGACCAACTGCCGGTTACGGAGCAATGGCAGATATTGGCCCGAATGACAGGCCAATCCACCCGCGATATAGGGCGCGCCTTGCGACCGCGCCTGGACGAGCGCGTCTCGAACATCGAATTCACCCGGCAGGTTGCCTACCTGCAACGTCTCAGGAATGCCTTAGCATGAGCGATCATCCACTGACCCCTTCGAGCGTCTCGGACGGCGAAACAGCCATCGAACGGTCTACCCCGCCGGAAGCAGCGAGCCGTGCGACCGAACAACGTCACCGGGCGATCCACTTGGCGCAGGCCGTGCGTCATGAATTGCAAAAGGCCGTGATCGGTCAGGCTGCGGTCATCGACGATGTGCTCACCGCACTGATCGGTGGCGGCCACGTTTTGCTAGAAGGGGTTCCGGGCCTCGGCAAAACGTTGCTGGTTCGCGCCCTCGCCCGCTGTTTCGGTGGTGAGTTCGCGCGCATCCAGTTCACCCCGGACCTGATGCCCAGCGATGTCACCGGGCACGCCGTCTATGAGATGCAGAGCGAACAGTTCAAGCTGCGTAAAGGGCCGCTGTTCACCCACCTGCTGCTCGCCGACGAAATCAACCGCGCCCCGGCAAAAACTCAGGCTGCGCTTCTGGAGGCCATGCAGGAACGGCAAGTGACCCTCGAAGGACGGGCGCTGCCAGTCCCTCAACCCTTCATGGTTCTGGCGACGCAAAACCCGATCGAGCAGGAAGGCACCTACCCCCTGCCAGAGGCTGAACTGGACCGCTTCATGCTCAAGGTGCGCATGGACTACCCCCAGGCAGATCAGGAACTGGAGATCGTGCGGCAGGTGACTCGCTCGACGCGCTCGGACATGCTCGACGTCCAGCCGTTGCGCACCCTGATGACCGCCAAAGACGTCCAGGCCCTGCAACGTATCGCCAGTGAGCTGCCGGTGGACGACCAGGTACTCGACTACGCCGTACGCCTTGCTCGCGCCACTCGCAGCGGTTCGGGCCTGGCTTGGGGAGCAGGCCCGCGGGCCTCCATCGCGCTGGTGCGTGGTGGTCGTGCTCGCGCGCTGCTGCGCGGCGGGGACTTCGTGACACCCGATGACATCAAGGGCTGCGCACTGGCCGTGCTGCGCCACCGCGTTCGCCTTTCGCCTGAATTGGACCTCGAAGGGCTGTCGGTCGATCAGGTGCTCAAGCAACTGATCGATCAGGTCCCGGCGCCGCGTCAATGACCCAACGGTTGAAACCCTCCGCGCGACTGCTCTGGTGGCTGGCGATTCTGTCAGGATACGGCGTGCTCATTGGCATCCTTCAAGCGCTGGAGTGGGGATTGGCGGGGCGACTGGAGCGGCTGTTCTGGATACTGGTCTGTGTGACCGGCCTGTTGGCCGCCACCGATGCGTTCGGGCTTTGGCGTTTGCCCTGCCCTCGCCTGCAGCGCCACGTTCCGGGCAGCCTTCCGTTAGGCCGATGGGTCGATGTCAGGGTTGGCATCGACCACGACTGGCGGCGGAGCGTTGCCGTGACCTTCTTCGACCACGGCCCGGAAGGACAGGGTAACCGTTTCGAGACCCAGAACCTGCCTCGACACATTACCTTGCGTCCGCGCCACACCGGGGACCTGACTTGGCGACTGCGCCCGACGAGTCGGGGCCTGTTCACTTTTGAAAAGGCCGAGGTGCAACTGCGCAGTGCGATGGGGCTTTGGCTATCTCGACGCTACCTTCCGTTGCCCGACTCGACGCGGATCTATCCGGACTTCGCACGGCTGCACGACAGCCAGTTGCTGGCTGTCGACAACTGGCTCAGCCGGATCGGCATCCGCCAACAACCCCGCCGTGGGCTGGGGTTGGAATTCAACCAGTTGCGAGAGTTTCGCGAGGGCGACAGTCTGAGGCAGATCGACTGGAAAGCCACTGCCCGGCATCGCACACCCATTGCACGGGAGTATCAGGACGAACGCGATCAGCAAATCGTCTTCCTGCTCGATTGCGGACGGCGGATGCGCAGTCAGGACGGCGAACTCACCCACTTCGATCATGCACTCAATGCCTGTCTACTGCTGGCCTACACTGCGCTGAGGCAAGGTGATGCGGTGGGGCTGTCGACCTTCGCTGCCGAACAAGACCGGCACCTGACACCGGTCAAGGGCTCCAACCAGTTGAACCTGTTGCTCAATCAGGTCTACGACCTGCAGAGCACTCAGAAACCTGCTGACTATTCCGTTGCGATCACCCACTTGCTGATCAGGCAGAAGCGGCGGGCGCTGGTGGTTCTGGTCACCAACCTGCGCGATGAAGATGACGACGAGCTGCTGAGCGCGATCAAACGATTGAGCCGTCAGCACCGGGTGCTGGTGGCCAGCTTGCGTGAAGAAGTACTGGACGATCTGCGGCATACGCCCATTCAGACGTGGCAGCAGGCGCTGGACTACTGTGGGGCAGTAAATTTTCTCAATGCGCGGGCAGAGCTGCATGAGCGGCTGTCCGCTCATGGCATTCCAGTGCTGGACGTTAGGCCCGCCGAATTGGGGCCACGTTTGGTCAGTCGTTACCTGAGCTGGAAAAAAGCCGGCACCCTGTGACAGGTGCCGGTTTCAGGCAGACGCTTCCAAGGGATAAAAGCTGAAGTAACGCTGCAACGCCTGAATCAGATGGTAATACTCGGCAGGGGCGGCCTTCAGTTTGAAACCGGAATCGTAGACGCCTGGCGTCTCGTCTTCCTGGCACCACAGGCAACTGGCGTTGATGTCTATGTTGTACAGACCGTTTTTCTCATCCGGGACTTTCAGGCGCAGCTGAAAGTCGACGCCGACCAGAATCGGCAGATCGCTGATCAACATCAGGCCCTCTTCTGAGACATTCCCCAGGCAACCCAACGGCTTGTCGGTGTAGCGGTTGAACACCTGAAGGTAATAGGGCAATTGGTGCCGCTCGATTCGTCTTTCGTTGAGCATTCGACAGAGATCCTCGAATGACCATTGAGCATGGTCTTGCTAATGCGAAAAGATCCGATCTCAGGTGAGCACAGACGACCGATCGAATCACCTGTTCATACAACAGGGAAGTCGTCTGACTCAACTGGCAGAATCGAAGTCACGCATCCATTATTCAATTTCGCGATAGCGAACGCGAACGCTCGCCCTCGTGGAAATAATTGAAGTGCCCTTCGCCACTCCTGTGAAGAAAGCTTAGGTCCCTACCGTTTGGAGACTAGCCGACTATTCCAAAAAGGCCACTCGAAAAAGGTGACGCCCTACCCCATACGGGTGTAACTAAAGTGAAGCAGGTCGAGCAACCGCCGACGGTGCGAGGTTGTCATGCCCCAGTTGGTGCAGCGTGTCCAATCGCGCGCGGGCCCTGAATGCGTATTCGCTATAGGGGTATTGCGTGATGATGAACTGGTACGTCTGGATCGCATCCACGTAAAGCTTCTGGCGTTCCAGGCATTGACCGCGCAACATCGACACCTCAGGCTGAACGTAACGGCGCGCGCGGCTCTCGCGGTCTACCTTGGACAGGTTGTACATCACGGCGTCGCAATCGCCTTTCGCGTACGCTCGATTAGCGTTATCCAGATGGCTGTTCATTGCCCAGCGCGTGCAGCCGCTCAAGGCTACCAGCGCCATTAATGTCATCACGATTCGCATGAGAGTCTCCTGTGCTCTCCAACATATCGGCGAGGCGGCGGATTTCTTCAAGCCCGTTTCGTCGGCTGTGGCTTTGCAGGAACTGGGCCGATTACCCATGCAATCCGTGACGCGTAGTGCAAAGGAACAATGACTACAGCGCAATACAGGAGTAGCCTTCCGCTGCGCTTCAATTAAGGAGTTTGTGCATGTCCGTTCGTCGCACCAAAATCGTCGCCACCCTTGGCCCTGCCAGTAATTCGCCGGAAGTCATCGAGAAGCTGATTCTCGCTGGCCTGGATGTCGCCCGCCTGAACTTTTCCCATGGCACGCCCGACGAGCACAAGGCTCGCGCGAAGCTGATTCGTGACATCGCCGCCAAAAATGGCCGCTTCGTTGCACTGCTCGGCGATCTGCAGGGGCCGAAAATCCGTATTGCCAAGTTCGCGAACAAGAAGATCGAGCTGAAAGTCGGTGACAAGTTCACCTTCTCCACCAGCCATCCTCTGACCGAAGGCACTCAGGAAGTGGTCGGCATCGATTACCCCGATCTGGTCAAGGATTGTGGTGTAGGCGACGAACTGCTGCTCGACGACGGACGTGTGGTCATGCGGGTCGACACCCAGACCGCCGACGCCCTGCATTGCACCGTGACCATCGGTGGCCCGCTCTCGGACCACAAAGGCATCAACCGCCGTGGTGGTGGCCTGACGGCACCGGCCCTGACTGAAAAAGACAAGCAAGACATCAAGCTCGCCGCTGAAATGGACTTGGATTACCTGGCCGTTTCCTTCCCTCGCGACGCTGCCGACATGGAATACGCCCGCAAGCTGCGTGACGAATCGGGCGGCACCGCTTGGCTGGTGGCGAAGGTCGAGCGCGCCGAAGCCGTTGCCGATGACGAAACCCTTGACGCGCTGATCCGCGCCAGTGACGCGGTCATGGTTGCCCGTGGCGACCTGGGCGTGGAAATCGGTGACGCCGAACTGGTGGGCATCCAGAAGAAAATCATCCTGCACGCGCGCCGCCACAACAAAGCGGTGATCGTCGCCACTCAGATGATGGAGTCGATGATTTCCAGCCCCATGCCGACTCGCGCGGAAGTCTCGGACGTGGCCAACGCCGTGCTCGATTACACCGATGCCGTGATGTTGTCCGCTGAGAGCGCGGCCGGTGCGTACCCGGTTGAAGCCGTCGCGGCCATGGCGCGCATTTGCGTCGGCGCAGAACGCCATCCGACCGGCAAGACCTCCAGCCATCGCATCGGCCACTCGTTCACCCGTTGCGACGAAAGCATCGCGCTGGCGGCCATGTACACCGCCAACCACTTCCCGGGCGTGAAAGCGATCATCGCGTTGACCGAAAGCGGCTACACCCCGCTGATCATGTCGCGTATCCGTTCCTCGGTGCCGATCTACGCGTTCTCTCCGCACCGCGAAACCCAGGCGCGTGCCGCCATGTTCCGTGGCGTGTACACCATTCCGTTCGACCCGGCCTCCCTGCCGCCAGGTCAAGTCAGCCAATCGGCTGTGGACGAATTGGTCAAGCGCGGCTTGGTTGAGCAAGGCGACTGGGTCATCCTGACCAAAGGCGACAGCTACCACACCATTGGCGGCACCAACGGCATGAAGATCCTGCACGTCGGCGACCCAATCGTGTAAGACGCTGCCGTCATGGAAAAAGCCCCGGCGCGTGAGCGTTCGGGGCTTTTCAGTGAGCTAATGGTGGAGCTGGTTCATCCTGATGAATCTCACCTTCGACATTTGGGCCTTATTACGCTCCACATGCCGACGCTCCGAATAGGTAATGGGTTCGTAGGTATTGTCTGAAGAGATTGTTTTATAACGTCGCGAATTGTAATGCGTCGAGTTCAGATCTTCCCAGCCGCTGGAAGCGTCAGCAGGGCTACTCAATCCTATGTCGACGAACTCGACGTCGGCGGGGAGCGTCGCAGAATCGCTGTGGGCCCAATCCAGCCCCAATTTGGATATGCGTCTGAATATCCAGTTGGTTACGCCCTCGGCGGCATGCTCCATTCCCGATGAGGAACCTCCAAACAATGCCTCGGGGTCTTTTTGGAGCATCGCAGCCATTGCCCCCTGCCCTTGTTGCGATAACGGCATTCTCATATTTTTGCGCCAGAACTCTCCCCATTTTTCTGGTCTTTCGTCATACCGTTTGATTTTGTTGCGCACGTTGAATCTCTCGTTGTGCGCATAGAGAAAGTCGGACCAGCTCTGCAAGAGCCCGCGGGCTTGTTCTCTGCTGCCTTTATAATGAGCAGCCTTTTCCAGAAATATATCTACGCCCTCTTCAGGTACTTGACGATCGTCCGTATCGTCACCCTCCTCGGCATCACCCTCAAAAAATGGCTCGATAACATCCCCGTAATACCCCATCACCGTATCAGGCGAAATGCCGATCCCGGCATTCAACAAATCGATCGTCACGATGCTGCGGGATGACGCCTCGCTACCGCCTTCCAAGTACTTGTCCCGCGCAGGATCAAACCCATACAACAATGTCACCGTCCCTTCCCTCCCATCAGGATCGGTCATTGTGGCTGGATTGTTGCTAACAAATTGATACCGATTCAGCCCATCCACATCCTCTCCCGGATCCGGGTTGATCCATCGTCCTAACCACGGCGCGTAATAACGGGCCCCGTAGTCATACAGCCCGCTGATGTCTTGCTCCTTGCCCGAATAACGTCGAGTTTTAAAGCCCGCAGCGGTGGTCTGCGCCTGGGCCCACCATGCCGTACCGCCGTATGGGTAGTAGTGTTCCTGGCTGAGCAGCGTGCCGGTTTCGTCACATTCCAGCGTCGCCGAGCCTTGGTGATTGGTCAGGGAAAAGCGGGCAAAGCTGTCTCGCCCCGTACTTGGGGCTCCATTCACCCATTGGGTCCAGAACACCCGGTTGCGACCCGCGTGGACCTCAACCGTGTGCCACGCTGTGTCGCCCACCGAATCGCTGTGTATCTCCAGACCGGGCAGATAGCGCACTTCTCGACGGCGAACCTGACCGCCCCCCACCAGTCGCACCTTGCGCACACGCTGTCCCGAGGCGTCGTAGACATATCGCTCGCTGTCGGTACTCCCGTCGTCTCTGATAACCGGAGTGATCTGACGTAGCCGGTTGCACACGTCCCACTCCAGAGCCTGACCACGGAACAAAGCCTGTTGATTGCCATTGGCATCGAAACCCTTGGCGATATCCTGCTCATCCGGCGTCCAATCGCCTTGAACCAACAAGCTCCGATTGCTGGTCGCCGAAGTGATCATGCGACGCGTAAACGCTTGGGCGCCACTGTGCACCACAGTTTGAAGATTGCCCGCTGAGTCGTACGCGTACTGCTCGCAATAATTGGCCAGTTGCCCCGGATCGGCAGTACCCAAGTATGCGCCGGTCAGGCTCCGCCAGCCCTCGGACCGGATAAACTCAAAGCCTGTGGCCTCGATCACTTGGTAGAGCGAGTCATAGGCGTAAGTGTTCGTAGCGCTGATCTGCTGGTTGCGAAAAAAAACCGAGGGTTTCACGCCGTCGTCGACGCGCGTGACGTTCCCCACCGGGTCATATTGATAGGCCAGGCATTGAATCGCCGCATCCCTCGGTAGCCCGGACTCCAGATGAAGCAGGCGTCCACTCTGAGGGCAGAACTGCGCTGATGTCACCACTCCATTCCCCGCTGTCTCGCTCACGATCTGATCGAGCGCGTTAAAGCGAACTTGACTGAGCAGTAACCGTGGCTCGGCGCCATTCAGTTGCAACGAAACCCGATGCAAGTGGCCACCTATGTCGTACTCGAACCGTTGAATATTCTGCCGCGCGTCAATCCACCGTAACGGTTCGCTCAAGGCATTGAAAACGCGGCAAGTCTCCGCGCTTTCGATTTCCAATAACTCGTCACGGGCGGCGAGAGCCGATGGCCAATCCGGATCGTCCAGCGTCTTGAGAAAGCGCCGCTGCTCGGCGGCAACGTTTCCCGCCAAATCGTAGCAGGACATTTGCAGCGTCCCCGCCATATCGTCATGCCGCGCCAACCGCCCGCAGAGGTTTTGATGATGTTCCTTAGGGCCGCCATAGGTCATCCGCTCGACCACACTCGCGAAACCATCAGTTGTCTGCTGTAGGACGGTTGTGAGCCGAAGTTCATCATCGAATACGCGGTGGTGAACATGACCTCGCCCATCCCATACAACTCGTGATTCGCCCGCCTCGCCTGCAAGATTGAGCACCCACCCTGCGTCGACGCTTTGAGAAAGAAGCACGGTGCCTGAAAGGCTCCGGTGATAAGACCGGTTGGGAACACCCCCTTCCTGCGCGGCTAACGTGCGCCCGAGACGCGGATCGTAGGCCGAAATGAGCCGCCCCGCCCTATCGTAACGTTGGTAATGGGCGCGCGGCTCGGCAATCGCATCCGCCGCTGCACGATGAAATTCGACCGTTGACACGACCAAAGCCCTTGGATCGAAGACCCTGATGCCCGGCGTCGCGCTATGTACGGATGAGGCAGAATTCGACATGCAAACCTCCCTGGTCAGTTGGCACTGCGTCCCACCCTGCGTTTTCCTGAGCGTCGCAGTGCCCAGCGAGATAGATACCCCCTCGTCCGAACGTTATCTACTGTCAGAAATGACAGTAGGGAGCATGCTATTTACCGTGGGCCCTCAACTGACCGGGCCTTTTCCAGAAACACATCCGCCAGCACCTGCCCTCGCGGCAACCCGGCAATGAACAAGCGCTTCGTGAAGGCCTCGACCTTCGCAGGCGCGCCACAGACAAGCGCAATGGTTTGCCGAGAGGGAACACGCAGGCTCGACAAGACATTCGGCAAGGATTCGGGCTCGATCAATTCCACCTGCAGCGCGCTGTGTTCGGCCATCAGGCTGTGAAGCCGAGCCGCAAGATAAGGCTCGCTCGCAACGTGCATCACTCTGATCGGACCTTGGTGTCGCTGACGCAACGCCTCGCGCAGGATGCCCCAAAGCGGCCCTAGCCCGGTCCCCGAGCCCAAGAGCCAGAGGGGCCGCTCCTGCCAATCGGGATCATAGTGCAACGCGCCGCCGCGAAGCTCGCCCAGACGCAGCGTATCGCCGGGCTTCAGGCCACGTGCGGCATCGGCAAAAGCGCCGGGCCGTGAGCAATCGATATGAAACTCCAGAAAGGGGTCTTCTCCTGGCAAGCTCGCCAGCGAGTAAGGCCGGGCGACCCCTGTCGAAGTCCAGAGCACCAGATGCTGACCGGCCCGGTACCGTAGAGGCCGCTCGGGTTGCAGTTGCAGGCGCAGTACGGTCGGACTGAGCCATTCGGATCCGCTGACATGGGCTGGAACACCGTTTCGAACAGGATCGAACACCTCGACACAGACGTCCTCGACGACTCGACACTGACACGCCAGGCGCCAGCCTTGCTCTCGCCTGGCGGCTGGCAGCGCGTCGGGCATCGCGTCGAGTGGCTCGCCACTGAGGCAACGGACCAGGCACGCATGGCAACTGCCTGCCCGACAGCTATAGGGCACAGCGACACCGGCGTCATTCAAAGCATCGAGCAGGCTGCTACCCGAAGCCACTGACCACTGTCGATCGGCTGCTCGCAACTCAGGCATCGACATGATCCCAGGCGCCATAGCAGCGATTGCGACCGTGATGCTTGGCGCGATACAACGCCTGGTCGGCACGGTGCAGCGCGCGGTCCATGTCATCCCCACGCTCGATGACCGTCATGCCCACTGACAGGCTCAACTGCAGGCCGGACAACTCGGGAATGTCAGTTTGCTCGAAGGCCAACCGCACGCGCTCGCAGCACTCGATCAACTGTGCCCGAGTGCAGCGGGGAATCAGCAGAACGAACTCCTCCCCGCCATATCGGGCAAGAATGTCGTCGGCACGCAGGCATTGACTTGCCGCGGAGGCGAACACCTGCAGGACCCGGTCGCCCGTGGCATGCCCATAGACATCGTTCACCCGCTTGAAATGGTCGAGGTCGATCAGCGCCAGGCCTGCGGTGTAACTCCCCTCCATGCTTTCCAACTCGCGCGTTGCCAGGCGCAGGAAGTGGCGGCGGTTGTAGAGGTTGGTCAGTTCGTCAGTTGAGGCCAACTCCTCAAGCTGGAACATCATGCCGCGCAGCGTTTCCTGGTGCGCTTGCAAGGTGATGCGGTGCTGGTGCATGCGCTGGCGCGAGCCTTGTACGAAACGGGCATACAGGCACAGCCAGCCCAGAACGATGAACAGCGCGCTGGTCTGCAGACTGGCAAGACCGGGGTCGGACAACTGCCCCTGATGCGCGTCCCACAGGTTGAGCGCGGTAAACCCGAGCAGCGCCACGACAGCGCAGCGGGTGAATATTTTCGGTGGCAAGTGGAACAGACCGAAGAGCAAGACCAGCACATACAGCACCAGGAACGTGCCCCGCGCCGAATCCAGGTGGTAGAGCAGAAACGTCTCCCACCCCAGGCCCATCAGGACTTGAAACTCCGTCAGGCTCGAGTCCCTGAAGCGCTGGTTAAAGCCGCTGAAAAACACCAGGCTCAGGGCTGCCTGCGACATCATGACCGAGACACTGACGAGCCAGACATCGAAGAAATCGGCTCGGTAATACCCCGCGCCGTACGCGACCCACATGAGCACGATCAGCAGCATGTAGGTACCCGCCGCCATGGCGAAGCGCTTCATCCGCAAGCGCTGAATAGATCCATCTACATGAGGGTGATTCATTGTTGGAGCTCTACAGTCAAGCCAGGTGGACCCGCCTCATGCCGCCGACGGCCGCGTCTTGCGACGGCAGGCAGTGCCGCGGTCCCGAGGTCATCAGGAAACGCCAATGTAGAGCAAACATGGCGATTCGCCAACGCGCGCAGCGACTCCGCCATTGCCACACATCCGATAGACCATCCCTACCGCTGCCTCAAGCAGGATGACGCTCACCGCTGAACACCCACCCTGACAACTCCTGAAAACCTCTGTCGCCGCGCGATATATATGTATATCCATCTGGTCCTGGACGACTTTTACACTCGGGTCTCTTATCAGCACCACGGACGGTAATTCCCATGAGCTATACAGACGATACCCAATGGATCAGCACCTTTACCCTCGCTGTCACCTCCAGCTCCAACAAGGTGTTCTCCAACGGCCGCCACCAAGTGGAAATCACGGTCGGGGTCACGCCACAAGAAGGTGAAGAAGTCACCGAAGAGCAGATGGCGAGCATCCAGCTCGTCACCCTGGATGATGAGGGCAATTATCAGGGGCTTTCTGGCGATCTTCAGCTCGGCACCGAACGTGACGAACGCTTCGACTATCACCCGGACGCATCTGCCTCCGACATTACAGGCCTCGAATCCACGACTCAGCGCCGGATTTTCTATGTTTCGTCGACACGCCCAGAGGCCCGCCAGGACACCCTCTATGCCGTCATCAGCAAGGACGACGAGACGCGCTGCGTCACTCACAGCAGCACATTCAACGCTTCGGTCACTGTGGAGTCGGTAGCACCCACCCAGGTGAGTGCAGACGACTTCATGTTCTGGGGAGACGCTGTACCGAACCCTGAGCCTGCTCTCGCACAGGCAAGCTGCGAAATCTATTCCCTGGCCTTTAAGGACCCAGCACGCAGAATTGTGGCATCCCTTCCTCGCGGGGCTGGAGAAGGCGTCGCCTATTACCAGAACCACCTCGATATTTCCCCGTGGGAGGACGCTGATGAAGAAGCGTCCGTCCCACCGCGTTTTCAGAACTTCTACCACTACGCCTACAAGGTGGGCGAACCCAAGGCGTTCGTTTTTCAGGGCAGCTCCCTCCCGCTGAACCAGACGCCGGGCGTCATGAATTTCGTGCGACTGAAGACGACCAGCGACCGCCCTGAGGTGGAATTTCATCACGACGCCAGCCGTTGGGCGTTACTGGACCAATATGGCAATGCGCACACGATCGAGATGAAACAGTTCAACGATGGCGCAGGTCTGGATTTCGCGTTGCTCGAGTACATGTGAAGCGCAAACGCTCTCAGTCTGTTTAACGTAGGCAAATCGCCTGGCTTCTCTTTCAAGCACATCTTGATCGAGCGGCACGTCACTCCATGGATGGAATGAAATGAAGATCATTGAAAACACCCACTTTCTCAGCACATTTAAAATTCAGGTAACCTCTGGCCAGCCTCGAATCTATAACAACGGGCATCAGCAGATCGAAATAACGGTCACCTACCAAGCGGCAAAAAATGTGGAGCTGTCTGAAGAGCAATTGAGCAGCCTCAGGCTCGTTACTTCCAAAGGGGGTGAATACCGTGAACTGTCGGATGACTTCAAAGTCTCGACCACGCGCGACCCTCGGTTCAACTATTTTAAAGACCCGCACAGCCCGTCCAACTTGAGAGCACCGGAGGTTATCGCAGGCCAGAACATCAAAACCTTCTACCTTTCCTCCACACATGAAGCGGGTATCCCCATCAATATTCATGCTGCCATGAACAAAGATGAGGAGCTTGTAGCAATCACCGGAACCAAGTACTTCAATTCATCGTGCATCATTACGACGGTCAAACCGAATCTGAGACTTACTCGCCAGGATTTTAAATTCTGGGGCGAAGATGTTCACTGGGAGGACCTGAGCAGTTGGCACGCAGGACAGAAAGCCACGAAAGAGCTGGACGTCGACGTCTACCATCTGTCCTTCAAGGACCCACGACACCGGCTGGTGGAGTCCGTAAAAGCTGAAGAAGGAACCGTGGATGAGGGAGAGCCGTGGTTCCACAAAAAGTTCGAAGCCGAGGCATCCTGGTTTTTTGACAGCAAAGAAAGCCGTACACAAATGCACATCGCCTACAGAGTCGGTACACAGCTGAGTTTCAGCAACGAACACATCACCATCAATGTCTCCCGACGCAATGTCATGAATTTTGTACGCGTCAACATTTATGAGAAACACCCTGCGTTTCCTGTATCGGTCAAACCCCTCAATGAGCGCAGTGTATGGCTGTTGCGGGATCAGAACGGAAACACACACAAAATCGAGATGTTCACGGAATCCAACGGCAACATTCCAAACTTCAAAGTCATTGACGAGCACTATGATGACCACTGAATAGTGCAGCGGTAGCGACGCCCCTTTTGAGCGGAATTTCAAAAGGGTGCGTCCTTTATCAGGCATATTTACAGGGAGTGATGATATGTCAATCAGCGGTATTCATACCCAAGCGACAAACTTCGTGGATTTTGTAAAGACGGGCGTCGATGCCCGTACAGGGCAGTTCACGATTGCATTCCAGCTGCCGCTACTTCCCGCCAACGATCTCGCGGGGCCCTCTCTTTCGCCCACCTTGTCCTTCAACGTATTGACCTCGACCGTCGACCGGGGATTTGGCTACGGTTGGGCACTGGGTTTCAGCGAAATCAACCTGCAGCAAACCTCAGCCTCCCTCCAGCTTTCGTCAGGCGAACGTTTTGCCATCGATATTAAAAATACCGACTTCTCGCCTGGCAAAGAGCTGGTGCTGTTCGACAACAAGCTCAAATCCATGGTCGTCACGTGCCAAAGCGACACTGAGGTCCGAATCGATCACAAATCCGGGCAGACCGAGATTCTGACCAAGCAACCCAACAGTGCCAAATACGTGCTGACGGAGCTTCGCAGCCAGGAGGGACGCAGGCTGTACGTGGATTGGTCTGCGTTCGCCAATGACGACTTCAGACTCGACAAAATCCGCGACGAGACCCGCACGCTGTTGGAGGTTGAGAGCGACGGTGGAGAAGTCGTATTTCAGGTGCCAGGCCATGAGGCTCGTACCCTGTCGCTGCAACTGACGAACGATATGCTGGGCGCTGTGTACCTGCCTGGCATCGAACGACCCTTCACCGTGACTTATGAGGCGCAGCCGGTAAACGCCGAATTGGAACTACTGTTGCCTTCCGAACTTACCAGCCCATTGGGGACATCGGACAGCATCAGATGGGGGACGGGCGAGTTTGGCCACCAGCTTCCACCCGGTGCTCCCTTCCCCGAACTGCCAAGGGTGATTGAATGGAAGCATTCATCCGGAACGGGAGACGTTGAACTCACCCGCTCTTACGAATGGGTCGGTGCACTCAACTTTCTGGGATTCGGAAGCGAGCACCCTTTCAACTGGCAGACCGGACGCGACAACCTCTATGCGGTCCAGGAAGACTACAACTACGAAGTCATTGAAACGCAGACGGATGAACAAGCGCGCACGCTCGCGACCACGACGCGCACCTGGAACCGCTTTCACCTGCCTGTGAGTGAATCCACCCGCCAGGGGGATTCCGAGATCAGGCGCCAGACCACGTTCGGTATCAAGCCTGACACCCACTGGGACGAACAGCCAGCGTGGTGCCAGTTGCCTCATGAACAAACCGTCACTTTCATTGACCACAAGACCGGCAATCAACGCAGCGAGACGACCGAATATCGCTACGATGACAACGGCAATGTCGTATTCAGTCGCAGCCCCAACGGTGTCGAAGAGCACAACGAGTACTACCCCGCCGAAGGCGCCGAAGGATGCCCGGCCAACGCCATGGGCATGGTCAGGTACCTGAAGAAGAAAACCACCCGACCTGCTCGTCTGGAAGATGGCTCTTACGGCGGTGCATCCGAAATCTCCACGAGCTACACCTACACTGCATTGGCGTCGCTCATTGAGGGTGAGCCTGCGGTCGTGGTGGTCGAGCGCGAAACGGCACGGGATGAAACCCACGACCGCGTACTGGAGACCACTACTCAGACCTACATCACCGAGCCAGGTCCGCACTACGCCCGCGTGGATAGAAAAATCACCACGCTCAACGACAAACCCACGACCACCTCCTATCGCTACGAACAAACACAGGATGAGCTGAGCACCCATGTCACCCTGATCGGCTTTGAAAACACTGAGCGGGTGCGGGCGACGCAAAGCATCGCGCGCTCGCTGAGCACCGGCCGAGTGACACGGGAGCGCAATCAAGCTGGGGTCATTACTCGCTACGACTATGACGACCTGGGGCGGATTACCCTCGTCATCACTGCCGACGACAGCCCTTACCAAACCCGCCGCACCACGACCTATCACATCGGCGATGCCGTCGCGCTCGAGCACCGGGCAACCGGCGAAAACCCAGTGATGGTCGAGGACTGCCTCACCACCGGCCAGCGTCGCCGTCAATGGCTCGATGGCGAAGGCCGAACCGTGCGGGTGGAGCTTGAAGACATCGATCACGCGCCAGGCGTATTTCGCGAAATTGCCCGCACGGCCTTCGACGCCTTGGGCCGGCCCCTCAGCGAAACTCAAGTGGACTGGTTGCGCGACCCAGAACACCCGGCAACAGTGACGGCGCTCACGCTCACCACAACCACTCAGTACGATGACTGGGGTCAGGTGAGTTGCAGCACCACGCCGGATGGGGTCCAACATCACAGCGAGCACAACCCAGTTGCTCTCTCGCTGAAGACGTGGCAGCAAAACGGTCCCCTTCGCAGCGCCTGCACCCAGACGCTGCACAATGTGTCCGGCAGCCCACTCACCGAGCAGTTATATGACTCACAGGGAACGCTCATTCGCAGCAAGGAATGGGGCCGGGATGGGCTGGACCGCATCACTCAAACCACCGTCAAAGTGCCCGGTCAGCCGGACCGCGTGACCACTGCAAGGCTGGATGTCTACGGTCGGACGGTCGAACAAACGCTGGCCGACAACACAGTGGTGAACTGGACGTATGCTTTGCACAGCGATGACAACCACCCGGAGACCATTGCCGTCACACCCCCTGCGCTCGACGAAGCGTGACCAAGAACCACAGCCATGACGACAGGGACACCGGTTAACGCAGGCGTTCCTGATTAACGCTCTTTCCAAGGAATGGAAAAAATGAACGCACCCACGATTGTCGGTCGGCAAACTTTCGATGGCCTGGGCCGTCAACTCACCGTAGAAGTCGGAGGGCATACCACCCGCCTTGACTACATCGACGGGCAGTTGCCGCCTTCGTCCACCACGCTTGCCGATGGCAAGAACATCACCTTCACCTATGAAAAGGCATTGAACAATCAGCTAGTCGGTGTCGCGGCTGCGGGCGAGGCGGACGTCCTTATCACCCGTCATCCGACATTGGGTCAGCCTTCAGCCGTCGCAGGCGCATTGGGCACCCAGGCCTTTGCATTCACCCCGTCCGGCCAGCCCGCGAACGATACCTGGACCGTCGACGGGCAGTCTCATCACACCGCATGGCGCTATTCGTTCGGCGGGCTGCTTCAAGGTTTCGACGACGCCGAAGGCGTTGCGCACCTGCGCCAGCTCGACGCCATCGGCCGCGTCGAAAAGACCCGTGTTGGCGACGTTGACACCTATTACACCTACGACGCCCTTTCGCGCCCTCTGTCGATTCGCGTCGTCGACCCGCACAACCAGCGCACCCTTGTCACGTCGCTCACCTACGACGCGGTGGGCCGGGAACACACCCGCACATTTACCTTGTCCCAGGCGGGCGAGGACGATGAAACTGCCGTTCAGACCATCATCCAGACAGTGGAGTATTCCGCACTCGATCAGATCATTTCCCGCACTTGGGCCCAGGGTGGGCACGTAGGGGAGGAAACCTTTGAATACGATGCCCGCAATCGTCTGATCCGGTGCACTGCCAATGCGCTGGCCGCGCCTGAGGATCCGTACGGCAACCGCATGGTCGAGCAGGTGTTCGTTTTCAACGCCTTCAATGGCTATGAGAAGGTCGTCAGCACCTACTCGGACGGCACCCGAGACGAGGCCTGCTTCAGCTACGCCAGCGACGACCCCACCCGCGTCGTGACCGTTACCCACACGCATCCGTCCTGGCCCTCAACCATCACCCTGACCTATGACGCCTGCGGTCGGGTGATCGGCGACAACCTGGGCCGAAGCCTTAGCTGGAACACCCAAGGCCGACTCACCGAGGTCCGGGCGCCATCGGGCACCTGCACCTATCGCTACGATCCCAGCGGGCAATTGACCGACCGCGTAGTAAACGACACCTTGACCCGAGACTTTTTTAGCGCCGATCAACTCACTCATAAGCGTACCGACGACAATCGTGTCCAGTTGATCGGCGACATGGGCGCGCTGTTCGCGGTGAGCAACATCACTGACAGCGTTCGTCAAACTATCCTGGTCGGCACCGACGCCCAGGGAAGCGTCCGCCTGGAAGCCGACAGCGAATTGCACATCCATCGCTATACGGCGCATGGTGCCGAAACCTCCGCTTCGGATCACGTCGCCTTCGGTTATGCAGGCGAGCAACGCGAGCCGGTGTCCGGCTGGTACGTGCCAGGAGGCAACCGCCCTTACGACCCTGTTCTGATGTGCTTTTTGGCCCCCGACAGCCACAGCCCATTCGGTCCGGGGGGCATCAACGCCTACGCCTGGTGCGCGGGCGACCCGGTCAACCGCGTTGACCCCGATGGCCACAATTGGGTGAGCTATGCCTTGGCTGGGGTCGGCCTCGCGCTGGGTGCGCTGGCATTGATTCCCGGCCTTCAAGCGGCGCTACCCGCCGCGGGGGCGTTGATCGGTTCGGGACTGGGCGCGCTGACCACTGGGCAGATCACGGCATTGGTTGCCGCCACGTTGGATATCGTTTCCCTGGCCACGGGTGTGGCGAGCACAGCGCTTGAAGCAACCGGCCAAAACGGCGCCGCGTCAGGGGTATTGGGGAGTATTTCTCTGGTCACTGGGCTTGCGGGGGCAGGAGCGGGCTTCAAGCTGAGCAGTCTCAGACGGGCCGGTTCGCGACAGAGGGCGTTGGACGTCACACAAGGGTGGAAGCCGCCCAAGCCTGGACGCCTGGGGAACGGCGAAGTGCTCGCCCAGCACACGTCGAGGGCCGTGGACGTCGGCTTCATCGACACCTATCACGCCACCAACCGCGCGGCATTGCTCACGCACGGTGACCCCTTGCGTGCGCTGCTCATGGGCGCGGATGGAAAAGTCAGTCGCGCAGCCGACGTGGCAAGAGACGTCATCGCCCCTCGACTCCTAACGCTCAACGAGACGGCAGACCAGACCTTCGTGCTGTTATCGTGCTGGGGAGGTTCGAACGGGTCGGCATTGGAGATTGCCAAGGTGTTGAACCGGCCGGTGCAGGGCTTCGTCAACAAGGTCTACTTGAAAGGATTCGCTGGCCTCCAGAGCCCGATCAACTCATCCAACAGGCCCTTGGAAGCCGTTTCTTTCTTTGAACGCCTGCAAACCACCGGCAACCCGTTCAAGGCTTGGAAAACCACGTTCCGGGAGGCGCGCGCCAACATCTATCATCCAGACGGCACGGTCACACCGGTCTGACGGAACCGGCGCAGGGCATGGCGGTTATCGGTAATACCGAAGCGCCTGTCCTGGCCTTTAAGACCAATGTTTACCCTGCGACAGGGTGTCGCGGCGGTGTTCACGCGGTATACTGCCGCGCCTTTTTCCTGCTGCTGTGCCTGAGCGGTAGCCGAGCCAGAGGCCGTTTGCGCAACTGCCACGCGTATCCTGCGCCAGCCGCCCCTATAATGTTCCCGCCTGAATAGAGGAGAACGCCCATGACCGTGATCAAGCAGGATGACCTGATTCAGAGCGTCGCCGACGCCTTGCAGTTCATCTCCTATTACCACCCCGTCGATTTCATCCAGGCCATGCACGAGGCCTACCTGCGCGAAGAATCGCCCGCCGCGCGCGACTCCATGGCTCAGATCCTCATCAACTCGCGCATGTGCGCCACCGGCCATCGTCCGATCTGCCAGGACACCGGCATCGTCACCGTATTTGTACGCGTCGGCATGGACGTGCGCTGGGACGGCGCCACCATGAGCCTGGACGACATGATCAACGAAGGCGTGCGTCGCGCCTATAACCTGCCGGAAAACGTCCTGCGTGCTTCGATCCTCGCCGACCCGGCAGGCGCTCGCAAAAACACCAAGGACAACACGCCGGCGGTCATTCACTACTCCATCGTCCCGGGCAACACCGTGGAAGTGGACGTGGCGGCCAAAGGCGGCGGATCGGAAAACAAATCGAAGATGGCGATGCTCAACCCGTCCGACTCGATCGTCGACTGGGTGTTGAAGACCGTTCCGACCATGGGCGCTGGCTGGTGCCCGCCTGGCATGCTCGGGATCGGCATCGGTGGCACCGCCGAGAAGGCCGCGGTCATGGCCAAGGAAGTCCTGATGGAGTCCATCGACATCCACGAGCTGAAGGCGCGCGGCCCGTCGAACCGTCTGGAAGAAATGCGTCTGGAGCTGTTCGAGAAGGTCAACCAACTGGGCATCGGTGCCCAGGGTCTCGGCGGCCTGACCACCGTGCTCGACGTCAAGATCATGGACTACCCTACCCACGCCGCGTCGCTGCCGGTCTGCATGATCCCTAACTGCGCCGCCACCCGTCACGCTCACTTCGTGCTCGACGGCTCAGGTCCTGCGTCGCTGGAAGCGCCACCGCTGGACGCGTATCCGGAAATCGTCTGGGAAGCCGGCCCGTCGGCTCGTCGCGTCAATCTCGACACCCTGACCCCGGAAGACGTCCAGAGCTGGAAGCCGGGTGAAACCGTCCTGCTCAACGGCAAGATGCTCACCGGTCGCGATGCCGCACACAAGCGCATGGTCGAGATGCTGAACAAGGGCGAAACCCTGCCGGTGGACCTCAAAGGTCGCTTCATTTATTACGTAGGCCCGGTCGATCCAGTCGGTGACGAAGTGGTGGGCCCAGCCGGCCCGACCACCGCGACCCGGATGGACAAGTTCACCCGTCAGATCCTCGAACAAACCGGTTTGCTGGGCATGATCGGCAAGTCCGAGCGGGGCCCGACTGCCATCGACGCGATCAAGGACAACAAAGCCGTTTACCTGATGGCGGTGGGCGGCGCGGCGTACCTCGTCGCACAGGCCATCAAGAAGTCGCAAGTGCTGGCATTCCCCGAACTGGGCATGGAAGCGATCTACGAATTCGAGGTCAAAGACATGCCGGTCACGGTCGCCGTGGACAGCAAAGGTGAGTCGGTACACATCACCGGACCTGCGATCTGGCAGAAGAAGATCAGTGAAAGCCTGGCAGTGGAAGTGCAGTAAGCACTGACGGTGTCTGTTTTGCAGAAAGCCCGGCCAGCGTGCCGGGCTTTCTGCGTACAGGGCCTTTGAGTCATCAAAACCCGAACACGTTTTTCTTCCTGCCCACGTTCGAACCGTCATCGAGCAACGGCAGCCCTGCCTGCGCCCGCCGCGCGTTGACCTCCTCGGCCGTATCGTTTTCGTCCTCGGCAATGGAATACCAGTTCCGGTAGGTGGTGCGTCGCAACCAGCCTTTGGCGGTCCAGCTTTCAGTGGGCCGACCCAAGGGATCATAAAACTGCTTGTCGTGGTACCAAAGCTCACGCACCGAACTGTCGCTCACGTAACCGTGACTGTCGGTAAAGTACGGGCGGTAGACCCTGATCGCCAGCCCTTTGTTGTTGTACTCCACCCGCTCGCTGACTCGCCACCGCTTGTCCTTGACGTCCACCTCAATCAGTCCATCGCCATCGAAGCACAGATGACCGTCAATGACCTGATACGCCATGCCGGGTTCGACCAATTGCCGGGTTTGCAATTGCCTGCCGAAACCATCGACGGAACTGAGCGTCATGCGCAATTGCCGCTCTGGATCTCCTGGGTAGCGATCCCATTGCTGGACCAAGCTGTGCACCGGCACTTTGCGGTCTGTCCAACTGTACGCATCGTAGAAATAAGCAGTGCCGAAGTTGATGGTCTGGGACGGATTGGAGATGGCTTCATCGGGCGTCTGGTCAGGGAGGACGACATGCTCCAGGGAGTCGAAGCCGACTGCTTCTCCCAGCTCGGTGCCATGGAAGCTGGTCATGCGCAGCATTCCGAACCCATCGTAGAGCGCCTCTTGCGTATTCTGATTGGGATCGACCACTTTGATGGGTTGCAGGCTGTAATAGCTGAAAGTCGCCGATGTTCTGCAGCCATCCGGTGCCGTCACGGCGGTCAGCTGCATACTGTAGGGGTCATATTCCACCCGGCTCAGGCCATGGCTGGCGGTGGGTCTGAACGCATCGACACGGTAAAAATGCTCGGCGCCCGCATAGGTGTTGAACTCGCGCTTGACCGACCACAGAACACGCTCCGGCTCTTCTGGCAGAAAGCACGCCATGGTGTGATAACCCAGCTCGATCAATTTGGCGGTCAGTTGATCAGCGGTCATGACCCGATCGTAAGCGGTCAACGCATGCTCATCGAGCTCCGCCATTTCCGTGGCGTCAGGCAACGCCTGGAACGTCGCCTCGCCCTCTCCGGCCTCCTTGTACCGCTGCCGGGTCAAGGTCAACAACGTGCGAGGTAATGAAGCGAACCAACCATCGGCTTGAATGAAGGCTTCATAGCTGATGTCCTCAAGGTTCACATCGGCGGCCTCCGCCATCATTGCATTGTCACGCCTCAGATACGGCAAGCCCAGGCGCCAGCTCTGCGGAGCATCCAGATGAATGACCTGAACCCGGCTTTCGGTAAGGTAGAAACGCTGCTGCGCTTCGTCATGGGCGGCGCGCCACCAGCGCTGCTGATGCTCATCTTCGAAGGGAGGCGCATCGCTTTCGCGCTTGCGCCGCGCGTAATGGACGTTGGCGCCGTGGGTCAGCACGCCGTAGGCATCCCAGCCCAGACTGATGCTGCGCTGGCACATCGGATCATCCGCGAAGCCCTCGTATTGATAGCTGATCGATTCCAGCATCAGCGGCAGCATACGGGCATAAGGCTGATGAAGACCTGCCGGTTCGAGTTCGCGTACCAGGTAGCGCGAAGTCCGCACAGAATAAGGGACATCGTCGGGACGATCTCCCAGCATCGCGAACACCTCAGCCCTGATTACAGACCCGGCAAGCGTGCGCCCCATTGACCTTGACTGAGCCTCGGTGGGCGACTGGATCACTTGATCTTGCCCTTGGTCATAGGTCGTCAGCAAGTCTTCTCCCAGGGCTTGGGCTTGTGGGTCGCTCTGATTGAAGCCTGCCGCAGGGCGATGCGGAAACCGCCCCGTGTGGTACCAGGTTTTGCTCAGCACAGGCGCCGTGAAACCTTCATCCTCCTGCCCCGCTTGCTGCGCCTCACTGTCTCGTTGCATGACCAGACCAAAACCTCTGAACTCGCGCTCCTCACCATCGTAATAACCCTGGCGGTAGTGAAAGATCTGGGTCAGTTGATTACCGGTCACCTCGTCGAGCTGTGTCTGCCGGCTGACGACATGCAGCGCAAATGGCACACCGGGTTCGATCGGTGATCCGGACATTTGCAGCTCATGCTTTTCGTCCAGCCATTCCTGTGCCGAACTGCGATATGTCACGGTTCCGGATGCCCCCATGTTGTTGTGGGTCTGGCGCAATAAATACGGTTTGACCGGTGGGTGGTCATAGCGCCAATGGGTGGGGCTCAGGTGGGGAGTGGTCAGTACCAGGCTCGAACAACCCAACCCCTGGAGGTCGGCCATGCTGACCTGACACAACCGGTCATAGCGCACACCCTCGGGCCAGGCGTGGAACACAGGCTCACTCAAGCCTCGTCCAGATCGATTCAAGAACAGCTTGAAGCCTTCGCTTTCGAGGTATATCAGGTCTACGGCTCCGGAGCCGTCCATGTCGGCCAGACGAATGCGCCCCGCGTCGAACTCGGTGTAAGAAAACGGCAGCGTGGCAAATGGCTGGCCTTTGCCAAATTTCCCTCGTCCCAAGTTCGGCCAAAAGCGGATTTCATCATGCCGAATCCGCACGAGGTGTTGCTGCCCCGACCCAAGAATGTCGCAGAAAACCACCAGTTCGTTCGGGCTGTCCCTTAATACCGGTAACCGATCGTCTTCCCCCTCATGGGGCACATTCTCTCCTGCTGCAAAGCCTTCAGCACGCCGGCTGGCATAGAGGCGCACGCTCCTGGGCCCGACGAGCGCAAAATCGCCAAGCCCATCGCCTACCAGATCCACAAGCTGCCCTTCAGCGTTAAAGAACTCCGGGGGAAAAGCCGCGAAAGGCAGGTAGTTCGACCAGCTACCATCGGCCTTCATGGAGAAAAAACCAGCGCAAGCCGGTTGCGCCAAGACCCAGTCCAACCGACCATTGCCGGTCAGGTCGGCGAGCATCTGACGCACCGGGGCCTGAGCGTCGGCGACAGGAATCAGCGGCAAAAGCTGCCAGGCGCCGTAGGTCACTGCATCGGGATCCTGGGCCTCGACATCACGTTGTGGGGCGCGGTACATCCATCCCTTGTCGTCACGGTGAAGGACACCGGCCATCCCTTCGCCGTAAAGATCCACCAGTTGATAACGCTGGCCATCGTCCAGCCCCGGCATCTGCAGGAAGGAGGTGAAGCTCCCATCTCTGGCGTCGAAATCCTGATAGGTGAAGCTCAATGGTGGACGCGACTGGCCCTCGACTTTAGCGGTGCCGTCGTCATAGTGGTACCAGCCCCAACTTGTCGCCAAGGTCAGCGCCTGGTAGCGCTGCGCAAGGTCGGTGTAACCAAACTTCAGTGAGGCGACCGCTTGCGGCATCTCACCGGTTTCAGCAGGAAAATGATGAAACAGGATGAATTGATGGGCGAGCCGCAACGTGCCGACCTCAAACCCAGTGGCGAACGATGAATGAAAATCCGAGCGCGCGCCCCACGTACCCTCCGTCACGAATGGAGGGGCGGAGCCTTGGTCCACACGCTCCCCATAATCAGCCACCAGATAGAAATGCCACTCAAGCCCTGCGACCTGCTCCGGCCGCCAGAGATACAGATGTGAATGGGCGGCGAAGTTGCCGTAGCACACCCGATGCAAGTAGCGCTGGGCCGTGAAGTCGCGTGCAGGATCAGGCTGGGTGTCACCGACGGTGCCCGCCATATCCTCTGGCTTGTAGGTATAGAGAATGTGCTCGCCGCGCGCATTCATGGTTTCTTCCAACAACCACTCGGCGACGCGGTTTGCGTCCTCGGGATCAGCGATGCGCGAGCCTGGATTGCGGCCGTACATCGCCAGACTTCCATCGGCCCCATGCACCAGCCAGAAACCCGGAATGTCGTCGACGTGGCGCCAATGCTCGATGCGATTGAATGCACTTTCTACTCGGGCGAAATAGCGGATGACTTGGTAGCTTTTGTCCAGTGTCAGGTCACCATAGGTGTCCACGGTGGTCTCCACCACCGAGCCCTGCGCGTCGCGCTGTGCCAACCAGACATCACCGCCAGGGCCGAGAATCACATCATCGTCGGTATAGCGTGGCACGCCCTTACTGGTTCTTCTGCTGACGTGCTCCAGGTTCAGGCCCCAGCCCAACCCGAAAATGCCGTTGCCTACTGAACTCTGGTAGTTGAGCGCCAACTGCGGCGCGTAACCACGTCCCGCCGAAACCGGTAAAGGGAGGCTTAACGAAGAAACCCCCATGGCCCCCACGGCACCAAAGCCCTTGCCAATGCTTTGAATCGCGCCGCCGCCCTTGGGCAGCGAAGGCGCGGAAATGCCGACGTGTTCCTGCTGATCAGCCATGATCGTGCTCTCCACTCCTTTGGGCATCGGCGATGCGCGGGCGAATGGCGAATACGGCGAAAGAAGCGCCGAGCCGCCTGTAACGCCTCGATTGCTGTTAAGTCTAGAAAATGACGGCGCACAGGATTAGAACGTATCGCGATATCCATTATCGCCACGTCGCAGCATGGGCCAACTGCCGAACACTGCAGCGTGACAATGGGAAGGGTTGGCCTAGGAAGTGAGCATTACCGTAGGTCGCCGGGAACGATAGGCAGCGCTACTGAAGTCTAGCCTGAAAGAATAAGTCACCTACGGACAGGGACGCCGTTGCCATGCCCCTTCACAGCCAGACCCCTCGGGTACACGCCATTGACTCAAGGGGACTTTCAATCCGGGAACTTGACTGGCACCGCTCCGCCCCGGACGACCCTGCGCAGTTGCGCGTTACGCGTCACACATGGGACATCGCCGGACAACCTTCATCGGATTGGGATCCGCGGCTGGGGGCCGAGGGAGTGGTTGCTAACACCACGGCGATTCACGCCCAGTCTGGTAAAACAATTCTCACCACCCATGTCGACGCAGGCTGGCGGTTGAACTTGATCGCAGCCGATGGTCAGTCGTTGGACACCTGGGATGGTCGGGGAAGCCACAGCCGAACCGACTTCGACGACCAAACACGACCTCTCTGCGTGACTGAAAAGGGCGTCGATGGCCCACCCAAGATCGTCGAGCGGTATATCTACGGTGGCGCGTCGTCCGATGCGGCGCTGCACAATCAATGCGGCCGACTGATTCGCCATGACGATCCCGCAGGCACCCTGTGCGCTCAGGAGTTCGGGTTGACAGCCGAGGTACTGACCGAGAATCGGAGATTTCTGCCCACAGACGAGCCACCCGACTGGCCGCTTGATTCGGACCAACGCGATGCATTACTGGAGCCGGGAACTGGGCACACCACCACGACTGTTTTCGATGCTGCGGCTGCGCTCATTCTCCAGACTGATGCTGCCGGCAACCGCACTGAACACCGCTACAGCGTTGATGGGCTCCTCCGGGAAACACACCTGACACTGGTCAACACGCAGAATGCTCAGACGCTCATCAGCGACCTTCGCTACAACCCAATGGGTCAACTGGAAAGCGAGCGTCTGGGTAACGGCGTCATCACCGAAAAAAACTACGAGCAGGAAACCGGACGACTGACGCGCATCTTCTCTTCGAAAGCCGTCACTACCGCCTTGCAGGACCTGAGCTACCGCTACGACCCAGTGGGCAACCTCGTCGAAATCGAGGACGCTGCCCAAGCAACACGCTTTTTCGCCAACCAACGCATCGACGCCGTGAGTCGCTATCGCTACGACACGCTGTATCAGTTGATTGAAGCCACCGGTCGCGAAGTGTCCAACGGTGCCAGCTACGGCCCGGCACTGCCGATGCTGCAAAATCTGCCCCAAGACCCTACTCAACTGAGCAACTACGCCCAGCTCTACAGCTACGATGGCGGGGGTAATCTGCTGGAAATGCGACATATCGGCGCCCAATGCTTCACGCGAAAAATGCTCGTTGCTCCTGACAGCAACCGAAGCCTGCCTGAAGGTGAAGCCGATGCGAATTTTGAAAAAAGCTTCGATGCCAATGGCAATTTCCAGCAGTTGATGCGCGGACAAGATTTGGCGTGGGATCTGCGTAATCAGTTGCGTCGGGTCACCGCCATAAAACGCGAAGACGACCCCGATGACGATGAAGTTTACATCTACGCTGCCGACGGTCAGCGCTGTCGCAAGATTCGCAGCACTCACACCCGAAACCGAACAGTGATGGCTGAAACGCGCTATCTGCCGGGTCTTGAAATCCGCACGATGCACAACGGTGAAATCCTGCACGTCTGTTCAGCACCCGCAGGACGCTGCCACGTACAAGTGTTGCACTGGGCCGCCAACAAGCCGGATGGCATTGACAACGATCAAGTGCATTACAGCCTCAATGATCACTTGGGCTCAAGTACGCTGGAATTGGACGGCAGAGGCAGCGTGATCAGCCTGGAAGGCTATTACCCGTTCGGAGGGACGGCGTGGTGGGCTGCCAGAAATGCGACAGATGCAAAGTACAAGACAGTTCGTTATTCGGGCAAAGAGCGGGATGCGTCGGGGCTTTATTACTATGGCTTCCGGTATTACGCGCCTTGGTTGATGCGGTGGGTCAGTCCGGATCCTGCAGAGGGCGAAGATGGGCTGAATCGCTATCAGATGGTCGCCAACTGCCCTCTCTCGTATTCCGATCCGTCGGGCAAAACGAAGGAGCACGTCAATACGCCGTCCAACACAATGACTGATGTATTACGCCAACATTTTGAGAAAAAATTTAAAAAAAACCCAGAGAAGAAGGATATGTTTGAGAATTCATATAGCCACGTAATGCGCGACAAATACACGATCGTTTCCAAGTACCACCCCGCTGGGCATATCAGCCCCAATCTGTTCATAAACAAATTTGAACCCGATGTCTGGACCTTCAAGAACAATAACAAACCTATAAAAGAACACCCTATGCTTTACGCAAACGAAATAGCTGCCTACCAATACTACCGAGTATCCAACGACGTCGGCTTCTTCGGAAAATTACCAACCCTGATTATCCGAAACAACATTTCAAACAAGGGTGTAAAAGACGTAGCACATAGGTATCCAAGCAATACCCCAGAATTCACCAAGGCATTCCTGACGCAAACTCAGAATGGCAAAAGCACTCAACGAATTGTTGATGAATTTGGGCTAGACATTGTCAAAATAGAGCATTCATTCAATGAAGTAGAGTTGCTAGACATCTACGTGCACGTCAAAAGCAAAGCCAAGTTCCTTGATTCATCCCCTCTTCCAGGAAACGATTCATCTTCTACCTCAAGCCTCAGAAAGCTTTCATTGCGCGAAACACCGTCCAAAGTCGAGCGAGCAATCAGAAGACGTCATTCTAATGCAATATAAAAGCGCTTTCCGCATCAGAGACACCCAGCAATGTGCTCAATTTCATCCCCGCCGATCCAACACATTCACTACCAACCGATCCACCCAGCCCCAGACCCGCTGCTTGATGCGACTCCACAATGGCCGGGTCTGCCAGGTTTCCAAGCTGACTTCGGTGCTGACGAGAAAGTCCCGCTCGAAGCTTTCCGTGACCGAACGCGTCAAGGCCGGATCCATCGCCTCGAGGTTCGCTTCAAGGTTGAAGCGCAGATTCCAGTGATCGAAATTGCAAGACCCGATGCTGACCCAATCGTCCACCAGCACCATCTTCAAATGCAGAAAACGCGGCTGATATTCGAAGATTTTCACGCCGGCTTTGAGCAGACGCGGGTAGTAGCGATGACCGGCGTAGCGCACCGAAGGGTGGTCGGTGCGCGGACCGGTCAGCAGCAGGCGCACCTCGACGCCTCGGGAGGCCGCGCGGCGCAGGGCTCGGCGGACTTTCCACGTGGGGAGAAAATAAGGTGTGGCGAGCCAGATCCGCTTTTTGCTGGTATAGAGCGAGCGAACCAGCGATTGCAGAATGTCGCGCCGTTGTCGTGAGTCGGCGTAGGCGACTCGCCCCAGGCCCTCGCCGCTGATCGGAACCTTGGGCAGCCGTGGCAGGCCGAAATTCTCCGCCGGGCGCCAAGCGCGACGTCGGGCGTTGGCATGGAACTGCCGATCAAACAGCGCTTGCCAGTCGATGACCAACGGGCCGCGGATTTCGACCATCACCTCGTGCCACTCGCTGGTGGCCTGATCGGGACGCCAGAACTCATCCGTGACGCCGGTGCCGCCGACCACGGCAAGCGCTTTGTCCACCAACAGCAATTTGCGATGATCGCGGTAGAAATTGCGAATGCCCCGACGCCAATGCACCTTGTTGTAGAACCGCAGGATCACGCCCGCCTCGGTCAGGCGCTCGCGCAGGCTCAGGGTAAACGCCAGGGAGCCGAAATCATCGAACAGGCAGCGCACGATCACACCCCGCCTGGCCGCATTGACCAACGCTTGCACGATCGCCTCGGCACACGCGCCCGCTTCGACCAGATACAACTCCAGCTCGACCTGCTGCTGAGCGGCGTCGATCGCGGCGATCATCCGCGGAAAGAACGCCGGGCCGTCGATCAGCAGATTGAACTGGTTGCCCTCACGCCACGGAAAGATCGCGCCCCTCATGCTCAGCGCGCCGTGAAGATCAGCACGGCGCCCACTGGCACCGAATAGCCGATGGCTGACAGACCCGCCACGTTGCGCAAGCTATCGAGCCCCGGCAGCAAGCCGAAGTCTTCGACGTGCAATACCAGAGGTTCCAGCGTCACCACTTGAAAGCGGCGGTCGTCGAGCCGGGTGGCCAGCAACTCTGCCCGGTAGCTTTGCGACTGGCCGTGCATCTGCACCTTGAGCGGTAAACGCAATTCCAATTGCGCACCGGGCGCCAGTGCGTTGATCGGACGCATGTCCAATTGCGCAGTGATCTTCGCCTCGGGGAATTGCGTGACGTCGAACAATTGCCTGCGCAAGCGCTCGTCACGAAGGGGGATTCCCGTGCTCACTGAATCCAGCTCCACCTCCAGTTCAGCAATTCCTTTGGGGTCGACTTTGCCGTGCAGATTGAGAAAGCGATGGACTTCGGAAATGTCAGCATTCTTGGTGGAGATGAACGAAAGCCGCGAGGACTCGTTGTCCAGATACCAATTCGCCTGAGCGGGCAGCGCCAGGAGGGCCAGCGAGGCCAGCAGCAGGCGAGAAAGTAAGGGCATGGGAACTCCAGATGCGCGATGGGGCAAACCTTATCCGGCTGTCAGACCGCAAGCAAATCGGGATGTTCGACGTTACGGCACCGGGGGCAGCAATCGGCAGCCCTGGCGCGCGCCTTGCCATTGCGCCGCGCTCTCCCGGCCTGCGGCCAGAAACCAATACGTGTTCCCCATAACGCGCCCCCTGTCACGCAACCATCACCAAAGCTTAACGGTCGTGACATCGGCCCTCCCTAGCCTGAATTCGTACAGCAATGCATCGAATAATCAGTCGACCGGCCTGGACCAGGGCTGGCCCACGGAGACGCCACATGACTCAGATCGCCAGCATTCGAGACACCAGCTCCGACCGTCGCCTGCAGGCAGAACGCCTGATCGGGACCTATGCCTTGCAGGAAGCGCAGGCCTTGCGCTTCAGCGTGTTCAGTGGCGAATTCAACGCCAAACTCCAAGGCGCCGAGCTGGGCCTGGACATCGACGACTATGACGTTCACTGCATGCACATCGGCGTGCGCGATCTGAGTAACGGCCGCCTGGTCGCGACCACCCGCTTGCTGGACCACAAAGCGGCCACCTCCCTGGGCCGTTTCTACAGCGAAGAAGAATTCAGCCTGCATGGCCTCGGTCACCTGCAAGGGCCGATTCTAGAGCTGGGCCGCACCTGCGTGGACCCCTCCTACCGTAACGGTGGCACCATTGCCGTACTCTGGAGCGAACTGGCCGAGGTGCTCAACGAAGGCGGTTACAGCTACCTGATGGGCTGCGCCAGCATTCCCATGCAGGACGGCGGCATTCAAGCTCACGCGATCATGCAGCGCCTGCGCGAACGTTATCTGAGCACTGAGCACCTGCGCGCCGAGCCGAAAAAACCACTGCCAAATCTGGACCTGCCGAACAACGTCATCTGCGAAATGCCGCCGCTGCTCAAGGCCTACATGCGTCTGGGTGCGAAGATCTGCGGTGAGCCGTGCTGGGACGAAGACTTTCAGGTCGCTGATGTGTTCATCCTGCTCAAGCGCGACGAGCTGTGCCCTCGCTATGCGCGTCATTTCAAGGCAGCCGTATGATGAGGGCGCTGCGCAGGCACGCGCGGGTCATTCGTGTGTTGTGGGTCATCGGTCTGGGCCTGAGCATCGCGGGCACTTTCGCGCTGATGGAACGGCTGCGCCTGGGTGCGTCCATGGCTCGGCGGCAGCGCTGGACCCGTTGGTTCATGGGTCGCCTGACGGCCGCCCTGCCGTTTCGGGTGACCGTCAGCGGTCAACGCTCCGCGCAGCCGATGCTGTGGGTTTGCAACCATGTTTCATGGACTGACATTCCACTGCTGGGGATGCTCGCCCCGTTGTCGTTTCTGTCCAAGGCCGAAGTCCGGACCTGGCCGGTGGCCGGCTGGCTGGCACTGAAAGCGGGCACGCTGTTCATTCGGCGCGGCTCGGGCGACAGCAAACTGATCCAGAAACAGATGGGTCAACATTTGTTGAATCGGCATTCGTTGGTGATCTTCCCGGAAGGCACGACCACCGACGGTCGCAGCCTGCGCACCTTCCATGGCCGTCTTCTGGCCAGCGCCATCGATACCGGGACGCCGCTGCAACCGGTCGCGATCCAGTACCTGCGCGATGGGCATCCGGACCGCATCGCGCCATTCATCGGGGATGACGACCTGCTTTCGCATCTGCGGCGTCTGTTCGCCCATGAAGTGAGCGAGGTGCACATTCACCTGCTGACCCCAATCGAAACCCAGGGCAAAGAACGCGCGGCCCTGGCCTTCGAAGCCCAGCAGGCCGTGCAGACAGTCTTGTTCGGCAGCACGGATCAAGAGACTGAGGCGCGCTCGGCCGCCAAGGCGGCCTGAGTGAACGCCTGAAGTTCGGGATAGAACGCACGGAAGTCCTGACTCAAGGGTTCGTAAAGCGCCCTCAGCTCCTGCATCGCCCCGGCCAGTGCTTCTGGGCGCGACAAACGCCGGGAAATGCCGGCCAGTGCGTTGCCCACCACCTCGAACTCCGCGTAGGACCCCAGCCAGTCCTGGGCCGCCATGCGCGGGGCGATCAGCGCGAGACGCTCCGGCAAATCGGGCTCGTTGGCCAATATGCGGTAGACCTTGTCGGTAAAGGATGACAATGGCTCATCGGAGTAACGATTCCAGTCGCGGGCCAGGCAGTGGTCGAAAAACACATCTAGCACGATCCCGGCGTAACGTCTGCGCACTGTCGAAAAACGCTCCATGGCCTGTCTGATGACCGGGTGACCATCGGTGAATGCATCGATGCGACGGTGCAGGCGGATGGCGCCCTCGACGTCCGCGGGAAAGCGCCCAACCAGCAATCCTTTGACGAAGTCGCCGTAGAGGCTGCCAAGCAATTGCGGGGGTGTCTGGCCGCCGAGATGCAGGTGTGCGAGGTAGTTCATGGGAACGCAGGACCTTTTGCTGAAGGCGCACGGGCCCGGGGTGGGAACCTGTTCACGCCGGTTAGAGTGCGTGGTTGCTGACACTTGTTCAAGCCGCCCAGCCTGCGACGACTCATATCGTTATAACCCGATATACCGATTTATTGTGTCCTTAGCGCCAAATCATATTTGTATATCGCGATTTATAGATATAAAGTTCGCCCCATCGCGATATACCGCTACGCACCCGTGAGAACGACATGCCTATCGACCTCGACGACATAATAAAAGCCCTGGCGCACCCGGTTCGTCGGCAGATCCTTGCCTGGTTGAAAGACCCGGCGACCTGCTTTCCCGACCAACAACACTCCTTCGAAGGCGGTGTCTGCGCCGGTCAGATCGACCAGCGCGCAGGTCTTTCGCAATCGACGGTCTCCGCTCACCTGTCACAGCTGCAACGTGCCGGCCTGATCACCAGCAAAAAGCACGGGCAGTGGCATTTCTTCAAACGCGACGAAGCCGTCATTCAGGCGTTTTTGCACGAACTGAACGAACAGCTTTGAGCTGACGCTTCCCTACGGATTCAGGAGACGCACTGTGCCTCTTTCGCTACTTATTCTGGCCCTGAGCGCCTTCGCCATCGGCACCACCGAGTTCGTCATCATGGGCCTGCTGCCCAACGTGGCCGCCGACCTGGGTGTCAGCATTCCCGGCGCCGGTTGGCTCGTCACCGGCTATGCACTGGGGGTCGCCATTGGCGCGCCATTCATGGCAATGGCCACCTCCCGTCTGCCGCGCAAAGCCGCACTCATCACGCTGATGGGGATCTTCATCGTCGGCAATCTTCTGTGCGCGATAGCGTCCGATTACACCATTCTGATGCTGGCCCGGGTCGTCACCGCGCTGTGTCACGGCGCATTCTTCGGCATCGGCTCGGTAGTCGCTGCCGGACTGGTGCCAGCCAATCGCCGGGCGTCGGCCGTCGCGTTGATGTTCACTGGGCTGACCCTGGCCAACGTGCTGGGCGTGCCGCTGGGCACTGCACTCGGGCAACAGGCGGGCTGGCGCTCGACCTTCTTCGCCGTGACGGTCATCGGCGTGATTGCCTTCATCGGCCTGATCCGCTTCCTGCCTGCCAAGCGCGATGAAGAAAAACTCAATATGCGCGCTGAGCTGGCCCTGCTCAAAGGTGCCGGGATCTGGCTGTCGCTGAGCATGACCGCGTTGTTCGCAGCCTCGGTGTTTGCGCTGTTCACCTACGTCGCGCCGTTGCTCGGCGACGTCACAGGCGTCTCGCCGCGCGGCGTGACCTGGACCCTGATGCTGATCGGCCTTGGCCTGACGGTGGGCAATATCCTCGGCGGCAAACTGGCAGATCGCCGCCTGGCCGCCACGCTGATCGGCGTGTTCATCACAATGGCCGTGGTATCGACGCTCCTGAGCTGGACCAGCGCTGCGCTGGTTCCGGCCGAAGTGACGTTGTTCCTCTGGGCCGTCGCCTGTTTCGCCGCGGTGCCGGCCTTGCAAATCAACGTCGTGACCTTTGGCAAGGACGCACCGAATCTGGTGTCGACCTTGAACATCGGCGCCTTCAACGTCGGCAACGCCTTGGGCGCGTGGGTCGGCGGCAGTGTCATCGCCCACGGTTTCGGCCTGACCAGCGTGCCACTGGCCGCAGGCGCCCTGGCGGTATTGGCCTTACTGGTCACCCTGATTAATTTCCGTCAGCGCGGCGATGCCGGGCTGGCTGCTGTAGCGAACTGAGCCTTACGAGTCAGCGCTTCGGCACTTGCGTTAACGACTGCGGATTCAACCTTTTACCGACTGCAATTGAGGATTCTTCCGATGACCACGATTTTTGACCCGATCAAGATCGGCGAACTGGACCTGAGCAACCGCATCATCATGGCCCCGCTGACCCGCTGCCGCGCCGACGAAGGTCGCGTCCCAAACGCGATGATGGCCGAGTACTACGTTCAGCGCGCCTCGGCTGGTCTGATCATCAGCGAAGCCACCTCCGTCACGCCAATGGGCGTGGGCTACCCGGACACCCCCGGCATCTGGTCCAACGACCAGGTTCGCGGCTGGAGCAACATCACCAAGGCCGTTCACGCCGCCGGTGGCAAGATCGTGCTGCAGTTGTGGCATGTGGGCCGCGTGTCCCACACCAGTTATCTGAACGGCGAAGCTCCCGTGGCGCCGAGCGCCATCCAGCCAAAAGGTCACGTCAGCCTGATTCGCCCACAGGTCGACTTCCCGACACCACGTGCCCTGGAAACGGCTGAAATCGCCGACATCGTCGAGGCTTACCGCGTGGGGGCAGAAAACGCCAAGGCTGCTGGCTTCGATGGCGTCGAGATTCACGGCGCTAACGGTTACCTGCTCGACCAGTTCCTGCAAAGCAGTACCAACCACCGCACCGATGCCTACGGCGGCTCGCTGGAAAATCGGGCACGGCTGCTGCTGGAGGTGACTGATGCGGCGATTGAAGTCTGGGGCGCTGGCCGCGTCGGCGTGCATCTGGCACCTCGCGCCGATGCCCACGACATGGGCGACGACAACTTGGCCGAGACGTTCACCTACGTGGCCTCGGAGTTGGGCAAACGCGGTATCGCCTTTATCTGCGCCCGCGAACGTGAACTGGACGACAGCCTCGCGCCACGTTTGAAACAGGCCTTCGGTGGCGTGTTCATCGCCAACGAAAAATTCACCAAGGAAAGCGCGAACGCTTGGCTGGCAGAGGGCAAGGCCGACGCCGTGGCCTTCGGCGTACCTTTCATCGCCAACCCCGACCTGCCTGCGCGCCTGGCCAAGGATGCGCCGCTGAACGAGCCGCATCCTGAGACCTTCTACGCTAAGGGTCCGGTCGGGTATCTGGATTATCCGACGCTGTAAGTCGTCATATGACGTTGATGCCCTTCACCCCTCATCGCGGGCATGCTCGCGCAGAGGGCTGAAGGGCTTCGGCGTAACGATGCGGCAGGGACCTACTGCCCCCGCGCGTTGATTTGCTGCGACAACGTCTGAATCTGGCTCTGCAGCGTATTCAGATTGCGTGTCATCTGCCCGCGAAACGCGTCGAATTCCTGAGTGCTCGCCCCCGAAGAAGTCGGCTGCGCCGAACGGTTATCCTGCTCGCTCTTGAGCACAATCATGTCCTGTTCGAGCCGTTCGATCGCCTGACTGTTGTTGCTTTTCTTCAGGTTCGCCACGTCCGCAGCCAGACTTTTGAGCTGCGTATCGAGCCGATCCTGCTCAGTCTGGGCCGATTTGCCGTCCGGCATCGCTGCCTTCAACGCCGCAAGCTCGGTGGTAATCGTCTTGAGCTGGTCCTGCACTTGCTGAGTGGTCGCCTGCTGCGCCGCGGCCTGGCTGGTGATCTGCTCCAGACGCTTGTCCAAACCACCCTGCGCCCCTGCCACACCCTGCTGCTGCCGGCTCTGATCAGCCAGTTGATCCTGCAACTGCTTGATCTGCGCTTTGAGCGCTTCGCCGCCACTGTTGGCTTCCGACTCACTGGCGTTGAATTTGCCGGAGATGTCCTGCAGTCGACCGGCCGCCTCCTCGCTGATGCGCGCAAAGCTTTCCTGAGTCGCCACCAATTGCTGCTCCATCAGCGAGACCTGCTGGAAGCTCCACCAACCCAGTCCGCAGAAGGCGATGAACAGCGCGCCGATCAATGCCCACAAGGCACCTGTCCCGGGCGCCTTGACCTTGACCACCGGCGTGGTCCGCGAATAGACCGTGGTCCGCTCGCGAGTCTTGGCGTCGGGAATGAAATCATCGTCATCGTCCTTGGCACTGAGGCTGGGCACGTCGTCGATGTCGTCATACGGATCTTTACGCATGGGGTTACCTTTGAAATCCGTTGAATCTTGAAGGCGGACTCAACCCGCCGAACCTTGTGACCGTCCGCAACGCCGGGCGTTTTATACACCCGTCCCGTGCGTCGCTTTCCACCAACCACAGAACTCGTCCAGGGCGGTCCAGACGCTGACCTTGGGCTGGTAGTCGAGATAATACTGGGCGCGGCTGATATCGAGGGTGAAATCTCGGCTCATCACCTGCATTCCCATTCGCGACAGCGTGGGTTCAGGCCGGCCTGGCCAAAGCCTGCATGCCGTCTCGTTGACCACCGCTGCGCTGTAACCCAAGGCGTACGCGCGGTAACGCGTGACCGGCGGCAACTCCATTTTGCGCATTACGTAGTTCACCACGTCCCAGATCGGGATCGGCGTGCCGTTGCTGATGTTGTAGGCCTTGCCCAGCGCCGACCCAGTCGCCAGCAAACTGCTGAGCAGCGCCTCGTTCAGGTTCTGGATGCTGGTGAAGTCCACTTTGTTCAGGCCATTGCCGATGATCGACAAACGTTTTCTGGCCTGCATCTGCATCAGCCGCGGGAAAATGCTGTTGTCACCCGCGCCGGTGACGAATCGCGGACGCAGCGCAATGACCTCCAGGCCGAACTCTTCGGCGCCAAACACCTTCTGCTCGGCGAGGTACTTGGTGGCGGCGTAGTGATTGTGAAACCGCTTGGGCACCTGCTCTTCACGGATACCCACGTGTGATTTGCCATCGAAATAAATCGACGGCGAGGACAGGTGCACCAGCCGACGCACCCTCTGCTTGAGGCACGCCTCGACCACGTTTTCGGTGACCTGAACATTGCCTTGAAGGAAATGCTGGTAGCTGCCCCACGTCCCCACCGCACCGGCGCAATGCACCACCGCCTCCACGTCTTCGCACAGCGCCAGCACCCGTTCTGGATCGTTCAGGTCGCCTGGGATGAATTCGGCGCCACGCTGGACCAGATGTTCGACGCCTTGCGCACGACGGCCGTTGACCCGGACGCTAAACCCCTGCTCCAACGCAAAACGCGCAAAGCGTCCGCCGATAAAGCCGCTTGCGCCGGTGACCAGAATCTTCATGTACCGCTCCGTTTTGACTGGCTGCAGCCAATTCAATCACGACCCAAGGTCGCCGGTTGGCTGCAGTAATTACGTGAATCAGACATCCTTGACGCTCACTGCTGGTCCAGCGGCACTAGCCACTGTTTCGCTTTGTTCGCCAGATGTTCGGTGAAGCGAGCCAACAACTGCCCACCATTGCGCCAATGATGCCAGTACAACGGTACATCGATGCAGCGCTCGGCGAACAACTCCACCAAGCTGCCGTTCGCCAGTTGCTGGCGAACCTGCATCTCGGGCACCAAACCCCACGCCATGCCAGCCTCGGTCATGCGCATGAACCCTTCGGAGGACGGGCACAGGTGATGCTGAAAGCTGCCCTCGATGCCCAGCGACGCCATGTAGCGATGCTGAAGGTAATCGTCCGGCCCGAACACCAGTGCCGGCGTGAGCGCGAGCGCCTGCGGCGTCACACCGTTGGGAAAATGACGTGCGATGAATTCAGGGCTGGCCAACGCACGATAGCGCATCGCGCCCAATAACAGGCTCCGCGCTCCGGCCACCGGCCGCTCACTGGCGCACAGACACGCCGCCACTTCACCCGCCCGCATGCGCTTGAGACCCACATCCTGGTCCTCGACCACCAGGTCGGTCAGCATCTGGTGCTCGGCACAGAAATCCCCCACCGCCGCCGCCCACCAAGTCGCCAGGCTGTCGGCATTGAGCGCGATTCGCAACCGCTCGGGTGCACCGCCTTCATCCAGCGCGGGCACAACGCTCTGCAGATCACGTTCCAGCAGCCGGACCTGTTGAACATGGTTGAGTAGACGCTCGCCAATCTCCGTCGGGGTCGGCGGAGTGACGCGCACCAGCACCGGTTGGCCGACACGTGCCTCCAGCAACTTGATGCGCTGCGAGACTGCCGACTGCGACAACCCCAAGACCTGTGCGGCGCGTTCGAAACCGGCCTGCTCGATGACGGCCGCCAACGCGGCGAGCAGTTTGTAATCGAACATCATTTTTCCTAATGAGTAATCAGCAGTATTGGTTTTTCTTATACAAGCAATCACGCCACACTGGCCACCTCTGTCCATCGCACCTCACCAACCCAGGAGCCCGGAAGTCATGTGGCAAAGCTATTTCAACGGATTGTTGGTGGCCTTCGGCCTGATCGTCGCGATTGGCACCCAGAACGCTTACGTACTCGCGCAAAGCCTGCGCCGTGAACACCATCTGTCTGTCGCCGTGCTGTGCATTGTGTGTGATGGAATCTTGGTGGCGGCCGGCGTGTTCGGACTGGCCAATGTGCTCGCTCACAGCCCCACATTGCTGGCGGTGGCTCGCTGGGGCGGAGTAGCGTTTCTGCTGTGGTATGGCACTCAGGCCCTGCGCCGCGCGCTCTCGCCGCAAAGCCTGCGGCAAGGTGACGGCCAGGGCCAGCGCTCGCGTCGAGCGGTCCTGCTGACGGCACTGGCAGTGACCTTGCTCAACCCTCACGTGTACCTCGACACCGTTCTGCTGATCGGCACCCTCGGTGCTCAGCAGGCTGAACCCGGCGCCTACGTGGCAGGCGCCGCCAGTGCATCGTTGGTGTGGTTCTCCACCCTCGCGGTCGGTGCGGCTTGGCTGGCACCTTGGCTCGCTCGCCCTGCGACCTGGCGGCTGCTGGATCTGATGGTGGCGGCGATGATGTTCAGCGTCGCGGTGCAGTTGATCAGAACGGTTTAACGCTGTCGGGCAGCAGGGTTGCGCCGGTTTTGCGCGGCGGGAGCCGACACCTGTCGTCAAATCCTTGCACGTCGCCGGAACCTCTATCCCACACAGTTGTTGCGTGGTTATGGGCCGGACCCGGTGCTATGATCCAGCCCCTGCGTCGCAAAGAGTAAAAACTCGTCGGCGTATTCTGTCTGGCCGTCCGTGATCGGCCTTGCGCTAACCGCAACCTGACCTGATTAGGAGAATTACCATGGCTTTCGAATTGCCGCCGCTGCCTTACGCTCATGACGCCCTGGCACCGCACATCTCCAAGGAAACGCTGGAATATCACCACGACAAACACCACAACACCTATGTCGTGAACCTGAATAACCTGGTCCCAGGCACCGAGTTCGAAGGCAAGACGCTGGAAGAAATCGTCAAGTCTTCCTCGGGCGGTATCTTCAACAACGCCGCTCAGGTCTGGAACCACACCTTTTACTGGAACTGCCTGGCACCGAACGCTGGCGGCCAACCGACCGGTGCACTGGCTGACGCCATCAACGCGGCATTCGGTTCCTTCGACAAATTCAAAGAAGAGTTCAGCAAGACGTCCATCGGCACCTTCGGCTCCGGCTGGGGCTGGCTGGTGAAAAAAGCTGACGGCTCTCTGGCCCTGGCAAGCACGATCGGTGCAGGCAACCCGCTGACCAACGGCGACACTCCGCTGCTGACCTGCGACGTCTGGGAGCACGCTTACTACATCGACTACCGCAACCTGCGTCCAAAATACGTCGAGGCGTTCTGGAACCTGGTGAACTGGAAGTTCGTTGCCGAGCAGTTCGAAGGCAAGGCATTCACCGCCTGATTGGCTTCAAATCGAAAAACCCGGCGCGTCCGGGTTTTTTTTTGCCTTGCATTCCGGTTTATGTATTGTCAGACAACGATAGCGGACTAATATCAGGTTCGGTCGGAGTCGACGAAACGACGCTCAAGTTCCGCTCAGAAGTTACCGACACAGTACCGACAGCCCTGATCGCCCCCATGGGAATCGTATGCTGAGTGAAACGGGTCCTGGGGTCTCCCAACCCCTTGACCCTTGGCGCGGTATTGCCAATGCTTGTTACGTCACCCGCTATCAGCATGGATGAAGGAATGGCCATTTGAAGCTGGAACTCAAAAACAGCTTGTCGGTGAAGCTGCTGCGTGTGGTGTTGTTGTCGGCGCTGGTGGTGGGCGTCGTGCTCAGTTGCGCGCAAATCGTCTACGACGCCTACAAGACGCGACAGGCCGTCGCCACGGACGCCGACCGGATTCTGGACATGTTCCGCGACCCATCGACTCAGGCTGTTTATAGCCTGGACCGGGAGATGGGCATGCAGGTCATCGAAGGCCTGTTTCAAGACAAGGCCGTGCGCATGGCCTCCATCGGCCACCCGAACGAAACGCTGCTGGCTGAAAAGTCCCGCGATCTCAAATCGTCTCCCACCCGTTGGCTGACCGATCTGATTCTCGGCCAGGAACGCAGTTTCACGACCCAACTGGTGGGCCGCAGCCCCTACAGCGAATACTACGGCGACTTGCGCATCACCCTGGACACCGCCACCTACGGTGAGGGTTTTCTGCTCAATTCGATGATCATCTTCATTTCCGGCGTATTGCGTGCGTTGGCGATGGGGCTGGTGCTTTATCTGGTCTATCACTGGCTGCTGACCAAGCCCTTGTCGCGCATCATCGAGCACCTGACCAGCATCAACCCCGACCGCCCCAGCGAGCATCAGCTCCCGCTGCTCAAGGGCCATGAAAGGAACGAGTTGGGCATCTGGGTCACGACTGCCAACCAGTTGCTGGCCTCCATCGAGCGCAATACGCATCTGCGCCATGAAGCCGAATCCAGCTTGCAACGCATGGCTCAGTACGATTTCCTGACCGGCCTGCCCAATCGCCAGCAATTGCAAAACCAACTGGACAAGATCCTCATCGATGCCGGGCGCGTCCAGCATCGGGTTGCGGTGCTATGCGTCGGCCTGGATGATTTCAAAGGCATCAACGAACAATTCAGCTATCAGGCGGGCGACCAGTTACTGCTCGCGCTGGCCGACCGCCTGCGCGCCCACAGTGGCAGGCTCGGTGCCTTGGCTCGCCTGGGCGGCGATCAGTTCGCCTTGGTCCAGGCTGACATAGAGCAGCCCTACGAAGCGGCCGAGTTGGCGCAGAGCATTCTCGACGACCTTGAGGCTCCCTTCGCGGTAGACGGTGAAGAAATCCGTCTAAGGGCGACCATCGGTATCACCCTGTTTCCGGAGGACGGCGACAGCACCGAAAAGCTGCTACAGAAAGCCGAGCAGACCATGACCCTGGCCAAGACCCGGTCGCGCAACCGCTACCAGTTCTACATCGCCAGCGTCGACAGCGAAATGCGTCGCCGCCGCGAGCTCGAGAAAGACTTGCGCGAAGCGCTGGTGCGCAACCAGTTTCATCTGGTGTACCAGCCGCAGATCAGCTACCGCGACCACCGCGTGGTGGGCGTCGAGGCGCTGATCCGCTGGATACATCCTGAACACGGCTTCGTGCCGCCTGACCAATTCATTCCGCTGGCCGAACAAAATGGCACGATCATCGCCATCGGCGAATGGGTGCTGGATCAGGCCTGCAAGCAATTGCGCGAATGGCACGATCAGGGCTTCACCGAGCTGCGCATGGCGGTGAACCTGTCCACCGTGCAACTTCACCACTCCGAACTGCCTCGGGTGGTGAACAATCTGTTGCAGATCTACCGCCTCCCGCCACGCAGCCTGGAGCTGGAGGTGACGGAAACCGGCCTGATGGAAGATATCAGCACGGCGGCGCAGCATTTGCTCAGTCTGCGACGCTCGGGCGCGCTGATCGCCATCGACGACTTCGGTACCGGTTACTCGTCCTTGAGCTACCTGAAAAGTCTGCCGCTGGACAAGATCAAGATCGACAAGAGCTTCGTTCAAGACCTCATCGATGACGATGACGACGCGACGATCGTGCGGGCGATCATTCAGTTGGGCAAAAGCCTCGGGATGCAGGTCATTGCCGAAGGCGTGGAAACCGCGGAACAAGAGGCCTACATCATTTCCGAGGGTTGCCACGAGGGGCAAGGCTATTTCTACAGCAAGCCACTGCCTGCACGGGAGCTGCTCTCTTATCTCAAACAGGCGCAGCGCACCCACGTCAGCGTGTTGTGACCATCGTGGGCATATGCCCCCTTTCAACCCGAGGGTTGCGGGCCTGCCGACGACCGCAGCCAGCGCAGCGGTGCATTGATCGGTCTGGACTTCGACATGCGGCGCCGAATGCGATTTCCGGCTTTTCATCCTGACGCAGCGCCCTTTCTGTTGCGCTCCGTTCTGTAACAGCTTGAAATATCTCCTCCCGCACGACCCACCGTTTAGCCTTTACACAGAATGCAAATCTTTCGCATTATGTCGCAGATTTTTTAAGCCATTCACCACCGTTCTTCTCCCCTCTCGACGCAGGATTCCGTCATGATTCGTAAGCCCCTGGCTGCCGCCAGTCTGCTGGCCCTCGCTATCGCTCTGGCTGGTTGCGACCAAGGCAAGGACAAGCCCGCCGCCGCTGCACCGACCCCGGCTCCCGCCGCTTCCGCGCCAACGCCAACGCCTGCTGCTGCACCTGCCCAGGCCAGCGACGCCGCTGCCAAGGCAGTGGTCGCCAACTACGCGAACATCGTGTATGCCGCCTTCAGCGACGCCGAATCCACCGCAAAGCATCTCAGCACTGCCGTCGACGCTTTCCTGGCGTCGCCGAACGACCAGACGCTCAAGGCCGCCCGCGACGCTTGGGTGGCCGCTCGCGTTCCCTACATGCAGACAGAAGTCTTCCGCTTCGGCAACACCATCATCGATGACTGGGAAGGCCAGGTGAACGCCTGGCCGCTGGACGAAGGGCTGATCGACTACGTCGCCAAGGACTATCAGCACGCATTGGGCAATCCGGGTGCGACGGCCAACATCATCGCCAACACCTCCATCCAGGTCGGTGAAGACAAAGTGGATGTCAGCGAAATCACTCCGGAGAAACTGGCCAGTCTGAATGAACTGGGCGGGGCCGAAGCCAACGTTGCCACGGGCTACCACGCCATCGAATTCCTGTTGTGGGGTCAGGATCTGCATGGCACCGGACCCGGTGCGGGCGAGCGTCCCGCCAGCGATTACATCGAAGGCAAGGAGGGAACCGGAGGCCATAACGATCGCCGCCGCGCCTATCTGAAAGCCGCCACTGACCTGCTGGTCAGTGACTTGGAAGAAATGGTCAACAACTGGAAACCAGGGGTCGCCGACAACTACCGCGCCACCCTCGAAGCCGAGTCCGGCGAAAGCGGCCTGCGCAAGATGCTGTTCGGCATGGGCAGCCTCTCGTTGGGTGAGCTGGCAGGCGAACGCATGAAGGTCGCGCTGGAAGCCAACTCCAGCGAGGACGAACACGATTGCTTCAGCGACAACACCCATAACTCGCACTTCTACAACGGTCTGGGTATCCGCAACGTTTACCTGGGTGAATACACCCGTGTGGACGGCAGCAAGGTCAGCGGCCCGAGCCTGTCGTCGCTGGTTGCCAAGGTCGATGCAGCGACCGATTCGACGTTGCGTGCCGACCTGGATGACACTCAGGCCAAGCTGCAAGTGCTGGTCGATCATGCCAACAAGGGCGAGCACTTCGATCAACTGATTGCCGCGGGCAACACCGCGGGCAACCAGGTCGTGCGTGACGCAATTGCCGCACTGGTCAAGCAGACCGGGGCCATCGAACAAGCGGCAGGCAAGCTGGGCATCACCGACCTGAACCCGGATAACGCCGATCACGAATTCTGATCGCCGCTGGCAACGCGCGGCAGGTCTAACCAGCAGAGCCGACCCTTCGTGGGTCGGCTCTTTTTTTTGGATGCCAGAAACACTTCATCAAGGGGGTGGAACGGCAGCATTTCCGAGACCGATCCGTAAGTTTTGTAGGGTATTTCCTGTTCGCACTCTGTCGGATTGAACGCCTTTTATTCGCCCCTGATCATGGCCGCTCCTTTGATCCCATCCCATCCAGGAGGAGACAGACCGTGCCGAAAGGAAACAACAAAAGGCGTCGCGTCACCAAGCTCAAAGCCAATGATTACGGCATCCATCTATTGGTTGGCACCCGAGGTCCCCGAGCCTGGAAGGTGACCATTTACCGCGACGGAAAAACCTTCAACAGATTGTTCTCATTTTCCCGGTACGGCGGACGCGAAGCCGCCAGGAAAGCCGCCGACGCGTGCCGTGACGAGTTGATGCTGACTCATCTTCCGAAACTCACCCGTGACATCCGGCAGCGCCTGATCGCCACCAACACCAGTGGCCACCCTGGCGTTCACTACCGCTGTTACACCGGCATTGCCTACTGGGTCGCTCGCACTACCCTGCGCAATGGCAGCAGCGTGACCAAATCCTTCCGGGTGGAACACTACGGTTATGAGCGGGCCAAGGAACTGGCGATTCGAGAGCGCGAACGTCAGCTCGACAGCGTCGGGGAGTACCGATGTTTCAAAGTGGTGGAAGGCGAACAACGTTTGATGCAGCTGATGGTGGAAGACCCCTCATTGGAAATCTCGGGTTTCTGAGCACATGAAGAGCGCGTTGTGGCGCGGCGGTATTTAGTTACAACACGTTTCGAGAGGTCCTTACAAACGCAAATCCCTCTTATTCGACCCCCACGGGGCTGGTAAGCTTGCCCGCCCCGATTCCCCGCTTTTGCAGGATCCGTATGACCGCGTGGCCCCGTCTTTCACTCGTTCTGCTGATGGCCCTGGCCCTCGGTGGGTGCGACGACGCCCCGCATTTCACTGCAGCCGAGCCCGGCGAAGCCCTATCGGGGGGCGCGGCCACCGTCAGCCGCAGTGACCGAAACGCCTTCGCCCTGCCCTCGGGTAACCTGTCCCCCGTGCGCCGTCTGGACTTCAGCGTCGGAAACAGCTTCTTCCGCAGCCCTTGGGTCATCGCCCCCTCCACCACTACCGCACGCGATGGTCTGGGGCCGCTGTTCAATACCAATGCGTGTCAGAACTGCCACATCAGGGACGGTCGCGGCCATCCGCCTGAACCCGGCGCCGACAACGCGGTGTCCATGCTGGTGCGGCTGTCCATACCCGATGACCCCATGCATGGCCAACGGCTGCAGCAACTGGGCCTGACGCCGGAACCGGTGTACGGCATGCAATTGCAGGACATGGCGATTCCCGGCGTCCCCCCGGAGGGGAAAGTGCGGGTCGAGTACGATTCACTGACCCTGCATTTCCGCGACGGTACACCGATTCAACTGCGCCGCCCGACGTTACAGATCACCCGCCTGGGCTACGGCCCCATGCACCCGCAGACCCGCGCATCGGCACGGATCGCGCCTCCCATGATCGGCCTTGGCCTGCTGGAAGCGATTCCAGAAGCGGCCATCCTCGCCAACGTCAACGCGGGTGATAAAAACGGTACCGGCATCACCGGCACGCCCAATTGGGTCTGGGACGAAGCTCGGCAGAAAACCGTGCTTGGCCGCTTCGGCTGGAAAGCGTCACAGCCCAGTGTCAAGCAACAGAATGCCCACGCGTTGGCGGGGGACATGGGGCTGACCTCACACCTCAAGCCCGCAGACGACTGCACAGCGTCACAGGCCGCCTGCCTTCAGGCCCCAAGCGGCAAAGGCCCCGACGGTGAGCCGGAGGTCAGCGACAACATCCTCCGACTGCTGACCTTCTACACCCGCAACCTGGGGGTGCCGACCCGTCGTGATGTAGGTGACCCCCAGGTATTACAGGGCAAGAGTCTGTTCTTCAAGGCCGGCTGTCAGCAGTGCCACACGCCGCAGTTCACCACTGCCGCCGATGCGCAGGAGCCCGAACTGGCCAATCAGGTCATCCGGCCTTACACCGACCTTCTGCTGCATGACATGGGAGAAGGTCTGGGCGATAACCTCAGTGAATTCCAGGCCACCGGTCAGCAATGGCGTACCCCGCCGTTGTGGGGCATCGGGCTGACCCAAAGCGTCAGCGGCCACACGCAATTTCTACATGACGGGCGTGCACGCAACCTGATGGAAGCCGTGCTGTGGCATGGCGGCGAGGCACTGCCTGCGCAGCGCCAGGTTCTGGCCTTCGACGCGGAACAGCGGGCGGCCTTGCTGGCATTCCTGAACTCTCTATAACCTGTTTTTACCGATTGATAAGGAGCCGGACATGTTCCGCCCCAAGCTGTTGTTCACCTGCCTTGCCGCGCTGGCCTTGGGTGCCTGCGCCCCCTCGGACCCGCAAGCCGTGACGTCCGCCGCCATCGCCACGCAGGTCATTCTGCCGACCTACAGCCGTTGGGTCGACGCCGACCGGCAACTCGCGGCGAGCGCATTGGCGTTCTGTCAGGGCAAGACCGACCTGCAGGCCGCCCGCGCCGACTTTCTTCATGCGCAAAAGGCTTGGGCCGAATTGCAACCCCTGCTGATCGGCCCCCTGGCCGAAGGCAACCGGTCGTGGCAGATCCAGTTCTGGCCGGACAAGAAAAACCTCGTCGGGCGGCAGGTCGAGCAGTTGATCAGCGCACAGCCCCAGATCACCGCTGAAGCGCTGGCGAAATCGAGTGTCGTGGTTCAAGGCTTGTCCGCTTACGAATACATCCTGTTCGACGCCGACATCGACTTGGCCAGCCCCGAGCAGAAAGCCCAGTACTGCCCGTTGCTGACCGCCATCGGTGAACGTCAGAAGAGCCTCGCGGAAGAAATCCTCACGCGTTGGAATGCCGCTGACGGCATGCTCGCGCAGTTGAGCAAATTCCCGAACCCGCGCTATGCGGATTCCCACGAAGCGATCGCCGAGTTGCTGCGGGTGCAGGTCACCGCGCTGGACAGCCTGAAGAAGAAACTCGGCACCCCGCTGGGCCGGCAGTCCAAAGGCGTTCCGCAGCCGTTCCAGGCCGAGGCTTGGCGCAGCAAGGCCTCGCTGAGCAGCCTGCAGGCCAGTCTGACGAGTGCCGAGACGGTGTGGTCCGGTGTGGACAACAAGGGGTTGCGCAGCCTGCTACCGGCCGAGCAAAAGCCCTTGGCTGAAAAGATCGATGCCGCCTATGCCGAAAGCCGCAGGCAACTGGCCGCACTCAAGCCACCGCTGGCCGACCTGCTGGCGACGGAAGAAGGCCGCCAGCAGTTGAACGCGTTCTACGACAGCCTCAATGTGGTCCATCGCCTGCATGAAGGCGAATTGGCCAAGGCATTGGGCATCCAACTCGGTTTCAACGCCAATGATGGTGACTGATATGTTGCGACGTCAGGCTCTGGCCTTGGGCAGTCTGGTTCTTGGCGCGTGCACGCTGGGCGGCTGGTCGCTGTGGCGGAAAAAAGGCGAGAGCCCCCTGCTGCTCTCCGCTCGCGATGACGCCGAGGGCCGGCACTACGCTGTGGGCTACCGCGTGGACGGCACTCGAGTGTTTGCCACCCAGGTGGCTCAGCGTTGCCACGACATCATCAACCACCCCGAACGGCCGATTGCGCTGTTCGTCGCTCGGCGCCCCGGCACGGAAAGCTACCTGATCGATCTGCGCGATGGCCGTCTGCTGCAAACCATCGTGTCCGGGCCTCACCGGCATTTTTATGGCCATGCTGTAATTCACAAGCACGGCGAATGGCTGTACGCCACCGAGAACGACACCACAGAGCCGGGCCGGGGCGTGCTGGGCGTCTACCGGTTCGTGAACGAGCGGCTGGAACACACCGCGGAAATCCCCACCCATGGCATCGGCCCGCATCAGGTCGCCTGGATGCCCGACGAGGAAACGCTGGTCGTGGCCAACGGTGGAATTCGCACCGAGGCGGAAAGCCGCGTGGAGATGAACCTCGACGCCATGGAGGCGAGCCTCGTGTTGATGCAACGCGACGGCACGTTGCTCAGCAAGGAAGCCCTGCCGCAACAGATGAACAGCGTGCGCCACATGGCAATCGCCCGTGACGGCACCATCGTCACCGGTCAACAATTCATGGGGCCGGCCCATGAGTCCGCCGATCTGTTGGCGATCAAGCGACCCGGGCAACCGTTCCAAGCGTTCCCCGTGGCCGAGACGCAATTGCAGGCCATGGCGCATTACACCGCCAGCGTGGCGGTCCATGACGAACTGCGACTGGTGGCGCTGACGGCGCCACGGGGCAATCGTTTCTTCATCTGGGAGCTGGACAGCGGTGCGCTGCGGCTCGACGCGCCGCTGCCGGATTGCGCGGGGGTGGGCGCGGTCGCCGATGGTTTTGTGGTCACCTCAGGCCAAGGCCGCTGCCGCTTTTACGACTGCCGCACGCGCACGGACGTGGCAGAGGCCTTGCCGCTGCCGGCGGGGTTGTGGGACAACCATCTGCATTTGGTCCAGGGACCGCAGCGTTCGCCCGCATAAGCTGAACGTGCGCGCAAAGGCGGCGCATCGCCGACATTTGTTGCAACTGCCATGGCCTGCGCGACGGAGTTGGACTACCGTGCTCGCCTGAGTCATCCGTTTTCCAAGGAAGTGGAATATGTTGCGTCGCCGCATGTTGATCATGCTGGGAGTCGCTTTGATCGTGGTGTTGGCCTTGGGGGGTTACAAGGCGTTTTCGATCTACCAGCAGATCCAGCAATTCACAGCACCCAAACCGCCGATCAATGTCGCCGTGGCGGTCGTCGAATCGCGCGCCTGGCAGAACCGCCTGCCCGCCATCGGCAGCCTCAAGGCGCTGCAGGGCGTTGACCTGAGCCTGGAGGTCGCGGGCACGGTCAAGGCGGTGCAGTTCGAATCCGGGCAGAAGGTCAAATTCGGCCAACCCCTGCTGCAACTGGACAGCGACGTGGAAAAGGGCCTGCTGGGCACCGCCGAAGCGGACTTGGGCCTGGCGCAGGTCGACTATGTCCGCGGCAGCAAGCTGATCGGCGACGCGGCCATTTCCAAAGGCGAATTCGACCGACTCGCCGCCACGCAGAAAAAGGCCGCGGCCACCGTTGCGCAACTCAACGCCTCGCTGGCCAAGAAGCGTATTCTCGCGCCGTTCAGCGGCACCATCGGCATTCGTCAGGTGGATGTCGGCGACTATCTGGCCAGCGGCACGGTGATCGCTACGCTGCAAGACTTGAGCAGCCTCTACGCCGATTTCTACGTGCCTGAACAGGCGCTGCCGAAGCTGGAGGTCGGGCAAGGGGTTCAGGTCAGCGTTGCCGCCTGGCCCGGTGAGCGCTTCGATGCCCGCATCAGTGCGATCAACCCCAAGGTCGAAGACGCCACCCGCAATGTCCTGGTGCGCGCCACCCTGCCCAACCCGGACGGCAAACTGCTGCCAGGGATGTTCGCCAACTTGCAAGTCATTCTGGGTCAGGACACGGAAGCGTTGGTCGTCCCCGAGAGCACCATCACTTACACACTCTACGGCAACTCGGTGTTCGTCATTGCGCCGAAAACCGACGCCGAGGGTCGGCCGGAAAAAAACGCCAAAGGCGAGCCGCTCCTGATGGTGGAACGTCGCTTTGTGGAAACCGGAGAGCGCCGCGAAGGGCAGGTGATCATTCGCAAAGGGCTCAAGGCTGGCGAGCAGGTGGTGACCGGCGGCCAGTTGAAACTGGACAACGGCACGGCGGTCGCCATCGGCGGCGACCCGACAGCCCCCGTCGAACAGACCGCCCCGCCCAGGGCTGATTGACCTGGCGACTGTCCGAAGGAGCTTTCATGGCATTTACCGATCCGTTCATTCGCCGCCCCGTGCTTGCCAGCGTCATCAGCCTGCTGATCGTATTGCTGGGGTTTCAGGCATTCAGCAAATTGACCATCCGCCAGTACCCGCAGATGGAAAACGCGCTGATCACCGTCACCACTGCCTACCCCGGTGCGAACGCCGAGACGATTCAAGGCTATATCACCCAACCGCTGCAACAGAGCCTGGCCAGCGCGGAAGGCATTGACTACATGACCTCGGTCAGTCGGCAGAACTTCTCGGTGATTTCCATCTATGCCCGCATCGGCGCCAATACCGACCGCCTCTACACCGAGTTGCTCGCCAAGGCCAACGAAGTGAAGAACAAGCTGCCGCAGGATGCAGAAGACCCGGTGCTGAGCAAGGAAGCGGCTGACGCCTCGGCGCTGATGTACATCAGTTTCTACAGCGCGGAGCTGAACAACCCACAGATCACCGACTACCTGTCGCGGGTCATCCAGCCAAAGCTGGCCACACTGCCAGGCATGGCCGAAGCGGAAATCCTCGGCAATCAGGTGTTCGCCATGCGCCTGTGGCTGGACCCGGTCAAGCTAGCGGGCTTTGGCTTGACCGCGAACGACGTGACCGAAGCCGTGCGCAAATACAACTTTCTTTCGGCTGCCGGCGAAGTGAAGGGCGGATACGTGGTGACCAGCGTCAACGCCACCACGGACCTCAAGTCCCCCGAGACGTTCGCCGCCATCCCCTTGAAGACCGAAGGCAACAGCCGGGTGCTGCTGGGTGATGTGGCGCGGGTGGAAATGGGGGCGGAGAACTACGACACCGTCAGCTCGTTCGACGGCACGCCGTCGGTCTACATCGGCATCAAGGGTACCCCGAGCGCGAACCCGCTGGATGTGATCAAGGAAGTGCGCCGGATCATGCCGGAACTGGAAAGCCAGTTGCCACCGAGCTTGAAGGCCTCCATTGCCTACGACGCCACGCTGTTCATCCAGGCCTCGATTCACGAAGTGGTGAAAACGCTGATTGAAGCGGTGCTGATCGTGATCGTCGTGGTGTTCCTGTTCCTCGGCGCCCTGCGCTCGGTATTGATCCCGGTGATCACCATCCCGTTGTCGATGATCGGCGTGCTGTTCTTCATGCAGATGATGGGCTATTCGATCAACTTGTTAACGTTGCTGGCGATGGTGCTGGCGATCGGTCTGGTGGTCGACGATGCCATCGTGGTGGTGGAAAACATCCATCGGCACATCGAGGAAGGCAAGACCCCATTGGACGCGGCGCTCGAAGGCGCGAGGGAAATCGCCATGCCGGTGGTGTCGATGACCATCACCCTGGCCGCCGTCTATGCGCCGATAGGCTTTCTGGAGGGGCTGACGGGCGCGCTGTTCAAAGAGTTCGCGCTGACACTGGCCGGAGCCGTGGTCATCTCCGGGATCGTCGCCCTGACATTGTCACCCATGATGTGCGCGGTACTCCTGCGTCATGACGAAAACCCCAGCGGGCTGGCGCACAAGCTCGACCAAGTGTTCGACGGGTTGAAAGTCCGCTATCAACGCCTGCTGCACAGCACGCTGAACACCCGGCCAGTGGTGATGGTGTTCGCCGTGCTGGTGCTTTGCCTGATACCGGTATTCCTCAAGTTCAGCCAGTCGCAACTGGCGCCGGATGAGGACCAAGGCATCATCTTCATGATGGCCACCTCGCCACAGCCCACCAACCTCGATTACATGAACAAGTACACGCAGCAGTTCATCGAGATCTTCAAGGCGTTTCCTGAGTATTACTCGTCGTTCCAGATCAATGGCTTCAATGGCGTGCAGACTGGCGTGGGCGGGTTCCTGCTCAAGCCATGGGACGAACGCAACCGGACGCAGATGCAATTGCTGCCGGAGGTCCAGGCCAAGCTCGAACAGATCACCGGCTTGCAGATCTTCGGCTTCAACCTGCCTTCGCTGCCCGGCACCGGTGAGGGCCTGCCTTTTCAGTTCGTGGTCAACACTCCGAATGACTACCCGGCATTGCTGGAGGTGGTGAACCGCATCAAGAAGCGCGCGAACGATTCCGGCAAATTCGCCTTTCTTGACCTCGATCTGGCGTTCGACAAACCGGAGGTGGTGGTCGACATCGACCGTGCCAAGGCGGCGCAAATGGGCGTTTCCATGCAGGATCTCGGCGGCAGCCTCGCCACTCTACTCGGCGAGGCGGAGATCAATCGGTTCACCATCGATGGGCGCAGCTACAAGGTCATCGCGCAGGTGGAGCGAGCGTATCGGGATAATCCGCAATGGCTAGCCAACTATTATGTGAAGAACGCTCAAGGCACCCTGCTGCCACTGTCGACGCTGATCACTGTCAGCGACCGGGCGCGGCCACGTCAGCTCAATCAGTTCCAGCAGCTCAACTCAGCGATCATTTCCGGATTCCCGCTGGTGAGCATGGGTGAGGCCATCGCCACCGTCAGGCAGATCGCCATGGAGGAAGCGCCCGCAGGCTTTGCTTACGACTATGCGGGGGCTTCCCGACAGTTGGTCCAGGAAGGCAATGCGCTGTGGGTCACCTTCGGCCTGGCGCTGGCGATCATCTTTCTGGTGCTCGCCGCGCAGTTCGAGAGTTTTCGTGACCCCTTGGTGATTCTGGTGACCGTGCCCTTGTCCATCTGCGGTGCACTGGTGCCCCTGTTTCTTGGGGTGTCCACCCTGAACATCTACACTCAAGTCGGATTGGTGACACTGATTGGCCTGATCAGCAAGCACGGCATTCTGATCGTCGAGTTCGCCAATCAGTTGCGCAGAGAAAAGGGGTTCACAGCCCGGGAAGCGGTGGAAGCCGCCGCGGCGATTCGCCTGCGCCCAGTACTCATGACCACAGCGGCCATGGTGTTCGGGATGGTGCCTTTGATTCTGGCCTCGGGGGCGGGGGCCGTGAGCCGGTTCGACATCGGGTTGATGATTGCGGTGGGGATGTCGGTCGGTACGTTGTTCACGTTAATCGTGCTGCCGTGCGTCTATGTGGTGCTGGCGACCGGGCATGGCTCGAAGGCCCCCCATTGATGCCCTATCCGGCCTATCGCGGGCAAGCGCTCCTACATTTTTTGCAACGTGCGATGGCCTGATGGACCGCGTGGGTAGCCTTGGTGCTCGACACACGATTTTTATGTGTGGCTCAAAGGCTAACAACTCGGTCCATCGGAATTTGGCACGTTTCAAAAAACGTAGGAGCGCGCTTGCCCGCGATTAGCGCCCGACAGGGCATCAGAGTAAGAGATCCAGAGCCAACAACCCAGGGTCAATTCTGCCCCCTCGTCCCCTGCGCCAGACCAAACATCAACAACAGCAAATCGTGGTCTGGCCGTACTGGCGATTCAGCCTTCGCCACACGCGGGAGGGCACATTGGCCTTCCCCATGGACTGCGCTCAGGATCTTCGGCTTGGGCGTTTCCCAAGCGGCCATGGCTATGGATGCGATGCCTAACGCTCCAACCAGAAACATACCTCGAGCGATTTCTAACTTCATCGATCTAAACCTTTGATGGGGCTGCCAAACGCTGCTTCGTAAAAGTAGACGAGCTTGCTCCAGTCCGCAGGTTGAAACGACGAATGGCGACGAAGCTGTTTCATGTCGTGCTGGGCGGCACCATAGGCGGTCAGGCGCTGGCGGCATTTCTCCAGATCCAGCAACGCGACTTCGGGGCGCGCACTGGCGCCCTCGCCCACGACACGCACGAACACGTGCTTGATGTAGATGCAGCTGTGCTGCCAGCGTCCCCGGTGCATGCGCGCGAGATTCTCGGCCAGTTCCTTGAGCATCTGTTCATATACCCCTTCGCCGTGCTGTTCACGCCCGCCGGCCTTGAGCCAGTGCTCGAACTCGACGAAGCCATCCAGGGAGGCGGTCACCAGCAACGCGCGCCATTCATTGTTCGCGTCACGCTCCGCGCCGCAGAACACCATGCGCGGTACGTTGACGTCGAGCTGGCGCAGGCCTTCCAGCGCATCCCGCTCTCGCAGGACAGTGGGGCGACCAAAGGGGTGTAGCCAACTGCGATAAATATGGCCGACCTGCCGCTTCACATACAGCAGACGGCCGTTTTCCGACACCACACGCTGAACCCCACTTTCTCCACCGCGGCGCACGTTGGGCTCTTCCACCCAATCACCCTTGGTGTTCCAGAAATAGGCAAAGCGATCCTTGGCGGGAAGGGTCGAATCTGCTGCGAAATCCACGGCCATCCTGTTACCTCTTACGTAATAGATACACACGCCACATGGCGTACAACGGCAGGAAATCCAGTCGGTCCTGGATGCGGAATCCTGCCTGCTCGAATTCGGCTTCTACGGTGCTCACTGGCAACACGAAGCGGTTCTGGTAACCCTCTTGTCGACGATTACGCTCAGCACGCTTGCGTTTCCAGGCTTTGAAATTGCCATCAACCCAGAGCGAAACGATTACGCTGTCTCGGGTGACGCGGTGGAACTCCTTGAGTAGCACAGCCCTGTCCTCGGCCTTGCCGACATGGTGCAGCAGACGCATGCAGAAAATGCTGTCCACTGCGTTGTCGGGCATGTCGATGGCGAATGCGGAGGTCTGCAGGGGTTGAACCCGCTTCACCACCTCAGCCGGTTGCGCGCTGCAGGCCGTCTTGATCATGGATGCCGAATTGTCGGCACCAATGATGACCCGATTGGCCTTCTCTGCCAGCAGTGGCCAGAAGCGGCCAGCCCCACACGGCAGGTCCAGCACCAGCCCTGGCTCCCCGGCCAGCGCCAATGCGCGGCGTGCCAGTTGCTTGTCGCGATGGTCTGACAACCGTCGCGCCAATCCGTCCCTGTGTTTGCGCAAATATTTTTTGGCGTGCGCATCGTCGTATTTGTGCGAGAAATCTAACTCAATCCGCTTGCTCATGACCGTCTCTCCTGAAGGTGATACGGCCAAACTAGGCGGGTTAACGTCATCCTCAAGTCACGTGAATGTGAAAAAAACGTCCCTTGGGCGGGTAACATGTTACGGGATTTTTCAAGAAGATGTGGCCATTAAATAGCCATGATCCGACAAATCGCAGCACGGCAGTCGACTGACCTGATGGTTTTTGCCTGAACTGAGGCGATCAGTTGGGCGACCGTTTGAATTCGACGGTGAAACGGCAGCCGTTCGGTTCCATCGTATCCAGGCTGACGGTCCACCCTTGGTTTTCGCAGATGCGCTGCACCAGCGATAATCCAAGCCCGAGGCCCTCCCCTCGTTTTTCGTTGCCTCGGACGAAGGGCTGGAACATTGCCTCGCGTTTCTCTTCTGGAATGCCCACACCAGAATCTTCCACCATGAAGCCGTTGGCCAGCAGGGTCAGACGGATGAAGCCCTGGTCGGTGTAATGCAGCGCATTGCGCAGCAAGTTGCCCATCACCGCATACAGAAACGTGGCGTTGTAGGTGCCTTGCGCTGCGCCCTCCGGATGGTATTCCAGACGCAGGCCTTTGGTTTCGATCGGGTCACGCCACAGGTTCAGCAACTGCTGGGCCGCCCCCTCGAGTGACAATTGGGGATTCAAACCCGCGTCATCGTGCTGGGTGCGGGCCAACATCAGGAAGGTTTGCACCAGATCACGCATTTCTTCACAAGCCCGCGACACGCGCTCGACCTGGGTTCGGGCACGCTGATCGAGCGCAGGGTTCTCCAGCAGCAATTCACACGAGCTGGCAAGCACCATCAACGGTGTGCGCAACTCGTGGCTGACATCGCTGGTGAACATGCGCTCACGGGTCAAGGCGTCACGCAGCCGCCCCAGCGTGGCATCGAAGGCCACGGCCAGTTCGCCCACCTCATCCGCCGCGTAATCCGGCGCCAAGGGCGGCGCCAGCCCCAACAACTGGTCGCGATGCCGCACCTGCCGCGCCAGCCGCACCACCGGCGCCATCACTCGGCGCGCCAGAATCCAGCCGAGGACCACCGCCAGTGCCAAAGCCAGCACGAAGCCGACGAGCACGACGGCGAAGAGCACGCGCTCGCGCTCCTCGAAATCGCTCTGATCCTGCAGCAACACGTAATGTCGGCCGTCCACGACCTCGACCATGGCGTGGTATGAGAGCGGCCCGCGGAACACCTCATGGAAACCGGGCTCCAGATGGCGCAGGTCCTTGGGCAGCTCGAAATCGCCCGGTCCACCACTGAAGTAGAATAGTTGGTCCGGCTCCGGGCGGTGGCTCCAGTCTTCGACGCTGTCCATCAACAACAGGCGCGTGAGATCACCGCCCAGCCCGGCGGAGATAAGTTTCTCTTCGACCAGGTGAACCGTTGCCACGATGCCCATTGCGAAAGAACCGGCCACCAAGGCGCTCATCAGCGCAAACGCGATAATGATCCGCTGAGCGAGGCTCTGCTTAAACTCCATCGCGGCCCTCGGCCAGACGATAGCCCACGCCATGGACCGTTTGCAGCAACGGCTTGGCGAATGGCTTGTCGATCACCTGGCGCAACTGGTGCACGTGACTGCGCAGGCTGTCACTGTCTGGACAATCATCGCCCCACAGGGCCTCTTCGAGAATTTCCCGGCGCAGCACATGAGGGCTCTTCTGCATCAGCACCGCCAGCAGTTTGAGCCCGACAGGGTTGAGTTTGAGCATGCGCCCTTCACGCGTCACCTCGAGGGTATCGAGGTCGTAGACCAGATCGGCGACCTGGAGGGTGCGCCGCCCGCCGCCCTGTGCGCGGCGCAATACGGCCTCGATTCGAGCCGCCAGTTCGGACAAGGCGAATGGTTTGAGCAGGTAATCGTCCGCACCGGAGCGAAAGCCCTGCAAACGGTCATCGAGCTGGTCCCGAGCGGTCAGCATGATGACCGGCGTATCGCGGCGAGCGTCTTCGCGCAGGCGTTTGCACAGCGTATAGCCGTCAATGCCCGGCAGCATGATGTCGAGCACGATCAGGTCGTAATGCTCGGTCGCGGCCAGGTGCAACCCGGATAAACCATCCTGCGCGCAATCGACGGTGTATCCCTTCAACCCAAGGTAATCGGCCAGATTTGCCAGGATGTCGCGGTTGTCTTCAACCAGCAGAATTCTCATGGGCGCATATCTCCCTACGCAGTTGTAGCGATGACCCGTGCACCGAGTGTGCGCACGATGAGGTCAGAGTTGGCGGCAGCTTACGGCCAACTTCGCCTGAGGGCCAGCACCGAGGTGCACAACGTTTTTTTCACCGGTGGTTCACAGGGGCGCGACAGCCCTGCGCTCAGACTGCCGAACGTTTATGAGGGTCTCCTCGCCATTACATGGAATCCGACATGTCTGAAGTTCTCGAACGCCGCGCCTCGCGCCCGATCAACCTCTGGGTTTACGTCGGCATCCCGGCGGCGACCGCCCTTGCCCTATTGTTGCTGGAGTTGACGTCACTGGACATGAGCATTGCGCAATGGGCCTACGATCCGGCAGCCGGCGGGTTCATCGGCAAACACAGCTATTTTCTGGAGAACGTACTGCACGACCGCGCCAAACAGGCCGTCATTGCCTTGGGCCTGCTGTCCTTCGTAGCCTTCGTGGCCTCGTTTTTCGTGGGGCCGCTGCAGTCCTGGAAAAGAGAGCTGGGGTGCCTGGTGCTGTCAATGGCGCTGTCCACCAGCTTCGTCACACCGGTCAAGGCAGTGACGGCGGTCCAGTGCCCTTGGAGCCTCACCCAGTTCGGCGGCACAGAAACCTACAGCGAGTTGCTGGCCCCTCGCCCACAGACTGACAAGCCTGGTCGTTGCTGGCCAGGCGGTCATGCAGCAACCGGGTTTACCCTTTTTGCATTGTTTTTCGTCTTCCGCGACCGTCGCCCGCGCTTGGCCAAGGCGGGGCTGGTCTTCGCATTCGGCCTGGGCACGGTCTTTTCGGTGGGACGCATGCTGCAAGGCGCACACTTTTTCTCGCACAACGTCTGGACGGCCGTGTTTTGCTGGCTGATTTGCCTGGGGGCTTATTACGCGGTGTTGTACCGGCCGACGGGCGGGAAAGGCAGAGTGGTTGAAGGTGCGGTGGTTTCGGGGTAGTTGGCTTTGATCGTTACTCGGATACCCTGTCGGGCGGTATCGCGGGCAAGCGCGCTCCTACGTTTGCTTCGGGATACCAAAGGCGGACAACGTGATCTTTCAGAATGCGGCACGTTGCGACAAATGTAGGAGCGCGCTTGCCCGCGATGCGCCCAAAGGGCATCAATGGGGCGATCCCAAACCAGGCTAAGATCCGACTCCCCCTTTTACAAAAACCGCCACCCATAAAAAAACCCCGCCGAAGCGGGGTTTTCCGTGCATCAGGGTCAGGCTGAATTACATCATGCCGCCCATGCCACCCATGCCGCCCATGTCTGGCATACCGCCGCCAGCTGCAGGCTTGTCTTCAGCCACGTCAGCGATCATCGCTTCGGTGGTGATCATCAGACTGGCAATCGAGGACGCCGCTTGCAGAGCAGAGCGAGTCACTTTGGCTGGGTCCAGGATACCCATTTCGATCATGTCGCCGTATTCGCCGCTCGCAGCGTTGTAACCGAAGTTACCCGAACCTTGCTTGACCTTGTCGACCACGACGCTAGGCTCATCGCCGGAGTTGGCAACGATCTGACGCAGCGGCGCTTCAACGGCACGGCGCAGCAGGGCAATACCCACGTTCTGGTCGGCGTTGTCGCCTTTGAGCTCGGAGATGGCCTGCAGCGAGCGAACCAGCGCTACACCACCGCCAGGCACCACGCCTTCTTCGACCGCTGCACGGGTAGCGTGCAGGGCGTCTTCAACGCGGGCTTTCTTCTCTTTCATTTCGACTTCGGAACCAGCACCGACCTTGATCACTGCAACGCCGCCGGACAGTTTGGCCAGACGCTCTTGCAGTTTCTCTTTGTCGTAGTCGGACGAAGTATCGCCGATCTGCTGACGGATCTGAGCGATGCGACCATCGATGTCGGTCTTGTTGCCAGCACCGTCGATGATGGTGGTGTTTTCTTTGTTCAGCACAACGCGTTTGGCGTTACCCAGGTGCTCCAGGGTGGTGCTTTCCAGGCTCAGACCGATTTCTTCGGAGATCACGGTACCGCCGGTCAGGACAGCGATGTCCTGCAGCATGGCCTTGCGACGATCGCCGAAACCCGGTGCCTTGACGGCCGCGACTTTGACGATACCGCGCATGTTGTTCACCACCAGGGTCGCCAGCGCTTCGCCTTCGACGTCTTCCGCGATGATCAGCAGAGGACGACCGGCTTTGGCAACGGCTTCCAGCACTGGCAGCATTTCGCGGATGTTGGAGATTTTCTTGTCGACCAGCAGCAGCAGCGGGCTGTCCAGCTCGGCGACCATGGTGTCTGGCTTGTTGATGAAGTACGGAGACAGGTAGCCACGGTCGAACTGCATGCCTTCGACTACGGACAGTTCGTTTTCCAGACCCGAACCTTCTTCAACGGTGATTACGCCGTCTTTGGTCACTTTCTCCATGGCTTCGGCAATGATGTCGCCGATGGAGCTGTCCGAGTTGGCCGAGATGGTACCCACCTGAGCGATGGCCTTGGTGTCGGTGCATGGCTTGGACAGGGACTTCAGCTGAGCGACGATGGCCAGGGTGGCCTTGTCGATGCCGCGCTTCAGGTCCATTGGGTTCATGCCGGCAGCGACGGCTTTCAGGCCTTCGTTGACGATGGCCTGAGCCAGAACGGTTGCGGTGGTGGTACCGTCACCGGCGTCGTCGTTCGCGCGGGAGGCAACGTCTTTGACCAGCTGCGCACCCATGTTTTCGAAACGGTCTTTCAGTTCGATTTCTTTGGCAACCGAGACACCGTCTTTGGTGATCAGCGGAGCGCCGAAGCTTTTTTCGATGATGACGTTACGGCCTTTCGGGCCCAGGGTCGCTTTGACGGCGTCAGCCAGAACGTTTACGCCAGCCAGCATTTTTTTACGGCCAGCGTCGCCGAATTTAACTTCTTTAGCAGCCATGATCGTTATTCCTTAAATACTGTGTAGTAACGGGAAATGCGGGAGGTACCGACTCAGCCTTCAACGACGGCGAGGATTTCGTTCTCGCTCATCACCAGCAGGTCTTCGCCATCCACTTTCACGGTGTTGCTGCCGGAGTAAGGGCCGAATACCACTTTGTCACCCACTTTCACGGCCAGCGCACGTACTTCGCCGTTGTCCAGGACGCGACCTGCGCCGACGGCGATGACTTCGCCACGGTTTGGTTTTTCGGCGGCCGAACCAGGCAGCACGATACCGCCAGCAGTCTTGGTTTCTTCTTCACTGCGACGGATTACGACGCGGTCATGCAGAGGACGAAGCTTCATTGTCGATCTCCTAATTATGGTTTTTGAACGTCCGGCGTTGGCACCGAGCGGCTAAAACGTTCCGGACTTGCCGGGCGCGGCTCGCGAGCGAACCGCGGAATACGGTCTGGCGAAATGCGCCAGAAACCTTACGGTGACCCATACATAGGGGCGAGCAAGATGATTACAAGGCTGGGCGAAGAAAAAATTTTCAACGGGCACATGCCGTTGAAACGAAAACGGCACCCGAAGGTGCCGCGCGAATCACACGTAGGATTCACTTTTTGTCGACAGGCTCGTACTCGCCCTCGATCACCTCGCCTTCGATAACCTCCGGCTGGCGAGCCCCTGAGCGGCCCGCTCCTGCATGCGGCGAGTGCGTAGCCCCTGCCGAACGCAGATCATCCGCGAACGCCCGCTGGCGACTGGCCGAAGCTTCGGCACGCTGACGCACCTTGTTGGCCAGCAGCCGACTGGTGAACGGCATCAGACAGATCAGGCCCAGCACGTCGCTGATGAAACCCGGCAAGACCAACAGCCCGCCACCCACCGTCATCATGAGGCCGTCCATCATCTGTTGGGCAGGCAACTCCCCTCGCGCCAAGCTCTCGCGAGCGCTCATGGCCGTTGCCAGACCGGCGACACGAATGATGAAAAAGCCGAGCATGGACCCGGCCACCACCAGCAGGAAGGTCGGCAGAAAGCCGATCGACATCCCGACTTTCACCAGCACGAACAGCTCGAGCACCGGAAAAAGCAAAAAAAGCAGTAGAAAAGCGCGCATCAAATAGTTTCCTCTAGGGAAGAAGGCTTCCAGTAGACACTAGGTGACGTCGCAAAGTCGTTAATTCAAGCTTCGGACGCCTCAGCGGTCGGCCATTTTTCGGCGTGAGCCAGTTGAACCAAGGCCTGGCGCACTTGTGTCGGCGTATTACAAGGCTCGGGGAAGGCCAGCCAATGCAGGCTTTGGCCGATACGCAAGTGCATTCCTTCGCTGTCGATGCCCACCAGCGCCGCCGGTTCGCTCTGCGGTAGACCGGCCAGCTCGACGTAGTGCGCGATGGCTTTTCCATGATCCTGGTTCATGTGCTCGACCATACCGATCTCGGCCCCACCAGCGAACGGATTGGGCAAGGCAATATCGTCGAGCCAGTGAATGGCCCCGAAACCACCAATATAGCGGTAGCGCACCGGGAGCAGCGTCCAGAAGTCAAAATCATGGGCGCTGTGGTAGCTCTCTGACTCCGGGAAGTAGCGGTAATAGCGTTGGGCTGCGGCATCGATGGCGGCTTGATCGCTGAGCTTCTGCGCTTCAGCCATCACCGTCACCCGCCCCACCGCTTGAATATCTTCAGCCTCACGTTCGCCCACCAGCATCGAGCACTTGGGGTCGCGTTGCAGGTTATGCGTGTGCTGAGCGATGCGGCTGATCAGGATCAATGGACGGCCTTGATCGTCCAGGCAATACGGCACCACCGAGCCGAACGGGTAACCGGGCATCGACTTCGAATGGGTCGACAGCACGCCACGGTATTCCTTGAGCAGCAACTCTCGGGCTTGCCGGTTGGCTTTGGCGCTCATGTGAGGCTCCTGAGGCAGGTAAAACGACGAATGTGGGCCAGCCTCAAGCGGCTGAGGTCCACCACGATAATCGTTATCGCCCAGGGGTGCCAGATCGAAGGGGGGTGACGGTTCGGCGCAAGATTCGCGTCATTTTCAGCGAGCGCTGCTGACCTGGCTCAGTCCCGAAAGGAAGCGAGAGCACGCAGGCCAGCCACTGCGTCTTAATAAGGAAGCGTTTACCAGGCCACACCAAAGCCGGCGGTGTAGCGCGTCTTGTTCAGATCGCCATTGTCGGAGCCGGTGATGATGTCTTTTTCCGCCTTGACGTTGAGCGAGGCCCATTCGGTGACTTTGTAGCGAAACCCGACCTCGGTATCCAGGCTGTAATCCGCCACGCCGCTGAGAGGCTTGCCCAATTCGCCGTTGGTGAAGAATTCAACCTTCTTGCCGATCAGGTAGCGGTTGTAATCCCATGTCCCGGACACGGAGTAGAAATTGTCCTTCTCGCCATTGGAGTATTCGAAGTCCGTGCGGTTGAGCAGCGCGCCAATCTTGAACGCGCCCAGTTCGTCATCCCAGAGCTGGTAGCCCGGACCGGTACCCACGGTGCGTTGACGACGCAAGTCCTCGATGCCGTCATGCTTGTAGGTGATGCGGCCGTCCCAGAAAAATTTGTCGGTCAGGAAGCGATCCAGCGAGTACTCGGCGCTCCAGTTGTTGGTGGTGGTCGTGTCGTCCTGAGTCTCGCGGTTGAACTCGCCTTTGGCGTTGTGCCGCCAACGACCATGGCTGGCAGAGGTCTTGAAGGCCAGGTTGTAGTCGTCGGTGTCCGTGTCCGCCCGCTGGAAGTCCAGCGCTGCATCGATGTTGCCTTTCCAGACCAGATCGGTGACCACCGGCTTGGGTTTCATGATCTGCTGGATGCTGGCCAGGTCGACCGTCTTGGGCGCATCACCGTTGGCCAGGGTCACCTTGCCTTCGTCCGCCGCCTTCAGCGATTTGGACATCTCGCTCGTGTACGCATCCTGTTTCACCAGCAGGTGTTGGTCACTTTCCAGCGTCTTGACTTCTTTCCAGTCCAGCGGAATATCGCCTGCATACTTGGTATTGAGCAGCAGTTTCCCGCCGTCGAAAACCTTGATGGTCCCCGTCAGTTTGTCACCGTTCTTCAACCAGACGGTATCGGCGAGCAAGGGGGTAGAGGCACTGGTGATAGCGATGCACAACAGGGTTCTGGACAACATAAGCGACGACAAGGCTCTGGCTGGCGGTTAAATCGGGCATTATCCCTCGGGACAACATCGAGGCAATCCGTGGACCGCCGACACAGGATTCAAAGACCGTAGGAAGTTTCTTCAGTTCCGTGTCGAACAGAATTGCGGGTCCTTTAAACAGGAACGAACGCGTGAGCGAACACATTTCATGGATGCAAGACCCCAGTGGACAACCGCCCGCAGAAGCCCGGCGCACGGCGGTTTATCTGACCATGCATCAAATCCCCGAAGGCAAGGTCGTCAGTTACGGGCAGTTGGCCGAATTGGCCGGTTTAGGACGAGCGGCACGTTTTGTTGGCCGAACCTTGAGCCAGTTGCCCGACGGTAGCCACCTGCCCTGGCATCGCGTGATCGGCGCGGGCGGACGGCTGAGCCTGCCGGCTGGAACGGTTTCTGGCGAAGAGCAACGCGCCCGCCTGCGCGCCGAAGGCGTGACCATCCGTAACAATCGCGTGGATATGGCGCGTCATGGCTGGCGCCCGACAGAGGACAACGGTTAGAGTGCGCGCTTTGTTTATGTAATCTGAGGCAGATTCCAGCCCATGCCCCGCAAAACCTGGCGCGCCGCGCTCGCCGCTTATGCCAGCCCATCGACGTTCGTGCTGCTGCTCCTCGGATTCGCCGCGGGCATGCCTTATATGCTCGTGTTTTCCACGCTGTCGGTCTGGCTCAGGGAAGCGGGTGTTGCCCGTGAGACCATCGGCTACGCCAGCTTGATCGGCCTGGCGTACGCTTTCAAATGGGTCTGGTCGCCTCTTCTCGATCAGTGGCGGCTGCCACTGCTGGGCAAGCTGGGTCGACGCCGCTCCTGGCTGGTGCTCTCGCAAACCCTGGTGACGCTCGGCCTGATCGGCATGGGCTTTTGCGACCCCCAGCAGCATTTGTCCTGGCTGATTGCGATCGCTGTGGTGGTCGCGTTTTCGTCCGCGACGCAGGATATCGCCATCGACGCCTATCGCCTCGAGATCGCCTCGGACAGCCAGCAAGCCACCCTCGCCGCCAGCTACATGGCGGGCTATCGCGTGGCCGCCCTGCTCGCCACAGCGGGCGCCTTGTATTTCGCCGAAGGCTTCGGCTCATCCGGCTTCGCCTACAAGCACTCAGCCTGGACCGGCACGTATGTCATCTTCGGCCTGCTGATGCTGCCCGCGCTGATCACCACGCTGGTCATGCGCGAACCCGCCGTCGCTTTGCGCACGCAACTGTCGGCGGCGCGCTACGGCTTTGCGCACCAGTTGGCGTCGGTGTTCGTGCTGATCATCCTGCTGGTGTCGGTCCCCGCGATGTTCACCCAGCTCTACAATACCGACTTCGCCAGCGTACTGTTCAAGGATGCCACCTGGAAAAGCCTGTTGATGGAAGATCGGGCGTTCCTGCGCGCCATCCTGTACACCCTGCTCACGGCGGCCTGCCTGTCATCCATAGGCCGACGCGGCCTGGCACCGGTGCTGACGCCAATCAACGACTTCATCCTGCGCTACCGCTGGCAGGCCTTTCTGCTCCTGGGCCTGATCGCCACCTACCGCATGTCCGACACGGTCATGGGGGTGATGGCCAACGTGTTCTACATCGATCAGGGCTTCACCAAGGACCAGATCGCCAGTGTCAGCAAAATCTTCGGCCTGGTCATGACGCTGGTCGGCGCGGCCTTCGGCGGCCTGGCGATCGTGCGCTTCGGCATTCTGCCGATTCTGTTCATCGGCGGCGCAACCTCCGCTGCCACTAACCTGCTGTTTCTGATGCTGGCCGACATGGGCCCTAACCTGAAGATGCTGATCCTTACGATCTCGCTCGACAACTTCAGCTCCGGGCTGGCGACTTCAGCGTTCGTGGCGTACCTGTCGAGCCTGACCAACCTCAAGTTTTCTGCCACCCAATACGCCCTCCTGAGCTCTATCATGCTGCTGTTGCCCCGGCTGATCGGTGGCTATTCGGGGGTGATGGTCGAAAAACTGGGCTACCACAACTTCTTCTTGATCACTGCGTTGATGGGTGTACCGACCCTGTTCATGATCGCCCTGCACTGGGGCCAGGAGTTGCGCAAGGAAAAGCCGTCCGAAGACGAGAAACCGGTAGAGGAGCCCGCCAGCGAGCGACCCTGAAGGCTGCGGAGAGCCTCAGAGACGTCCCGACGCCGCCCCTTTACGCAAAAGCCCCGATCTCTCGCGAGTCGGGGCTTTTGCGTTACAAGATTGTCCGTATCAGGTCAGTGATTAACGCTGCAGCGCGGTTTCCTGCTGCTCCTGCACCACGCGAACGACACGCTGCGGGAACGGAATGTCGATATTGGCGGCGCGCAGGCGGTCGCGGATTTCCGCGTTGAACCGGTTGGACACCTCACCGAAATCACCGGTTTTGGTCCAGACTCGCAGCGAAACGGTGATCGAACTGTCGCCCAACGCCGCCACCACGGCCTGGGGCGCCGGGTCCTGCAAGACACGGGGGTCATCGGCCATTTCCATCAGCACCTGCAGGGCCTGCTTGAGGTCTGCGTCGTAATCGATGCCCACGTCGAACGTGATCTTGCGGGTCGGCTGCCGGTTCGTGTTGGTGATGATGCCGTTGGAGAGGTTACCGTTGGGGAGGATGACCGTCTTGTTGTCGCCGGTGCGGATGATGGTGTGGAAGATCTGGATGCTGTCCACGGTGCCAGCGACACCCTGCGCCTCGATCCAGTCACCGATGCGAAACGGACGGAACAGCAGGATCAGAACCCCGCCGGCAAAATTGGCCAGACTGCCTTGCAGCGCCAGGCCAATGGCCAGACCTGCGGCACCAATCGCCGCGACGAACGAGGTGGTCTCCACACCGATCATCGAGGCGACACTGACGATCAGCAGAATTTTGAGAATGATGTTGCTCAGGCTGCAAATGAACCCCTGCAACGCCAGGTCGACGTGGCGCAACGCCAACAGCGCCCCGACCTTGGATGTCAGCTTGTTGATCAGCCACCAGCCCACCAGCAATACGACAACGGCCAGCAGCACGCGGCTGCCGTACTGCATGACCATGGGAATCCAGGCTTGGGAAGCCTTGACCAGATGATCCACTTGGCCATTCAGATCCAGATCCATTGATTACTCCTTACGGTCGCGAAACGAAACACTGAAACGACACCTGCATCGAGGCTCTTCGTTTCAAGGGACCTGCACTCCGACGCGCACAAACCGGGCAGGTTCCGCGTCGGGGCAAATCGAGGGACGGTCAGTCGCGGAAGTTGTTGAACTGAAGCGGCATGCCGAAGCTGTGGCCACGCAGGGCCGCGATGGCTTCCTGAAGATCATCGCGCTTCTTGCCGGTGACGCGGACCTGCTCGCCTTGAATCGCGGCCTGGACCTTGAGCTTGGCTTCCTTGATGTGGGCGACGATCTTCTTTGCCAGCTCCTTGTCGATGCCCTCTTTGAGGGTGGCTTCCTGCTTCATCACTTTGCCGGAGGGATAAGCGTCTTTGACTTCCAGGCATTGCACGTCGATCTTGCGCTTGATCAGCGCCATCTTGAGGATCTCGATCATCGCCTCGAGCTGGAATTCCGCTTCGGCGGTGAGGTTGACGGTCAGTTCCTTTTCCTTGAATTCGAAGCTGCCTTTGCCTTTGAGGTCGTAACGGCGGTCCAGCTCCTTGATCGCGTTGTCGACGGCATTCGTGACTTCGTGTTTATCCAGTTCAGACACTACGTCGAACGAGGGCATGTCATTTCTCCAATTGATGCGGCGCGGCTCGATGCACAGGGAGCGCGCCTGACGTGACGGGTTGAAAACCGGGTCATTATAACGAGACTTTTCTTCGGTTCATGCGGGCCCGACAATGTCGTGTTGGTTTTACCTTGGCAGACCGGGCGCAGTGGCAGTGAACGAGCGCTTGAAGAGCGCTCCACGAAAACACGACGCGCGGCGTTTATAAGGGGCTGTTTGTGAGCACTCTCATCGCTGATATCGGCGAGCCCACGTCAGTGACGTGGCACATCCTGGGCGCGGGCAGCCTGGGCACTCTCTGGGCCACGCGGCTGGCCCGTGCCGGTTTCAGCGTGCGCCTGATCCTGCGGGATCGGGCGCGCCTGGACGCTTACCTGACGCGAGGAGGCCTGACCTTGAGCGAACAGGGCCAGCGGCATACCTTCGCTCTCCCGGCCGGGATTATCGACGACGCGGAGCCCATCGAGCGCGTCATCGTGGCATGCAAGGCCTACGACGCCGAGCCTGCCGTGGCCGGTATCGCGTCGCGGCTCATCCCCGGCGCGGACGTCCTGCTGCTGCAAAACGGCTTGGGCAGTCAGGAAGCAGTCGCGGCGCGGATTCCTCACGCCCGCTGTACCTTCGTTTCCAGTACCGAAGGCGCTTTCCGCGATGACGACTTCAGCGTCGTCTTCGCCGGCCAGGGCTTCAATTGGCTGGGAGATGACCAGCAAGGTCCCGCGCCCGAATGGCTCGCCGCACTCGTCCAGGCGGGCATTGCGCATGAATGGACGCCGAAGATTCTCGATCGTCTGTGGCGCAAACTGGCACTGAATTGCGCCATCAACCCCCTGACCGTGCTGCACGGCTGCCGCAACGGCCAATTGCAGCAGCATGCCGGGGAAGTCAGCGCGTTGTGCAACGAGTTGACTGCCGTACTCAGGGCGTGTGGACACCCCGAAGCCGCTGAAGGCCTGGATGAGGCGGTGACCGAGGTTATTCAAGCCACAGCGGCCAATTACTCGTCGATGTACCAGGACGTGAAACAGGGGCGGCGTACGGAGATCGGGTACCTGTTGGGGTATGCGTGCAATGCCGCACGGCAGCAGGGTGTGAAAGCCCCCGGGCTGAACGCTTTGCAGGAGCGATTGATACAGCGATTGCTCGCCAAAGGCCTGCCGGCCGATTGAGCGGAGGCGCGTGGCCCTGCGTGTTCGCCCGCTGGGCGGCTTGCAACTGCGCCGCCCATTGAGTCCGGGCTTTCAAATCGCGGGTTTGCGTCAGCCTCGAACAGCGCTAACCTGCCCCTTCCTCATTCGTCAGTGATCCTGCCCCATGCCATTGCGCCAGCGCCTTGAAAATCTGCCCGTCGGCCAGAAGCTACTGGCCGCCCTGCTGGTTCTGCTGACCACCGTTCTGTTGGTCGCCAATCTGACGTTCATCAGTGCCGCTTATTACATTTCCCAGGAAGCGATGGCGCCCCAGGCGCTGCAGACCATCGGGCGGCTGATCAGTAATCCCGGGCTGTCCGAACAGGCACTCGCTTCGTCGACCAATGCCCAAGCGCTGCTCAACGAATTGAAGAACTACGGTCCGCTGCGCGCCGCTGCCGTTTATGACAACAACGGCAACCGACTGGCGCAGGTGCAGCAAGGCGACAAGCTGCGTCTGCCTGAGTATTACCGCAACATCGAAAGCTGGCGCATCACCGAGTTTCGTAACACCCAGCTGATATCAATCCCCAAACCGGGCCAGGCTCCCGGCCATCTGTTATTGGTGGCCAGCAGTGAGCTGCCCGCAGCGTTCTACACTGGCACCCTGACGGCCAGCCTGGGGATCCTGATTTTCAGCGTCCTGCTGTGGGCTGGCGTGGCGCGGCAGATTCGCCGCTTTATCACCGAACCGATTTACCAGTTGGAAGAACTGTCTCGCCGGGTCACCCGTGAGGAAAATTACGCACTGCGCGCGGGCCCTGGCAATCAGGATGAAATCGGTTCCCTGGCTGAAGCCTTCAACACCATGCTGTCGCGAATGGAAGCGCGGGAGCAGCAGCTCAAGCGGGCGCGGGACGAGTCTCAGGAAGCCTATGACCAGGCACAGGGCCTGGCGGAAGAAACCCGCCACACTAACCGTAAATTGGAGCTGGAAGTCCAGGTTCGCAGCAAAATCGAGAAGAAACTCACCGGTTTCCAGAATTATCTGAACAGCATCATCGACTCCATGCCCTCTGCCCTGATCGCGCTGGACGAACAGTTGTACGTGACCCAGTGGAACCAGGAGGCAGGTGCCCTCTCCGGCACGCCGCTGGACGAGGCACTCAACCAACCCATCTTCCTGGCCTTCCCGCCGATGAAGGCATTTCTGCCGCAGATCAAGCAAACCGTCGAAAAGCACACCGTGACCAAGATTGAGCGCGTCACCTGGGTCAAGGACGACCTCACACGCCATTTCGCACTGACGTTCTATCCGTTGACCGGCGGGGCGGGGCGCGGCGTGGTGATCCGCATTGACGACATTACCCAGCGCCTGTCGCTGGAGGACATGATGGTGCAGTCCGAGAAGATGCTTTCGGTGGGTGGGCTTGCCGCTGGCATGGCCCACGAGATCAATAACCCGCTGGGCGCGATCATGCACAACGTGCAAAACATCCGACGGCGTCTGTCCCCTGATCTACCGAAGAACCTGGAACAAGCCGAGCAGGACGGCGTCGAACTGGCCGCCGTGAACCAGTACCTCACTGCGCGGGAAGTCCCGCAATTGCTCGACGGTATTCAGCAGGCGGGGGCCAGGGCAGCGAAAATCGTCAGCCACATGCTCAGTTTCAGCCGACGCAGCAACCGGCAGATGGCCCCTTGCGACCTCCCTGCGTTGATTGATCAGGCGGTAGAAATTGCCAGTAACGACTTCGACCTGACGATCGGTTTCGACTTCAAAGGGCAAAATATTCTTCGTCAGTTCGATCCGGCACTCGGGCCCGTTCCCGGCACCGCGAACGAACTGGAACAGGTGTTGCTCAACCTGTTGAAAAACGCCGCCCAGGCGATCCATCAGCGGGAAAACGAAAACGAACCCGAACCGGGACGGATCATTCTGCGCACGCGGCTCAATCCGCCCTGGGCGGAGATTCAGGTCGAAGACAATGGCGTCGGCATGCCGGAAAACGTGCGTAAGCGCATCTTCGAACCTTTCTTCACGACCAAGGAAGTTGGCCAGGGGACCGGGCTGGGCCTGTCGGTTTCATATTTCATCATCACCAACAATCACAAGGGCCAGATGGAGGTGCACTCCACCCTGGGTCAAGGCACATGTTTCACCCTGCGTCTGCCACTGGAAGGCAACCCGGTGAACGTGCCTGCCCCTCAAGTGATTGGCCAGAACGACCGGGAGTAAGGCACATGGGATTTCGCTTGTCGAAGATTTACACACGGACCGGCGACAAGGGCGAAACTGGCCTGGGCGATGGCCGTCGGGTGCCGAAGGACCATCCGCGAGTCGAGGCCATTGGCGAAGTCGACTCACTGAACAGCCAGTTGGGACTGCTGCTGGCAGGCCTCGAAAAGATCGCCCATGCCGTGCCAACGATTCAGGAGGTGATCGATGTACTCGCGCCTTGCCAACATCGGCTGTTCGATTTGGGGGGCGAGCTGGCCATGCCTGACTATCAAGCGCTGAACGCCGCCGAAGTCGAGCGGCTGGAGCGCGCCATTGATGCCTGGAACGAAGAAGTCGGCCCGCTGGAGAATTTCATCCTGCCCGGCGGCTCGATGCTGGTTGCCCAAGCCCATGTCTGTCGCAGCCTGGCGCGGAGTGCCGAGCGCCGTTGCCAGCACCTGAACGCCGTCGAACCCCTGAATGGGGTGGGGCTGGCGTACATCAATCGTCTGTCCGATCTGCTGTTCGTGGCAGCGCGAATCATTGCGCGCAGGCAAGGTGTTGCGGAGATTTTATGGGAGCCGGCGAAAAAGCCGGAGTGATTCGACTTCCGCAACCCTGTCGGATGCCCGCGACACCCTGAGCACCGCGTTACATGATCGTTCCCACGCTCCGCGTGGGAATGCCGCTCGCGAGGCTCTGCGTCGCACTGACGCGGAGCGTCAGGGGCTACGTACCCACGCAGAGCGTGGGTACGATCAACAGGGGAGTTTTTACACCTTCGGCCAGAACGCGCGGATTCCGGCCACGCCCTGCGCGCCGTTTTCCCACGCCTGTTCCCGCTGCGCAGGCCCTACCCCGCCCAACAGATAGACCGGCTTGCTGAACCCGTCTATCAACGCCCGCGCCTGCTCCCAGCCCAACGGCGTGGCATCCGGGTGCGTCTGGGTCGGTTGAACCGGTGACAGGGTGACGAAATCCACACCCATCTGCTCAGCCAAGGACAGTTCTTCAGCGCTATGGCAAGACGCCGCCAACCAGCGCTCTTCCGGGAACGGACGGCCCTTGCTGGCGTACTTGCGCAGTTGTTCGCTGGTCAGGTGCCAGCCCGCCGCCGGGAAGTCGCCGAGCCACTCCAGAGGACCCTTGAGCATCAACTGGGCTTTGCCTGCGCACAGGCCCACGGCGTCGACCGCTACATCGCGGTATTTAGGGTCGTACATGTTCGGGGCGCGCAACTGGATCAGCTTGATACCGCTGGCGATTGCATTCTGCATGCCTTGCAGCAGCGCCGGCGTGTCGAGGCCGTCCGGCGTGATCAGGTACTCGCTCGGCAAGCGCGCAGCAGCCACGATGGGCGTATTCGCCGCCGGAAACTCGTACCCGACCAGCGCCTTGTTCGACACCCACGCCAACGGCTGCCCTTCGGCGCCATGGGGCTCGCCCCTGAGCGACGAGACCTCCCAGACATCCAGCAACACCTGTTTGTCGGGGTAGTCGTGCTTGATCTTGATCAGCGGCCGCGCGTCAACGACCTCGATACCCAGCTCTTCCCTCAACTCACGCGTCAGGGCCGCCTGGACGGTTTCACCAGGCTCGACCTTTCCACCGGGAAACTCCCACAAGCCGCCCTGGTGCTGCTTGTCAGCCCGTCGGGCAATGAGAATCTTGCCGTCAGTGCCGCGGATGACCGCGGCGGCTACATGGATGCGTTTCACCTCAAACCCCAATCAGGTGCGGTATTCCGCGTTGATCTTCACGTATTCGTGGGACAGGTCGGTGGTCCAGATGGTTTCGCTGCAATCACCCCGGCCCAGCTCGATGCGAATGGTGATCTCTTCTTCAGCCATCACCGCCGAGCCCTGCTCTTCGGTGTACGTCGCCGCGCGAGCACCCTGGCTGGCGATGCAGACGCCGCTGAGGAAGACGTCGATCTTGCTCACATCCAGCTCCGGGACACCGGCCCGGCCCACGGCGGCCAGAATTCGGCCCCAGTTCGGATCGGAGGCGAACAAAGCGGTCTTGATCAATGGGGAGTGGGCAACGGTGTAGCCGACGTCCAAGCATTCTTGATGCGTGCCGCCACCGTTGACTTCGACCGTCACGAACTTGGTCGCCCCCTCGCCGTCACGCACGATGGCCTGAGCGACCTCCATGCAGACGTCGAACACGGCTTGTCTCAGCGCCTCGAACAACGGCCCTTTGGGCTCGGTGACTTCAGGCAGGTCGGCCTGACCGGTGGCAATCAGCATGCAGCAGTCATTGGTCGAGGTATCGCCGTCGATGGTGATGCGGTTGAAGGATTTGTTGGCACCGTCACGCACCAGGTCTTGCAGCACGCTCTGCGAGACCTTGGCGTCGGTGGCGATGTAGCCGAGCATCGTGGCCATGTTCGGGCGAATCATCCCGGCGCCTTTGCTGATGCCGGTGACTGTCACGGTCACGCCGTCGATCTGGAACTGACGGCTGGCGCCCTTGGGCAGGGTATCCGTGGTCATGATGCCTGTGGCGGCCGCTGCCCAGTTATCCACCGAAAGATCGTCCAACGCCGCCTGCAAGGCACCTTCGAACTTTTCCACAGGCAACGGCTCGCCGATCACCCCGGTGGAGAACGGCAGGACGGCACTGGCATCGACGCCGGTCAGTTCCGCCAGCTTCGCCGTGGTGCGTTCGGCCGCGCGCAGGCCCGGCTCACCAGTACCCGCGTTGGCGTTCCCGGTGTTGGTCAGCAGGTAGCGAACGGTGCCGCCCACACGCTGTTTGGACAGGATCACGGGGGCCGCGCAGAAAGCGTTCAGGGTGAACACGCCGGCCACGCTGGAACCTTCGGCGCAGCGCATGACCACGACGTCCTTGCGCCCTGGACGCTTGATGCCGGCAGACGAAATGCCAAGCTCGAAACCGGGAACCGGGTGCAGCGTCGGCAGAGGACCAAGACCAACAGCCATGAAATGCGCTCCTTGAAAGCCAGGCCGCCGGGCAGGCCACGACGGCTCGATAATTGGAAAAACGCCGCGACGGCTAGGCCGGTCGCGGCGCGATATTACAGAGAAACGACTGCCAGGCCGTAGATCAGGAAATCTGACCGTGGCAGTGCTTGTATTTCTTGCCCGAACCGCACCAGCACAGCTCGTTGCGACCCAGCTTCTGGTCGTTGCGCACCGGGGACATTGCAGTCGCAGCGGCCACCGCGACGTCATCGCCCTCCTCCACCAGAGCCGCTGGCTGCTCGAGGCCCGGCGCTTCGGCGTGTTGGAACTGCATGCGCTGGGCCAGCTCTTCGGCCTCGCGACGCAGACGGGCTTCTTCTTCGGCCGGGTCTTCGCGACGGACCTGAACGTGGGACAGTACGCGGATCGTGTCGCGCTTGATCGAGTCCAGCAATTCCTGGAACAGCGTGAACGACTCCCGCTTGTATTCCTGTTTCGGGTTCTTCTGAGCGTAGCCGCGCAGGTGGATGCCGTGGCGCAGGTGGTCCATGGTCGACAGGTGGTCTTTCCACAGGTCGTCCAGCACGCGCAGCAGAATCTGCTTCTCGAAGGTGCGCAGCGCCTCGGCGCTGGCCTGGTCTTCTTTCTCGTTGTAGGCCGCGAGGATGGCTTCCAGCAGCTTGGGGCGCAGGTTTTCTTCGTGCAGGTGATCGTCTTCGTCCAGCCATTGCTGGATCGGCAATTTCACGCCGAAGTCACTGTTCAACGCCGCTTCCAGGCCAGCCACATCCCACTGCTCCGGCAGGGATTGTGGCGGAATGTGAGCGCTGATCGTGGCATCCAGAACTTCCTCACGGAATTCGGCGATGGTGTCGCCAATGTTCTCTGCCGCCAGCAGGCTGTTGCGCATGTGGTAGATCACTTTGCGCTGTTCGTTGGAGACGTCGTCGAACTCCAGCAACTGCTTGCGGATATCGAAGTTGCGGCCTTCGACCTTGCGCTGCGCTTTCTCGATGGCGTTGGTCACCATGCGGTGCTCGATGGCTTCGCCGGACTGCATGCCCAGCGCTTTCATGAAGTTCTTCACCCGGTCGGAGGCGAAGATGCGCATCAGGCTATCTTCCAGCGAGAGGTAGAAGCGGCTCGAACCGGTGTCGCCCTGACGACCCGCACGGCCCCGCAACTGGTTGTCGATACGACGCGACTCATGGCGCTCGGAGGCGATGACGTGCAGACCGCCCGCCTCGATGACCTGCTGATGACGCTTTTGCCAGTCGGCCTTGATCTGTGCGACCTGCTCGGGTGTCGGGTTTTCCAGGCTGGCGACTTCCACTTCCCAGTTGCCACCCAACAGGATGTCGGTGCCGCGACCGGCCATGTTGGTGGCGATGGTCAGGGCGCCAGGACGACCGGCCTGGGCAATGATTTCGGCTTCCTTTTCGTGGAACTTGGCGTTCAGGACCTTGTGATCGATGCCTTCCTTCTTGAGCAGGTTGGACATGTGCTCGGAAGTTTCGATGGTCGCCGTACCCACCAGCACCGGACGTTGCTCGGCCAGGCAGGCCTTGATGTCGGCAATGATGGCCGCGTACTTCTCGTCGGCGGTCAGGTACACCAGGTCGTTGTAGTCCTTTCGCGCCAACGGCTTGTTCGGCGGAATGACCATCACGGCGAGGTTGTAGATCTGATGGAATTCGAACGCTTCGGTGTCAGCCGTACCGGTCATGCCGGACAGCTTGGTGTACAGACGGAAGTAGTTCTGGAAAGTGGTCGAGGCGAGGGTCTGGCTCTCCGCCTGGATGTTCAGGTTCTCTTTGGCTTCGATGGCCTGGTGCAGGCCTTCGGACAAGCGACGCCCCGGCATCGTACGACCGGTGTGTTCGTCGACCAGCATGATGCCGCCGTCCTGAACGATGTACTCGACGTTGCGATGGAACAGTTTGTGCGCGCGCAGGCCGGCATAGACGTGGGTCAGCAGGCCCAGGTTGTGTGCCGAATACAGGCTCTCGCCTTCAGCGAGCAGCCCGACTTGAGTCAGCATCTCTTCGATGAACTGGTGGCCGGCCTCGTTCAGTTCCACCTGACGGGATTTCTCGTCGATGGTGAAGTGGCCCTGCTTGGTCACCTGGCCTTCCACTTCCTCGATGTGCTGTTCGAGTCGGGGGATCAGCTTGTTGATTTCGGTGTACAGCTTGGAACTGTCCTCCGCCTGACCGGAAATGATCAGCGGGGTACGGGCTTCGTCGATGAGGATGGAGTCCACTTCGTCGATCACGGCGAAGTTCAGTTCGCGCTGGAATTTGTCTTCCAGGCTGAAGGCCATGTTGTCGCGCAGGTAATCGAAGCCGAATTCGTTGTTGGTGCCGTAGGTGATGTCGGAATTGTAAGCAGCGCGCTTTTCTTCCGGCGGCTGGAACGGTGTGACGACGCCGACGGTCAGGCCGAGAAACTCATACAGAGGGCGCATCCAGTTGGCGTCGCGACGTGCCAGATAGTCGTTCACGGTCACGACGTGCACGCCTTTACCGGACAGCGCGTTCAGGTACACCGCGAGGGTCGCGACCAGGGTCTTGCCTTCACCGGTGCGCATCTCGGCAATCATGCCTTCATGCAGGGTCATGCCGCCGATCAACTGCACGTCGAAGTGGCGCATTCCCATGATGCGCTTGCCCGCTTCACGGCACACCGCAAAGGCTTCGGGCAGGAGCTTATCGAGGGTCTCACCTTTGGCGATGCGGGCCTTGAACTCTTCGGTCTTGGCGCGCAACTGCTCGTCCGAAAGGGCCACCATTTGCTCTTCGAAGCCGTTGACGATCTGGACCGTCTTGAGCATGCGCTTCACTTCGCGCTCGTTCTTGCTTCCGAAAAGTTTTTTCAACAAAGGTGCAAACATATCGACAGGATCTTCCACACATAGGAATGGAGGGCGGCCCCGTGAGTCGCCCGTGCAGCCCTCATGGCCGCATGCGAACGAGCATTCTACCCGGAAATGGTGGTGAGGAAAGTGGCGTTATTCCACGATGCTGGCACTGCAATGTTACGGGGCAGAAGTACAATAGGGGCATTTCTTCGGACTTCAACCCGTACGGGCATCTGAATACTTAAACTTTTCTTCATAATCAGACTGCTCGTTTTGCACCGAGCCTCGCGTCGAGAGTGAGGGGCACCATTCTGGTAACATCGCTGACTGGTATCGAAAGGCACTCCTGACATGGCATTCCGGCCCCTCCCGGCTCGCGCACCTTCGGTTTTTTTGCGTGATGCAAGATCCCTCAAGGCCATTTTCAATCACGCTCAGCGGCTGGCTCACTTGCAACGACTGCTGGAAAGCCAGCTGCAGCCGGCTGCGAGAGAACATTGTCATGTGGCGTCCTGGCGCGAGGGTACGCTGGTGTTGGTGGTCACCGATGGTCACTGGGCTACCCGGCTGCGCTATCAGCAGAAGCGGCTGCAACGGCAGTTGGTGGCGTTCAAGGAGTTCGCCAATCTGACTCGGCTGTCGTTGAAGGTTCAACCGTCGATCACGCGCGGAGCCTTGCCGGGCGCGGCGAGGGACTTATCTCCCGTGGCCGCAGAGGCACTCAATGAGGCCGCCGAAGGCATTAGCGATCCAAAGTTGAGGGCGGCGCTGGAACGCCTGGCAGCGCATGGGAAACCTCGAAAGTCGAGCGACTGAACGGCCTTCGCGTCTGCCTGAATCCTTCGGCAGTCGCCATAAAAAAGGCCACCCGGAGGTGGCCTGAAATAGTCAAACTGAGAAGAAGAGGTGTTGTTACACCGCCGCTACAGGGCGCATGTACGAGATCGGTGCGGTACTGGCATCTTCGAACGTCACGACTTCCCACGCATCTTCCTGGGCGATCAACGCACGCAGTAGACGATTGTTCAGGCCGTGTCCGGACTTGAAGCCCTGGTACTCGCCGATCAGGCTGTTGCCCAGCAGATACAGGTCACCGATGGCATCCAGGATCTTGTGCTTGACGAATTCGTCTTCATAACGAAGACCGTCTTCGTTCAACACGCCGTCCTTGTCAACGACGATAGCGTTTTCAACGCTGCCGCCCAGGGCAAGGTTGTGCTTGCGCAGGTATTCGATGTCCTTCATGAAACCGAAAGTACGTGCGCGGCTCACTTCTTTCACGAACGAAGTGCTGGAGAAGTCGACGCTCGCCGTTTGCGTGCGGTTTTTCAGGTAGGGGTGGTCGAAGTCAATTTCGAAACTCACCTTGAAACCTTCGAACGGCACGAACTTGGCGTATTTACCGTCTTCTTCCACGCAGACTTCTTTCAGAATGCGGATGAACTTCTTCGGTGCGTCCTGTTCTTCCAGGCCAGCCGATTGAATCAGGAATACAAAGGGGCCTGCGCTGCCGTCCATGATTGGAACTTCGGAGGCGGAAAGTTCAACGTAGGCGTTATCGATGCCAAGGCCAGCCATGGCCGACAGCAAGTGTTCAACCGTATCGACCTTCACATCGCCATTGAACAGCGTCGTGGAAAGCGTGGTATCGCCCACATTCAGCGCGTGTGCGTTGATCTGGACAACCGGCTCGAGGTCGGTACGGAAAAACACAATGCCAGCGTTCACAGGTGCAGGTTTGAGGGTCAGGTAAACCTTTTCCCCCGAGTGCAGGCCGATACCTGTGGCACGGATAATATTCTTCAGGGTGCGTTGTTTAATCATGGCATTGGCCGCTTCAGCGCATATCGCGAATTAGTATCAACAAAGGCTGGCGATGATAGCAGACCTCGCCTTTGCTGAACACCAATCACCCTCATACCCCTGATAGAACTCATCAATCAGCCTGACGACGCAGGAATGCTGGAATATCCAGGTAATCCAGATCGTCCTGCGGATTCATTTTCGCCGCAGCAGTGGCGCCTGCGTGAGCCTGATTGCGCATCACGGTAGGACGGTCCAGGTCGCGGTAATTGACCGAAGGCTGCTCCTGGCGAACGGCCTGCTGCTGCACGGGTGCCGCTTGAGCCGTCTGCATGGTGTTGTCGATGACCTTCACAGGCTTCTCGATCTTCGCACCCAGGCCCGTGGCGACCACGGTGACGTGCAGTTCGTCGCGCATGTCTGGGTCGATGACGGTACCGACCTTGACCATGGCGTGTTCGGAGGCGAACGCTTCGATGATGCTGCCGACGTCCGAGTACTCACCCAGCGACAGGTCAGGACCGGCCGTGATGTTGACCAGAATGCCGCGGGCACCTTGCAGGTTCACATCTTCCAGCAACGGATTGCGGATGGCCGCCTCGGTGGCTTCGCGTGCACGGTTCGGACCACTGGCTGCACCCGTACCCATCATTGCCATGCCCATTTCGGACATCACGGTGCGCACGTCAGCGAAGTCGACGTTGATCATGCCCGGGCGCTTGATGATATCGGAGATACCGCGAACGGCACCGGCCAGTACATCGTCCGCCTTGGCGAACGCCGACAGCAGGCTGGCGTCTTTGCCCAGGATGGTGAGCAGCTTCTCGTTGGGAATGGTGATCAACGAGTCGACGCTTTCGGACAGCGCGCGGATGCCTTCATCGGCGATCTGCATGCGCTTGCGGCCTTCGAACGGAAATGGACGTGTCACGACCGCGACGGTCAGGATGCCCAGTTCCTTGGCCACTTCGGCGATGATCGGGGCTGCACCGGTACCGGTACCGCCACCCATGCCGGTGGTGATGAAGACCATGTTGGTGCCCTGCAGCACTTCAGCGATGCGCTCACGATCTTCCAGGGCGGCCTGACGACCGACTTCCGGGTTGGCACCGGCACCCAGACCTTTGGTCACGCCGGTACCCAGTTGCAGGATGGTCCGCGCACCAATGTTTTTCAGGGCTTGAGCATCGGTGTTGGCGCAGATGAACTCAACGCCTTCGATGTTGCTCTTGACCATGTGATTGACCGCGTTGCCGCCGCCACCACCAACACCGATAACTTTGATTACCGGGCTTTGTGGGATGTTGTCTACGAGCTCGAACATGTTCCCTCTCCTTCACTTCTCTAGTTTTTTATCGCCTACTGCCGCCTACCACTTTTGAAACTTAGAAATTCCCCTGGACCCACCGTTTGAGGCGCTCAAACACGGGGGCCTTAGGTTCATCGCTATAACTGCTACCGGAGCCGGACAAGCCCGACAACGAGATGCCGTCGGACTGCTTTTGCAGTCCATACAGCAACAGGCCGACCCCAGTGGAGTAAATCGGGTTGCGAACCACGTCCGCGAGCCCTTTGACATTGTGCGGTGTGCCCAGGCGCACCGGCATGTGGAAGATTTCCTCGGCCAGCTCGACCGCACCTTCCATCTTGGAGGTGCCACCGGTCAGCACGATGCCCGCTGGAATCAGGTCCTCGTAACCGCTGCGACGCAGTTCGGCCTGAATCAGCGTGAACAGTTCGTCATAGCGGGGCTCGACCACTTCGGCCAAGGCTTGACGGGACAGTTCGCGAGGTGGACGGTCGCCCACGCTCGGCACCTTGATGGTCTCACCCGCACCGGCCAGTTTGGCCAGGGCGCAGGCGTAACGGATCTTGATTTCTTCGGCGTACTGAGTCGGTGTACGCAGCGCCATGGCGATGTCATTGGTGACTTGATCGCCAGCGATCGGGATCACCGCCGTATGACGGATGGCGCCCTCGGTGAAGATTGCGATGTCGGTCGTACCACCGCCGATGTCCACCAGGCACACGCCGAGTTCTTTCTCGTCGTCGGTCAGGACCGAATAGGCCGAAGCCAGTTGCTCGAGGATGATGTCATCGACTTCCAGGCCGCAACGGCGCACGCACTTTTCGATGTTCTGTGCAGCGTTCACGGCGCAGGTCACGACGTGCACCTTGGCCTCCAGACGCACGCCCGACATGCCCAGTGGCTCGCGGACGCCTTCCTGGTTATCGATCACGTAGTCCTGCGGCAAGGTGTGCAGCACGCGCTGGTCAGCCGGGATCGCCACCGCCTGGGCAGCATCGAGCACGCGCTCCAGGTCGGCGGAGCTCACTTCACGGTCACGAATCGCCACGATACCGTGGGAGTTCAGGCTGCGGATGTGATTGCCCGCGACACCGACGAACGCCGAGTGGATGCGGCAGCCCGCCATCAGTTGCGCTTCTTCCACGGCACGCTGAATCGACTGCACGGTCGACTCGATGTTCACCACCACGCCCTTCTTCAGGCCGCGTGATGGGTGGGTGCCGATACCGACGATTTCCAGCGTGCCATCAGCCGCGACTTCGCCTACCAGCGCCACCACCTTGGAGGTACCGATATCCAATCCGACGATCATTTTGCCGCTTTGCACGTTTGCCATGGGTCCTGCCTCTTATCAATTCTTCGCGACGGCGGGTTTTTCCGTCGTTGGCGCTGGTGCCTGCTCACGCCACCCAACAGCCAGGCCGTTGTTGTAGCGCAGGTCGACGCGCGCAATGTTCGTGATCTGTTCTTTAAGCGTTTTTTCATAGATGGCGATAAAGCGGCGCATCTTCTCTACCAGATGGTCACGCCCCAGCAACAACTCCAGGCCAGGCCCGGCATTGTTCGCGCCGGTGGTGAGGAACCAACTGCCTCGCTCACGCAATTCCAGACGCGCGATGGAGAACCCCAATGGGCGCAACATCTGACTCAGCACCTGATACTGCTGCATCACCTGCTGTTGAGCCCGTTGAGGCCCGAACAACTGCGGAAGGTGTTCGTAGTTGGACAGTTCACGCGGGGTGAATGCCTGGCCCTGGTTGTTCAGCAGGGCTTCATCGCCCCAGCGCGCCACCGGCAACTGTTCTTCCAGACGAATCACCACCTGATCTGGCCAGACCCGACGCACTTCGGCGTGGGCGATCCAGGGCATCTGCTCCAGTTCAGTGCGCATCCCCGCCAGATCGATCGTAAAGAAGCTGGTGGCCACGTATGGCGCAATCCGCTGCTGCACCGCTTGCTGGCTGATGTAGCTCAAGTCGCCCTGAACGTTGATCCGCGAGATCGGCCGATCGGCGTAGGGCAATAGACGCTGGGCAGCTTCGTAAGAGCCGAAGCCGAACACCACCAGCAGTACCGGCCACATCAGGCCGCGCAGGAAACCGAAGTTCGGCTTGGGCAGACGGGCCGACAGCGGCTCCTTGGCCACCATACGGCTGGCGCCACGGGGTACCGGCTTGCGACCACCGGAAACGGGTTGCTGATGACGTAGTGTTGTGCCGAGCATGACTTACCCCCGCACCTGGACACTGTCGGCCAGAATCGCCAACACCAACTGGTTGAAATCGAGCCCGGCGGCGCTCGCCGCCATGGGCACCAGACTGTGATCGGTCATGCCGGGAACGGTGTTGACTTCCAGCAGCCAGAACTTGCCCTCGGCATCCTGCATGACATCCGTGCGCGCCCAACCGGCGACACCCACCGCCTCGCAGGCACGGGCGGCCAGCGCCTTGAGTTCCTGCTCCTTGGCCGCATCCAGGCCACACGGAATCCGGTACTGGGTGTCAGAAGCCAGATACTTGGCATCGTAATCGTAAAAACTGTGGGGGGTGCCCAGGCCGATGGGAGGCAGGATTTGCCCACGCAGAGACGCGACCGTGAACTCAGGACCTTGAATCCATTGTTCGACCAATACGTGCGAATCGTAGGTACTGGCGGCATTCCATGCGGCGATCAATTCGTCGACGCCGGTCACCTTGGCCATACCGATACTGGAGCCTTCATGGGCGGGTTTGACGATCAAAGGAAAGCCCAGTTCCGTCGCCGCAGAAATACAGTCAGCTTCGCTGTTCAGTACGGCGTGACGGGGTGTGGGTAAGCCCAGGCTCTGCCAGACCTGCTTGGTGCGCAGCTTGTCCATCGCCAGTGCAGAGGCCAGTACACCGCTGCCTGTATAAGGGATGCCCAGACACTCCAGCAAACCCTGCATGGTGCCGTCTTCGCCGCCACGACCGTGCAGGACGATGAACGCACGGTCGATGGTTTCGCTGGCCAGTCGATGCAGGAAGTCATCGCCCACATCGATGCCAAAGGCATCGACACCCGCGCTCAGCAGTGCCTGAAGCACCGCTTGGCCGGATTTCAGGGACACCTCCCGCTCCGCACTCTTGCCACCGAAAAGCACGGCAACCCGACCGAAGGTTTTCGGTTCCAGGGTCGAGAGCAGGGAGACTGGCGCGACGGCTGTCATTTCAGCTTACCTTCGGTAGAAGCCACGATGGCGCCCGTGAATAACGGGCTCTTGAGCAATTGCGGGGCAAGGCCGCCGATGTCTCCCGCGCCTTGGCACAGCAGAATGTCGCCCGCCCGCAACAGCGGCTTGACCAGCGGGGCCAGTTCGGCGCCACGCTCGATGTAAATCGGGTCCAACTGGCCACGCTGGCGGATGCTGTGCGCCAACTGGCGGCTGTCCGCACCTGGAATCGGCTCTTCGCCTGCGGGGTAGACTTCCATCAACAACAGCACATTGGCGTCATTGAGCACCTGCACGAAATCGTCGTACAGGTCGCGCGTACGGCTGTAACGGTGCGGTTGATAGACCATGACCAGTCGACGATCCGGCCAGCCCCCGCGCACCGCATTGATTACCGCAGCGACTTCCCGAGGATGGTGGCCGTAGTCGTCCACCAGCATGACGTTGCCGCCTTCGACCGGCAGTTCGCCATATACCTGGAACCGACGGCCCACGCCCTGAAAGCCCGAGAGGCCCTGAATGATGGCCTCATCGGTGATGCCCTCATCGGTCGCGATGGCGATGGTGGCCAGCGAGTTGAGCACATTGTGATTGCCTGGCATGTTCACCGACACGTCGAGCGGCTCACGGTCGCGGCGCAGCACGGTGAAGTGAGTGCGCATCCCCTCCTGACGGACATTGATCGCGCGCACGTCAGCGTCTTCGTTGAAGCCGTAGGTCACCACCGGCCGCTTGACCGATGGCAGGATGTCGCGCACCACAGGGTCGTCGGTGCACACCACCGCCAGCCCGTAGAACGGCAGGTTGTGCAGGAACTCGACGAAGGTTTTCTTCAGCTTGTTGAAGTCACCTTCGTACGTCGCCATGTGGTCGGCGTCGATGTTGGTCACGACGGCCACCAGCGGCTGCAGGTGGAGGAAACTGGCGTCGCTTTCGTCAGCCTCGGCGATGAGGTAACGGCTGGTGCCCAGTTGGGCGTTGGTGCCTGCTGCGTTCAGACGGCCACCAATGACGAACGTCGGATCAAGCCCGCCCGCCGCGAACACTGATGCGATCAGGCTGGTGGTGGTGGTCTTGCCATGGGTACCGGCGACGGCGATGCCATGGCGGTAGCGCATCAGCTCGGCGAGCATTTCCGCACGGGGCACCACCGGAATGCGGCGCTCCAGCGCGGTCGCCACTTCCGGGTTGGACGTGTTCACAGCGCTGGACACGACCAGTACGTCAGCCGCCGCGGCGTTTTCCGCACGATGACCGATGAAGATCTGCGCGCCGAACGTTTCCAGACGCTCGGTCACGGGCGACGCTTTCAGGTCGGAACCGGACACGTCATAACCCAGGTTCAGCAACACCTCGGCGATGCCGCACATGCCCACGCCACCGATCCCGACGAAGTGGATGCGACGGATGCGGCGCATTTCTGGTTGTGGCATAGCGCGTTGACTCTCAACCATGGACGACCTCCAGGCAGACATCGACGACGGTGTGGGTGGCGTCCGGCTTGGCCAGTTGGCGAGCCGTTGCAGCCATGCGCTTCAATTGTTCGGGTTGCATCAAAACCTCTTTCAGGCGAGCCGCCATTTCGGCAGCGCCGGTTGTTCTCTGTGGCATGACGAAGGCAGCGCCTTCGCGGGCCAGGTATTCGGCGTTCCGTGACTGGTGGTCATCGATTGCGTGGGGCAGCGGCACCAGCAGCGAAGGCAGCCCAGCCGCCGCCAATTCACTGATGGTCAACGCGCCGGCGCGGCATACCACCAGATCCGCCCAGCCGTAGGCTTGGGCCATATCCTTGATGAACGGCGCGACCTGCGCATCGACGCCTACGGCGCGGTAACGCTCGGCGGTGATTTCGTCGTGGTTTTTGCCAGCCTGGTGGAAGACTTCAGGCCGGACCTCGACCGGTACTTGCGCCAGCGCCTCCGGCAACAGCTTGTTCAGCGGTTCAGCACCCAGACTGCCGCCTAGCACCAGCAGGCGCGGCTTGCGACCTTCCAAGGCCTGGCGCGGGGTTTCGAAGAACAGTTCGGGACGCACAGGGTTACCCGTGGTGCGACGCTTGGCCGACGCCGCGAACGTCTGAGGAAACGCCTCGCACACCCGCGCCGCGAAAGATGCCAGGCTGCGATTGGCCGTCCCCGCGACCGCGTTCTGTTCATGAATGATCAAGGGCACACCCGCCAATTTGGCCGCCAGCCCGCCCGGCCCTGTGACATAGCCGCCAAACCCGACGACGCAGACTGGCTTCAATTCGCGCACGACCTTGCGCGCCTGCAGCAATGCCTTGAGCAGCATGAATGGCGCCTTGAGCAACGAAAGACGCCCCTTTCCGCGCAGACCGGTCACGTCGATCAGGTGCAATTTCAGGCCAGCAGCCGGGACCAGTTCGTTCTCGATACCCCGCGGGGTGCCAAGCCAGTGGACGGTATAGCCACGTGCCTGGAATTCCCGCGCGCAGGCGAGCGCCGGGAACACGTGCCCGCCGGTGCCGCCTGCCATGATCAAGACATTACCGACGGCCATGGCTCGGCTCCTCGGCAAAATCGCTTTCTTTGAACTCGGCTTCTTCACTGCCCATGTTGTTGCGCGACTCCCATTCGATACGCAACAACAGCCCAAGGCTGGCACAGCAGATGATCAGGGAGCTGCCGCCATAGCTGAGGAACGGCAGGGTCAGACCTTTGGTAGGCAGCAGCCCGACGTTCACTCCGATGTTGATCAGGAACTGGCCAATCCACAGGAAGGCCAGACCATAAGCGGTGTAAGCCGCAAAGAATTGCTTGGCGCGCTCGGCCCACATGCCGATGTACATCGCACGAATACTCACGAACACGAACAGCGCGACGGTGGCCAGCGAGCCGACGACGCCCAGCTCTTCGGCCAATACCGAAAACACGAAGTCGGTATGCGCTTCCGGGAGGTAGAACTGTTTCTGCACGCTGTTGCCCAGCCCCACGCCGAACCATTCGCCACGGCCGAACGCGATCAGCGCCTGAGTCAGCTGATAGCCCGAGCCGAACTGATCGGACCAAGGGTCGGTGAAGGTGATCAGACGCGCCATCCGGTACGGCTGCGCCTGAACCAGCACGAACACGGCCGCCACCGCGAGCGCCACCATCAGCGTAAAGCGGAACAAGCCGACGCCACCGAGGAACAGCATTGCGGCAGCCGAGCCCATCATCACGACGGTGGCCCCGAAGTCAGGTTCCATCAGCAGCAGCCCTGCCATCGGCAGCAGCACGATGAAGGGCTTGAAGAAGCCCATCCAGCTCTCGCGCACTTCCTGTTGACGCCGGATGAGGTAACCCGCAAGGAAAATCACCACGAATACCTTGGCGATTTCCGAAGGCTGCACGTTGAACATGCCGAAACCGATCCAGCGCATCGAGCCGTTCACCTCGCGCCCGATGCCGGGCACGATGACCAGCACCAACAAACCGAAGGCGCCGATCAGCATCAGCCAGCCCAGACGTTGCCAGGTGGCCACGGGAATCATCATGGTCGCGATGCACGCACCCAGCCCCAGCACCAGGTAAATCAGATGGCGGGTCATCATGTACAGCGCGTTGCCCGACTGCACGGCAGCCACTTCCGACGAGGCGGAAGTGATCATCACCAGGCCCAGGCCCAGCAGCGCCAGACAGCCGGCGAGCATGGGGAAATCGACATCGACACCACGGCCGCTGATGATCGGCGACGGGTAAGGCTTGATCACGCCAAAGATCATGACAAGTCTCCCACGGCCTGTGCGAACAGGCGTCCGCGCTCTTCGAAATTCTTGAACATATCCAGGCTCGCACAGGCGGGGGACAGCAGCACCGCGTCGCCTTCCAGGGCCGCATCGGCGGCGCTCTGCACCGCTTCTTCCAAGGTATTGACGCGAATCAGCGGCACCGAATCGCCAAAGGTCGCGGCGAGCAGCTCGGCATCGCGCCCTAGCAGAACGACCGCACGGCAGTGCGTCGCCACTGACGCTTTCAAGGCCGAGAAATCAGCGCCCTTGCCGTCACCGCCGGCAATCAGCACCAGCTTGCCCTTGATGTCCGCGCCCAGGCCTTCGATGGCAGCCAGCGCGGCGCCTACGTTGGTGGCCTTGGAGTCATCGTAATAGTTGACGCCATGGCGCTCGCGCACCCACTGGCAGCGATGCACCAGGCCTGCGAAGCGACGCAGCGCCTCAAGCATGGGCGCGAACGACAGCCCGGCGGCGTGCCCGAGCGCGAGCGCTGCAAGCGCGTTCGCCTGGTTATGCGCGCCACGGATCTTCAGTTCACTGACAGGCATCAGGGCGTCGAACTGGAACGCGAGGTATTTTTCGCCGTTTTCTTCGCGCAGACCGAAGCCGTTGACGTCCGGCTTGTTCAAACCGAAGGTCCAACAGGCTACGCCCTCACCAATGAGCGGACGCGACAGGGCGTCCTGGCGATTGACCACCACCTGGCGCGCGCCGCGGAAAATCCGGTGCTTGGCCAGATGATAAGCAGGCAAGCCGCTGTAGCGATCCATGTGGTCTTCGCTGACGTTCAGCACGGTAGCCACTTCGGCGCCAAGATGATCGGTGGTTTCCAGCTGAAAGCTCGACAACTCCAGGACGTACAACTCGACGTCATCGCTCAGCAGGTCGAGTGCTGGCGTGCCGAGGTTACCGCCGACCGCCACGCGTTTGCCCGCTGCGACGGCCATTTCCCCAACCAGCGTGGTGACGGTGCTTTTCGCGTTGGAGCCGCTGATCGCGATGATCGGCGCCTTGGCATTGCGGGCAAACACCTCGATGTCACCGGAAAGCTTGACGCCGCGCGCTGCCGCTTGCTGCAGCGCAGGGGTGGCGAGGGCCAGGCCGGGACTCACGTACAGTTCATCGGCGCGGCAGAGGAATTCGACGTCCAGCTCACCACAACGCACTTCCACCTGCGGGTAGTCGCGACGCAGGGTCGCCAGTTCCGGAGGATTCTCCCGCGTATCGGCCACGGCAAACGCCACGCCCCGGCTCGCCAGGAAGCGAACCAGGGACATGCCGCTCTTGCCGAGGCCGACAACGATGCGGAAGTGGTCAGAAGCGATCAGTGACACTCTGTCTTACCTCAGTTTCAACGTAGCAAGGCCGATCAGCACGAGGATCACGGTGATGATCCAGAAACGGACAATCACACGCGGCTCGGGCCAGCCCTTGAGTTCGAAATGGTGATGGATCGGCGCCATGCGAAAAACGCGGCGGCCGGTCAACTTAAACGATGCAACCTGAATGACGACTGACAGGGTCTCCATCACGAACACGCCACCCATGATGAACAGGACGATTTCCTGACGGACGATGACCGCGATGGTGCCCAGTGCCGCACCCAGCGCCAGCGCGCCGACGTCGCCCATGAACACCTGGGCCGGATAAGTGTTGAACCACAGAAAGCCCAGACCGGCGCCAATCAACGCGCCGCAGAAGACAATCAGCTCACCGGCACCCGGCACATAAGGAATCAGCAGGTATTCGGCGAATTTCACGTTACCGGACAGATAGCAGAAGATGCCAAGGGCCCCGCCGACCATGACCGTCGGCATGATGGCCAGGCCGTCCAGACCGTCGGTCAGGTTGACGGCGTTGCTGGAGCCGACGATCACGAAATACGTGAGGATCACGAAGCCCACGCCCAGCGGGATGCTGAAGTCCTTGAGCATTGGGATCAGCAGTGTCGTTTCTACCGGCGTCTGCGCGGTCATATAAAGGAAGATCGCAGCGCCAAGACCGAACACCGATTGCCAGAAATATTTCCACCGGCTCGGCAGGCCGCGCGAGTTCTTTTCGATGACCTTGCGATAATCGTCGACCCAGCCGATGCCGCCGAACAGCAGCGTGACGATCAGCACGACCCACACGTAGCGGTTGGTCAAATCGGCCCACAGCAAGGTAGCAATACCAATGGCGGACAGAATCAGCGCGCCCCCCATGGTCGGGGTGCCGGATTTGGACAGGTGGGATTGAGGGCCGTCGTTGCGGACGGATTGACCGATCTGCTTGTTCTGCAGGGCACGGATCATCCACGGACCCAGGCACAGCGAGAGCGACAGTGCGGTGAGCACGCCGAGAATCCCGCGCAGGGTCAGGTACTGGAAGACCGCGAAGCCTTTGTAGAACTGTTGCAGATACTCGGCCAGCAGCAGCAGCATTAATGTTTCTCCAGGCGAGTTCCGCACAGCGCGGCGACGACGTTTTCCATCGCGGCGCTGCGAGAACCTTTGATCAAAATGGTGGTGTTCTTGTCTTGCTCGGCGCCCAGCGCCTTGATCAGGTCAGCCTGACTTGCAAAATGGCGGGCATCCTGCCCGAAAGCCTTGACCGCATGGGCCATCAACGGACCGACGGCATACAGCGCATCGACCTTGCCTGCGGCATACGCGCCGACATCGCGATGCCCCTGTTCCGCCCAGTCGCCCAACTCGCCAATGTCCCCCAGTACCAGCACCTTGCGGCCCGGGAACGTCGTGAGGATATCGGTGGCGGCGGCCACGGAGGTTGGGTTGGCGTTGTAGGTGTCGTCGATCACGCGAATGCCGTTGGTCGCCAGTTGCGCGACCGTGCGCCCTTTGACGGGCTGGACATTGTTCAGGCCGGCCACGATGCCGGGCAGTGCAACGCCCAGCGCATGGGCGGCAGCCGCCGCAGCCAACGCGTTGGCCACGTTGTGGGCGCCCAGAAGATTCAGCTGCACCTGCGCCGACCCCGCCGGACTGTGCAGGGTAAACGCCGGGCATCCACGGGCATCGATGCCCAGGTCACTGGCGTAGACGTCCGCTTCGCTGTCCTTGATCGAAAAGCTCAGCACATTCCGCGCCCCTGCCCGCGCGACCCAGATGTCGAACGCCTTGTCGTCACGGTTCAACACCGCGGTGCCTCGACCGTCCAGGCCTTCAATGATTTCGCCTTTGGCTTCGACGATCTTCTGTGGCCCCCCGAACTCACCGACATGAGCAGTCCCCGCATTGGTCAATACCGACACATGGGGCTTGGTCAGACTCACGGTGAATGCGATTTCTCCGACGCGGGACGCACCCAACTCGATGACCGCGGCGTCGAACTCCGGCGCTAGCGCCAGCAAAGTGAGCGGAACGCCCAGCTCGTTGTTCAGATTGCCCTTGGTCGCCAGGACAGAGCCGCGCGTGCGCAGGATGCTCGCCAGCATTTCCTTGACCGTGGTCTTGCCGCTGGAACCGGTGATCGCCGCGACCGGTTTGTCGACGAACGCATTGCGATTCATCGCGCCCAACTGAGCCAGCGCTTTGCGGGTATCGCCGACGATCAACTGGGGCAGAGCACTTCCTGGAACCTCGCGCTCGACCAAGGCGCCAACGGCCCCCTTGGCAGCGACCTGGTCGAGATAATCGTGCCCATCAAAACGCGGGCCGGTCAGCGCCACGAACAATTGCCCGGCTTCGATCGCACGGCTGTCGATGCTGACACCCTCGAAGCTGACATCCTCACCCACCCGGCGTGCGTCGAGTGGCAACAGCAATTCGCTGAACGAAAGCGGCTTAATCATGTGCAGCCTCCCATGCGTCCAGTGCCTTGGCGGCTTCCTCAAGATCGGAAAACGGATGGCGCTGGCCATCGATTTCCTGGTAATCCTCATGCCCTTTGCCTGCCAGCACGATCACATCGGCGGCTTGGGCCTCGGCAATGATCCGGGCGATGGCCTGCCCGCGACCTGCCACGAAGGTCACGCCCTCCACGGCAGCAAACCCGGCGCGGATGTCATCGAATATGACGGCAGGGTCTTCTGTGCGTGGGTTGTCGTCGGTGACCAGCACCTTGTCAGCCAGGCGCTCGACCACTTCGGCCATGATCGGACGCTTGCCGCGATCCCGATCACCGCCGCAGCCGAACAGGCAAGTCAGTTGGCCTTTCACGTGCGGCCGAAGCGCGAGCAAGACTTTTTCCAGTGCGTCCGGGGTGTGCGCGTAATCCACCACCACCAGAGGACGAGCGCCGCCGCCCAGGCGCTGCATGCGCCCGACCGGACCTTCCAGGCCTGGGAGCACCTTGAGAATTTCGTCCAGCGGATAGTCCAGGCCAAGCAACGCGCCGACCGCAGCCAGCACATTGCTCAGGTTGAAACGCCCCAGCAGACTGCTGCGCAGCACATGGTCGCCCTGCGGTGTCACGAGCGTGGCGCGAACACCGTCGTCGTCGAACTGGGCATCGCGACAGAACAGATAGGCGCGGCTGTCTTCCTGGCTGTAGGTAATCAGACGCGAGGGGTGGACCTGGCTCGCCAGTTGACGACCGAAATCATCGTCAAGGTTGACCACGCGGCAACGCAAGTCATCCCAGGCGAACAACTTGGCTTTCGCTGCGCCATAGGCTTCCATCGTGCCGTGGTAGTCCAGATGGTCGCGAGACAGGTTGGTCATGACCGCGACATCGAACGCCAGTGCCGTCACCCGCCCCTGATCCAGGCCGTGAGACGACACTTCCATGGCTATTGCCTTGGCACCGGCCTTTTTCAGGTCGTAGAGGGTCGACTGAACGGAAATCGGATCGGGTGTGGTGTGAATTCCGCTTTTCAGCTCGCTGTAAAAGCCGGTGCCGAGCGTGCCGATCAAACCGCAGCGCTCACCCAGCGCGTCCAGCGCTTGAGCGATCAACTGGGTGACGCTGGTCTTGCCATTGGTTCCGGTCACACCGACCAGGTTCAGACTGCGGCTCGGATCCCCATAGAAACGACCGGCGATATCCGACAATTGCGCCCCCAGCCCTTTGACCGGAATCATGGGGATATCCGTGATCGGCAGCACTTTCGCGCCTTCCGCTTCGTAGGCGACCGCGGCTGCACCGTGGGCAATGGCATCGGTAATGTGATCGCGCCCGTCGACTTTAAGGCCCGGAACCGCCAGGAACAAATCACCTGGACGCACCTTGCGGCTGTCCAGGGTCAGTTCCCGGATCAGCAGGTCGCGGTCGCTCTGAGCGAAGATCTTGTTCAGGTTGAAGGCCATCAGCCGCGCCCTCCTTTTACCGGAACGACCAGTGGCGCCGCGTTGGCCTGCTGCTCGGGCGGAACGGGCGCGAGGTTATCAGGGCGCACGTTCATCAGACGCAGCGTGCCCGACATGACCTTGCTGAAGACCGGTGCCGAGACCAGACCACCGAAGTAGCCACCTTTGCTCGGCTCGTCGATGACCACCACGATGGCGTAGCGCGGATTGCTCATCGGTCCGAATCCGGCGAACAGGGAGCGGTAGGAGTTTTCAGCGTACCCCTTGGTACCGACCGACGTTTTACGCGCAGTACCGGACTTGCCGGCAACGTGGTAGGACGGGACGCGGGCACGATAAACGCCACGCGGGTCCTCGATGACCGCCTGAAGCATGGTTTGCAAGGTCTTGGCGGTTGCTTCCGGGATGGCCTGGGTCGCTTCGGCCGGCTTGTCGGTTTTTAGAATGGTCAGCGGGACGATCTTGCCGTTGTTGGCCAGTGCCGAGTAGGCGTGGACAAGTTGCAGCGCCGTCACCGACAGGCCATAGCCGTACGATAGGGTCGCCGTTTCCGCCTTGCGCCATTCGCGGTAGTTCGGCAGGTTGCCGACACGCTCGCCGGGAAAGCCCAGCCCTGTGTACTGACCCAGGCCTACACGCTGCATGGCACGGAAAATGGCTTCGCCACCCACGTCAAACGCCACCTTGCTCATGCCGACGTTACTGGAGTTGATCAGAATGCCGGTCAGGTCGAGGATCGGGCCTTCGGTCTTGGTCACGTCACGAATGGTGTATTTACCGATCTGCAACGTGCCGGGGTACACCTCGACCTTGTCGCTGGGCTTCCAGCGGCCGCTGTCCAGCGCCGCGGTCATGGAAATCGGTTTCATCGTCGAGCCCGGCTCGAACACGTCGATGATTGCGCGGTTACGCATGGCGGCTGGCACCATGGTCCGGCGGTTATTAGGGTTGTAGGTTGGCTGGTTCACCATCGCCAACACTTCACCGCTCTTCACGTCCATGATGACAAGGCTTCCCGCCTTGGCGTCGTTTTCCTGAATCGCATTGCGCAGCTCGCGGGTCGCCAGGTATTGCAGGCGCAGATCAATAGACAAAGCCAAGGTCTTCCCGGCCTTGGCGTTTTTCTTCACTTGCAGGTCTTTGATCAACCTGCCGCGCCGGTCCTTGATGACCTGCCGCTTACCGGGCACGCCGGCGAGCCAGTCGTCGTATGCCAGCTCCACGCCTTCGCGGCCGTGGTCGTCCAGGTCGGTAAAGCCGACCATGTGCGCGGTGACATCGCCTGCCGGATAGAAACGGCGAAACTCTTCTTTGCCGTAGACTCCCGGTACCTTCAAATCGAGCACCGCCTGCCCCTGCTCCGGGGTCAGGCCACGGACCAGGTAGATAAACTCCTTGGAAGCCTGTTCATTCAGACGGTCGGTCAAGGCTTTGGGATCCTGCCCCAAGGCTTGCGCCAACACACCCCATTTGCTTTTATCCGCCTGCATTTCGGACGGGTTTGCCCAAATAGTGGTGACAGGCGTACTGACGGCCAGCGGCTCTCCATTGCGGTCGGTAATCAACCCGCGGTGAGCGGGAATCGAGACGGTGCGCAGACTGCGAGCATCGCCTTGCTCGATCAGGAAGCGGTGGTCAATGACCTGTAGATCGACGATGCGGTAGGAAATGGCCAAGACCATGACCGACAGCAAACCGACCACCACGCGGAACCGCCACGGATACAGTGCGCCTTCAAGCTTCATCATGGCGACACCATCCGGATGTCGGCGGCATTGGGAATGTGCATTTTCAACTGATCGGTGGCCAGGTTTTCAATGCGGCTATGGGCCGTCCAAGTGCTCTGTTCCAGGATCAGCCGCCCCCACTCGGCCTGCGCCTTGTCACGAACGCTGAGTTCGGCATACAGGGAATTGAGCAACTGGCGGTTCCAGTGCGCGCTGTAGGAAACGGCAATCGCCGATACCAGGACGGCGATGAAAAGCAGCATCATGAAGAAGCTGCCCCCGGGCAGGGGTTTGAAGAAACCGCGATTCACCGGAGTTTCTCCGCAACGCGCATCACGGCACTGCGTGAGCGAGGGTTGGCGCGGGTCTCTTCATCGGAGGCGAATTGAGCCTTTCCGATCAGCTTGATGCGAGGTTCGAAGGCCTGATGCCGGATCGGCAGATTGCGCGGCATGTTGTCCGCTTCGCCCTTCACCAGCTTGCGCATGAACAGTTTGACGATACGATCTTCCAGGGAGTGAAAGCTGATCACGGCCAGACGGCCGCCCACTTCGAGGGCTTCCAGCGCGGCATCCAGGCCCGCTTCCAGATCGCCCAATTCGTTATTGACGTGAATGCGCAACCCTTGGAACGCGCGGGTCGCAGGGTTCTTGCCCTTCTCCCATGCCGGATTGGCCACTTTAAGGACCTCGGCCAGGTCACCGGTGCGCTCGAAAGGCTGGACCTCACGGCGCGCGACCACTGCAGCCGCCATGCGCTTGGCGAAACGTTCTTCGCCATATTCCTTGAAGACACGCGCGATTTCGTCCACGGGGGCGGTATTGACGAATTCCGCAGCGCTGACACCGCGCGACGGATCCATGCGCATGTCCAGCGGACCATCGTTCATGAAGCTGAAGCCGCGTTCCGGGTCGTCGAGCTGTGGCGAAGAAACGCCCAAGTCCAACAGAATACCGCTGACATTCCCGGCAATGCCCCGGGCTAGAGCCTCGTCGCCCAATTCGGCAAAACTGCGCTGCACAATGACAAAGCGGCCGTCTTCGGCCGCCAGCGCTTGCCCGGTGGCAATCGCTTGAGGATCCTTGTCGAAGCCGAGAAGCCGGCCATCCGGCCCGAGCTTCTGGAGAATGAGACGGCTGTGGCCGCCCCGCCCGAACGTGCCATCCAGATAGCAGCCATCGGCGCGCACCGCGAGAGCCTCGACGGCTTCTTCGAGCAGTACGGTGATGTGAGTAAAGCCGCTATTCATAGTCACAGAATCAGATCACGCAGTTCATCAGGCATCGCGCCCGGTTTTTGAATGGCCGCCAGGTCCGCATCAGCCAGCGCGTTCCAGGCGTCCTCATCCCACAATTGAAACTTGTTCAGCTGGCCTACCAGCATGACTCGCTTATCGAGCTTGGCGTACTCACGCAAACGGGGTGGCACCAGGAAACGACCGCTGCCATCGAGTTCCAGATCAACCGCATTGCCGATCAGCAACCGCTGTAAACGGCGGTTCTCTTCGCGAAATGTCGCGAGCTCACGCAACTTGGCCTCAATCAGTTCCCATTCCGGGAGCGGATAGATGCACAAGCAGGGGTCGACGGTATCAATGGTGACGATCAATTGGCCGGCGCTACGCGAATCGAGCTCGTCACGGTACCGGCTCGGCATAGCGAGACGGCCCTTTGCGTCGAGATTGATTGCATTTGCACCACGGAACACAGGCGCTTTCTCCGAATATTATCTTTTTGCGCTCAAAAAACCCACTTCACGCCACTTTCCGCCACTTGCGCACACTATAGGAATCCGCCCACCACACCGTCAAGGCAACTTCTTAAGGAAAAGCCTTACAGGACGGAGATTTACGCGACGTCATAGAGGAGTTTTAAGAAAAAACGGAGCGCTCCTTCGGATAAACCCGAAGAAACTCAAAAGCATGAGGCTCGAAGTTAAAGTGCTTTCTCAGGTTCTGACTTTTTTCGATATTTACGACGAGGGGTATTACGAGGGAAATGCGAGGTGGGAAGAGGTGGAGAGTCGATCTGTAAGCCGGGTTCTGTCGAGGACAGTCATTCCTCTACGATGGCCATCACTGGACATCTTTAGCAACCTACCCGGTTCCAGCGCGGGCCACGCCTTGGAACCCTATTTGGTCTTGCTCCGAGTGGGGTTTACCTAGCCACGCACTGTTGCCAGCCGTGCGGTGCGCTCTTACCGCACCTTTTCACCCTTACCGGCACCGAAGTGCTTAGGCGGTTGTTTTCTGTGGCACTTTCCGTAGGCTCGCGCCCCCCAGGCGTTACCTGGCACTCCGCCCTATGGAGCCCGGACTTTCCTCCCCCTTTCATTGCGGAACAATGAAAAGCAGCGACTGTCCAATCGACTCTCCGCCGCCAAGGGTACTGACTGACGGGCTCCAGAACAAGCTTTAATCAGCCTTCCGGCCATTTAAACGACCGGCTGAGGAGCCACTGTCACTCGCCTTTCTGCCTCTCAAGCGCTACTTGATAAAGCAGATTCTTGCGCACACCGGTGATCTCGGCGGCCAGTGCCGCCGCGCGCTTGAGCGGCATTTCCCCCAGGAGCAGGTCCAGCACGCGCCGCGCTTCGGCACCCACTGCATCTTCACCTTCAGGCTCACTCCACCCTGCCACCAGCACCACGCACTCACCGCGCTGCTGGTTGCTGTCGCGCTCGACGAATTCGCGCAGCTCACCCAGCGGCAACCCCTTCAGGGTTTCAAAGGTCTTGGTCAACTCACGCCCCAGCACAGCCGGCCGATCAGCGCCGAAGATCGCTTCCATATCCTGAAGGCATTCCAGAATGCGGTGAGGCGCTTCATAAAAGATGACTGTGCGCGGCTCCTCCCTGAGCAGTTCGAGTCGCGCCTTGCGGCCGACCGACTTGGCCGGAAGAAAGCCTTCGAAAATGAAACGATCGGACGGCAGCCCGGCGGCGGACAATGCTGCGATCAGCGCGCAGGCCCCCGGAACGGGAATGACCTGAACCCCCGCCGCCCGCGCTTGACGCACCAGGTGATAACCCGGATCGGAAATCAGCGGTGTGCCCGCATCGGAAATCAAGGCCACGTTGTCTCCGGCCTGCAAACGAGCGATGAATCGGCTGCCCTCATCGCGCTCGTTGTGTTCGTGACACGCCGCCAGCGGAGTGGAAATGCCGAAATGCTGCATCAGCCGCAACGAATGCCGGGTATCTTCAGCAGCGATCAACGAAACTTCACGCAACACCTTCAAGGCGCGCACGCTCATGTCATCCAGGTTGCCAATTGGCGTGGCCACCACATAAAGCGAGCCTGCAGTGGAATTCGAAACACCCGGAGCAGTCAAAGCGGACACCTCATGGTCGGTCAAAGCCTGCATTGTACAGGTTAAGGCGAAACAAACAGGGAGATTGACGAATGAAGCGAACGACTCGCCCCGGTCTCAGGGCCGTGTGCCCAGGCCAGGACAAATCATTGACCGAGCAGCCCACTCCATGCGCGAGCGGGCCAATATCTGGGGTTTAACGTCTACGACATCGCACCCCGGCCAGCGCTTGGGTACAATTCCACGCTTATTTGCTTGAGTACCAGGACATATACATGATCGCTTGCCTGCGGCTGTTCTCTGCCCTCTGCCTGGCTGCCCTGTTGGCGGCCTGTGCCAGTTCACCCTCTTCGAGTCTGGGCGAGCTGCCCCGCACGCCGGATGCCAGTATCGAGCAACTGCTTGAACAGGCTGCCGCCGCCAAGACACCGGACCAGGCCGCGCTACTGCGCCTGACGGCTGCGGATCTGGCCGCGCGCCAGAACAATCCGAGCCGCGCGGCCAGCATCCTGGAGCAGGTCCAGATCGATCAGCTCAAGACCGACAAGCAAATCTACGCCAATACCTTGTCCGCTGAACTTGCGCTCGGGCGCAGCCAGCCCAAGGCGGCGCTGACAGCGCTCAACCATTCCAGCATGCAGCACCTGGGCGAAATGCCCGTGGACTTGCAGACCCGAGCTCACACGGCACGCGCCCGCGCTTTCGAGGCCGATGGCCAACCGCTTGCCGCTGCCAGCGAACGAGTCTTCATGGGCCCGCTCCTGCAAGGCGATGCTCTGACCGCCAACAACGATGCCATCTGGACGCTGGTCGCCGCCCTGCCGCCGGAACAACTGCAAAGCACCGCAAATGACGACATGGGGGGCTGGCTGAGCCTCGCACGTGCTGTCAAAGGCGCCGGTACGCTGGAGCAGCAGCAGGCTGCCATCGACAACTGGAAAGCGCAGAACCCGCAGCACCCTGCTGCCCGCCAACTGCCTACCTCTCTCGCTCAACTGCGGGAGCTGAAAAGCCAGCCACTGACCAAGATTGCCCTGCTGCTGCCGCAGGATGGCCCGCTCGCCTCGGTCGCACGCGCCCTGCGCGACGGCTTCATGGCTGCGCATTATCAAGCACAGCAGGCTGGTCAGCCGTCGCCTGCCATTGAGGTCTTCGACAGCTCCCGCGTGACATCCATGGATGCCTTCTACGCTCAGGCCAAGGCCGCAGGCGCGCAAATGGTTGTCGGTCCGTTGGAGAAGCCGCTGGTCAAGCAACTCAGCGCGCACCCGCAGTTGCCGATCACCACGCTGGCGTTGAACTACAGCGATGTGACCACCCAAGGCCCGGCGGAGCTGTTCCAGTTCGGCTTGGCGGCGGAAGACGAAGCTCGCGAAGTGTCTCGCCGCGCCTGGGCGGACGGCAAACGCAGCGCAGTGGCCATGGTGCCGAAAGGCGAATGGGGCGACCGCGTACTTGAAGCCTTCCGTCAAAGCTGGCAAGCCAAGGGCGGGACGCTGCTGGGCGTCGAGCGTATCGACCAACCCGTTGCGCTGGCCCAACAAGTGGCGGACCTGTTCCAGTTGCGTAACAGCGAAGGCCGCGCCCAGCGCCTGCAGAGCACCACTGGCGCTCAAATGGCCGCTCAGCCCTCGCGCCGTCAGGACGTCGATTTCATGTTCCTGGCTGCCACTCCGCAGCAAGCGCAGCAGATCAAACCGACGATGGTCTTCCAGTACGCGGGCGATGTACCGGTCTACGCCACTTCCCATCTGTTCACCAACAGCGGCGACCAAGCCATGTACAACGACTTGGCTGGCGTGCGCTTCTGTGAAACGCCTTGGCTGCTGAATGCGGCCGACCCGCTGCGCCAGCAGGTCACCAATCAGTGGCCGCAGGCCGCCGGCAGCCTGGGTCGTCTGTATGCCATGGGCATCGACGCCTACCGTCTCGCGCCGCGCCTGACTCAACTCAAGACCCTTCCGGAAAGCCGCATCGACGGCCTGTCGGGGAGCCTGGCCATCGGTCAGGGCCAGCGTATCGAGCGTCAATTGCCATGGGCTCAGTTTGTCGATGGCAAGGTCCAGCGCCTGCCGGATACGGCTCCTTGACCACGGACCCGGCGCGACCGACCGCAGGGCAAATGGCGGAAGCCTATGCCCTGCGTCACCTACAGCAGCATGGATTGCAGCTCATCGCGCAGAACTGGTCATGCAAACGCGGCGAGCTTGATCTGGTCATGCTCGACGGCGATACAGTAGTATTCGTCGAAGTTCGCTATAGGCGCCATGCCGGATGGGGCGGCGCACTGGAGAGCGTCGATTTTCGCAAGCAGGAAAAACTCATCCTGGCCGCGCAATGGTTTCTGCAGAGCAATCTGAAATGGTCCGATTTCCCCTGCCGTTTCGATGTCGTGGCGATCAACGGCGACCCAGGCGCGGCCCCTGCTCTGAACTGGCTGCAACATGCGTTCGAAGGCTAAACCCCAGTGAATGCACAAGCGGCGCGCTTTTCCGGACACCTCATTCACACCGTTTTTTGCTCTTTGCTTTGCGGGCTGCACAGTTTTGTGCCGGGAGGCCGCTGACCTGATTCAGACGCCCACCGCCCAGCCGCCCCTATTAAGGTTTTCATAGATGGACATGCAATCCCGAATTCGCCAGCTTTTTCAGGCCAGCATCGATACCAAGCAACAGGCGATGGACGTTCTTGCACCTTACATCGAGCAAGCCAGCCAGGTCATGGTCGACGCTCTGCTTACCGAGCGCAAGATTCTCGCCTGCGGCAACGGCGGTTCGGCGGGAGACGCTCAGCACTTCTCGTCCGAACTGCTGAACCGCTTCGAACGCGAGCGTCCGAGCCTGCCCGCCATCGCACTGACCACAGACACTTCGACGATCACCTCAATCGCCAACGACTACAGTTACAACGAGATTTTTTCCAAGCAGATTCGCGCCCTCGGCCAGCCCAACGATGTCCTTCTGGCGATCTCCACCAGTGGCAACTCCGCCAACATCATCCAAGCCATTCAGGCCGCCCATGACCGGGAAATGATCGTCGTGGCTCTGACCGGGCGCGACGGCGGCGACGTGGCGTCGCTGCTGCTGCCGGAAGACGTGGAAATCCGTGTTCCGGCCGAAGTCACCGCACGCATTCAGGAGGTCCACCTGTTGGTGATCCACTGCTTGTGCTACTTGATCGACAGCCAAATTTTCGGGAGTGAAGAATGATATCCACACGCCTCAGCCTGGTGGCCCTGACCCTTTGCCTGGGTCTCAGCGGATGCAGCTCAGTGGTCAATGTCAGCCGCGAAGCGCCGATCGAGGATGATCGCGGTACCCGCACATTGGGCAGCAAGATCGACGACTCGCTGATCGAAACCAAGGTGGCGGTCAATATCGCCAAAGCCAGTCCCGACCTGGATAACGCTTCGCACATCGTCGTGACCAGCTTCAATGGCATCGTCCTGCTGGCAGGCCAAACGCCTCGCGCCGACCTCAAGCAACTCGCGGAACAGACCGCCAGCCAAGTGCAGAAGGTCAAGAAGGTCAACAACGAGCTGCAGGTCATCGAGCCCTCTTCCCTGCTCGCCCGCAGTAACGACGCCTGGCTGACCAGCAAGATCAAGACCGAAATGCTGACCGACAGCGCCATTCCCGGCTCGCGCATCAAGGTGGTGACCGAGAACGGGATCGTGTACCTGTTGGGCCTGCTGACCCAGGCGGAAGCCAACCGCGCTACCAATCTGGTCCAGGGCGTGAGTGGCGTGCAGAAAATCGTGAAGCTGTTCGAGTACATCGACTGACACGGGTCGAGCTTGTAGGAGCGCCCTTACCCGAGATGGGCTCATGGCGTCCGACACATCCGCTGCGGCTGTAGATACGTATTCGCGGGCAAGCGCACTCCTACAACGGGTTTTTCTGCAGCACAAAAAAGGCGATCCACCCGGATCGCCTTTTTCGTTACTGCCGAAAGATCACTTGACCACTTTCAGACTCGGCCGACCGCTGGGGCGCGGCGGCTCGTCATCAGGTGGCGGCATGTCATCGTCCTCGACATCCAGATCCTCATCGTCGTCGACTGCCGGCTCCAGGTCGAAAACCATGCCTTGGCCATTTTCCCGAGCATAGATGCCCATGACCGCCGCAACCGGCACGTAGAGACTATGGGGAACGCCGCCGAAGCGGCCTTCGAAACTCACGGCGTCGTTGTCCATATGCAAATGACGCACAGCGCTCGGCGAAATGTTGAGGACAATCTGCCCATCATTGGCGAAGCCCTGGGGAACCTGGACGGCCGGATATTCGGCATTGACCAGGATGTGTGGCGTGCAATCGTTGTCCACGATCCACTCGTAAAGAGCGCGGATCAAGTAGGGGCGACTGGAATTCATCGAACGGTTCCTTAAGCCTTAGCGCATGTCGCGTTCGGCAGCAGACAAGCTTGCCTGAAATGCCTCACGCGCGAACTGGCGCTCCATATAATCAAGCAGCGGCTTGGCGGGCCGCGGCAATTCGATACCCAGAACCGGCAGACGCCAGAGTATGGGCAGTAGACAGCAGTCGACCAGACTTTGCTCGTCACTGAGGAAAAAAGGCTTTTCCGCAAACAGTGGCGAGACGCCGGTCAGACTTTCGCGCAATTCCTTGCGCGCCTGGGCACGCGAGGCCTCTTTGGTGCGCGAATCCAGAATGACATCCACCAAAGCACACCAGTCGCGCTGAATGCGGTGCATCAGCAGACGGCTGTTGGCTCGGGCCACAGGGTAAACCGGCAGTAAAGGCGGATGCGGATAGCGCTCATCCAGATATTCCATGACCACCGTCGATTCGTAGAGAGCCAGGTCACGATCGACCAGCGTGGGTACTGTGCCGTAAGGGTTTACCTCGATCAGCCTGGCGGAGGGCTGGCCTCCAACGACATCGATGATCTCGGCGCTGACACCCTTCTCGGCGAGCACGATGCGCACGCGGTGGGAATAGTGGTCGGCGGGGTCGGAGTAACAGGCCAACCGGTTGGTCACGCCCATGGCGATCCTCCTCGCTTGTCAAATAGGCAGAAGCAGAAAAACGAACGCGCCCGAACGACGCCTGCGGCGTTATCCATAAGGGGGTGTTCATCGCGGGCGACAAGATAGCGCATTTATGCCCTGCAAATTCTGCAATCTTTCGCCCGCCACTATACCCGGTCTGTGGTCATTACCCGAATCCGACGCTTCATAGCTGGGCCCGTGAAGGATACGCGCGTGCCAATGCGCGTTCGGCGCTGACCCAGCCACGATCGAAAGCAGGCACTGCTTCAAGCCAGTGGCTCAGTGCACATCCTTCCAGTACTCGCGCTTGAGGAGATAAGCGAAGATGAACAGCACCGCCAGGTACAACAGCACATAGGTACCGATGCGCTGATGCTGCAATTTGACCGGGTTCGCCGAGTAGGCGAGGAACGTCACGAGATTCTTCACCTTTTCGTCGAATTGCTCCTCGGTCAACGTGCCGGTCTTAGGCACGATGGTCAATTGGTCACAGGCTTCATGGGTCAGAGGACTGCCGGTCAGGGGGTCGTACTGCTTCTTGCCCCCCTCGACGCGTTGAATCTGCTTGCAGCCGATAACCTGACGCCCCTGCAGCCCGACGAGGACGTTAGGCATGCCGACGTTCGGAAAGACCGTGTTGTTCACGCCCCAGGGGCGGGCAGGGTCTTCGTAGAACGAACGCAAATACCCATACAGCCAGTCAGTGCCACGCACACGGGCGACCAACGTCAGATCGGGCGGCGCGGCGCCGAACCAGACCTTGGCCTCGGCAGGCTGCATGCCGGTGACCATGTGGTCCCCGATCTTCGCCCCCGTGAACACCAGTTTCTCGAGCATCAGATCGTGGGGAATCCCCAGATCGTCCGCCACCCGCTCATAGCGTTGAAATTTAGCGCCATGACAGCCCATGCAATAGTTGACGAACGTCCGCGCCCCGTCTTGCATCGCCACCTTGTCGGAGACATCGATATCCACACTTTCGAGCTCAGGCCCGCCATGCTCTTCGGCGAAGGCCAGCACCGGTAGCGCTACCAGGAGGAGTACCGCCCATAGTCTTTTCATCAGCCCGTCACCCTTTCCGGTACCGGTTTTGTCTTCTCCATGCGCGTATAGAACGGCATCAGGATGAAGTAGCCGAAGTAGAGGAACGTGCACACCTGTGACAGCAACGCTCGGCCTGGGCTGGGCGGCAGCACGCCCAGCACCCCCAGGGTCACGAACGCCACGCAGAACAACATCAACCAGACTCGGCTCAGCCAACCTTTATAGCGCATGGACTTGACCGGACTGCGATCCAGCCATGGCAGCACGAACAGCACTGCAATGGCGGCCCCCATCGCCATGACGCCCATGAGTTTGTCAGGGATCGCACGCAAGATGGCGTAGAACGGAGTGAAGTACCAGACAGGGGCGATGTGTTCCGGCGTCTTGAATGCGTTGGCTTGTTCGAAATTGGGCTTTTCCAGGAAATAACCGCCCATCTCCGGAAAGAAAAACACAATGGAACAGAAGATGAACAGAAACACGACCACACCGACGATGTCCTTGACTGTGTAGTACGGGTGAAACGCAATGCCATCCAGCGGTTTGCCGTTCTCATCCTTGAGCTTCTTGATGTCCACGCCATCCGGGTTGTTCGATCCGACTTCGTGAAGCGCCAGGATGTGCAGCACCACCAGCCCGAGGATCACGATGGGCAGCGCCACGACGTGCAGCGCGAAGAAGCGGTTCAAAGTAATGCCCGAAATCAGATAGTCGCCACGTATCCATTGGGTGAGGTCATTGCCAATGACCGGAATGGCCCCGAACAGCGAAATGATCACCTGCGCGCCCCAGTACGACATCTGCCCCCAAGGCAAGAGATACCCCATGAAGGCCTCCGCCATGAGCGCCAGGTAAATCAGCATCCCGAAGATCCAGACCAGTTCCCGTGGCTTCTGGTACGAGCCGTAGAGCAGTCCGCGAAACATATGCAGATAAACGACGATGAAGAACGCCGACGCGCCCGTGGAATGCAGCAAGCGCAGGATCGAACCGTATTCCACGTCACGCATGATGTATTCGACGGACGCGAACGCTTCTTCCGCCGAAGGGGTGTAGCTCATCGTCAACCAGATGCCGGTGACAATCTGGTTGACCAATACCAATAGCGCGAGCGAGCCGAAGAAATAGAAAAAGTTGAAGTTCTTGGGGGCGTAGTACTTGCTCAGGTGGTCTTCCCACAGGGAAGTGGCAGGGAAACGTGCATCAATCCAGTCCATGAGCTTGCTCATCACGCTTTCTCCTGGTCGACACCAATGACGATGACCGAGTCCGACTCATAGGAATGGGGCGGTACTGGCAGGTTTAAGGGTGCGGGTTGGGCCTTGTAGACGCGGCCGGCCAAGTCGTAGTGGGAGCCGTGACAGGGACAGAAATAGCCCCCCACCCAATCCTTTCCCAAGTCCGCCGGGGCTACTTCCGGACGGAAGGTGGGCGAACAACCCAGGTGGGTACAGATCCCGATCAACAGCAGCATCTCGGGCTTGATCGAACGGACCACAGGATCGACGTACGCAGGCTGAGTGGAGTTCTTGGACTCGGGATCGGAAAGCTGAGCGGTGATCTTGCCTAAATTGGTGAGGATTTCCGGTGTGCGGTGAACAATGAACACCGGTTGGCCACGCCACTCGGCGATGATCTGTTGGCCGGGCTCGATCTTGCTGATGTTGACCTTGACGGGGGCGCCAGCGGCCTTGGCTTTGGCACTGGGAAACCAGGACCCTACGAACGGAACCGCAGCACCGACCGCCCCTGCAGCACCGACCACCGAAGTGGCAGCGACAAGGAAGCGACGCCGGCCTGCGTTCACGCCGTCATTGCTCATTACGCCCTCTCCCATCAGCTGTTGGATGCCCGGTAAGCCAGGCGCCCTTTTCGAATTATTTTTCTAGCTGTCGATGCATCCTGCCAAGGGCAATCGGAGCACCCCTGATCCTTCTAGGAGACTGCCGTTTGGCGAAAACTGGGAAGCCATGAAGATCGAGGCATCCGCGGGTGATCCACGTCGTCATCACCAATAATAGACGCCCATAAAAAAACGCCCAGTTCCCACAGGGAACTGAGCGTTCTTTTTGAACGAAAGCGAATTAACGCTTCGAGTACTGCGGACGCTTACGCGCTTTACGCAGACCGACTTTCTTACGTTCAACTTCGCGAGCATCGCGAGTGACGTAGCCTGCTTTGCGCAATGCGCTGCGCAGGGTTTCGTCGTAGGACATCAGAGCGCGGGTGATACCGTGGCGAATTGCGCCAGCCTGACCACTTACACCGCCGCCGATAACGGTGACGTAGATGTCGAATTTTTCAACGGTCTCGGTCAGTTCCAGAGGCTGACGAACCACCATGCGGGCGGTTTCGCGGCCGAAGAACGTGTCCAGCGAGCGGTTGTTGATGGAGATGTTACCGGTGCCCGGACGCAGGAAAACGCGTGCGGTTGCGGTCTTGCGACGGCCAGTGCCGTAATTTTGAGTCGCCGACATAATGAACTATTCCGTTAAAACTTCAGTTCTTGGGGCTGCTGAGCAGTATGAGGGTGAGCAGCGCCCGCATAGACTTTCAGCTTACGATACATGTCGCGACCCAGCGGGTTCTTAGGCAGCATGCCTTTGACCGCGGTCTCGATCACGCGCTCAGGAGCTTTGGCGATCAGCTTTTCAAAGTTGATCGACTTGATCCCGCCCGGGAAACCGGAGTGAGAGTAGTAGATCTTGTCGGAGGTCTTGGCGCCAGTGACACGGATTTGCTCAGCGTTGATCACGACGATGTAGTCGCCAGTGTCGACGTGCGGAGTATATTCCGGCTTGTGCTTGCCACGCAGACGGCTCGCGATTTCAGTGGCCAAACGACCCAGGGTCTGGCCAGCAGCGTCGACGACGTACCAGTCGCGCTTTACTGTTTCCGGTTTAGCGGTAAAAGTTTTCATTCTTTATAGCCTCAAAGGCCGCCTGAAAAAATAGACGGCGGAGCATACTCGTTAGTACGGTCTTTGACAAGTCAAAGGCCGCCGGGCACGAACGCTATAGGGGGCTCGGGTCAGCGCGTTCGATCGCAGCGGTGTCTTGTATCGCGGGGCATCACTCCCACGATGAAGAGCTGCGGAATTATGCAGATTGCGAAAAAAATTTCAACCTGCTTTTATGGGTCTTTTGATCGGGAGAGCTGTATGGATTACCGCCAACTGGGCAGAACCGACCTCACTGTCAGCGCGATCTGCCTGGGCACCATGACCTGGGGCGAGCAGAATACCCAGGCCGAAGCCTTCGCCCAGATTGAGCGAGCCAAGGCTGCCGGGATCAACTTCATGGATACCGCCGAGATGTATCCTGTCCCGCCCAAGAAAGAAACCTACGCCAGCACCGAAACCATCATCGGCAACTGGTTCAGTAAAAGCGGCGACCGCGCCGACTGGATCCTCGCCAGCAAAATCGCCGGGCCGGGCAACGGCATCGACTACATTCGCAACGCGCCGCTGAAATTCAACCGCGCGCATATCGTTGCCGCCGTCGATGCCAGCCTCAAGCGCTTGCAGACCGACTACATCGATCTCTACCAACTGCACTGGCCCGAGCGCAGCACCAATTTCTTCGGCAAGCTGGGTTATACCCACAGCGAGGAACAGTTCACGCCGCTGCTCGAGACCCTCGAAGCTCTGGACGAGCAGGTCAAGGCTGGGAAGATCCGCCATGTGGGTCTGTCCAACGAGAGCGCGTGGGGCGCGATGAAATACCTGGCCGAGTCCGAGGCCCACGGCCTGGTACGCCCGGTGTCCATCCAGAACCCCTACAACCTGCTGAACCGCAGCTTCGAGGTGGGGCTGGCCGAAGTGGCGATTCGCGAACAATGCGGCCTGCTGGCGTACTCGCCGATGGCGTTCGGACTGCTGTCCGGCAAGTACGCCGACGGTGCCCGCCCACCCAAAGGTCGACTCAGCCTGTACAGTCGCTTCACCCGCTACTTCAATCCGCAATCGGAAACCGCCTGCGCCCGCTATGTCGCACTGGCCCGAGAGCATGGCCTGGATCCGGCGCAGATGGCGCTGGCGTTCGTCACCGGCCGTGCGTTCGTCACCAGCAACATCATCGGGGCGACGACGCTCGAGCAACTGGAGAGCAACCTGGCCAGCGCCGATTTGGTGTTGTCCGAAGAGGTGTTGGCGGGTATCGAGGCGATTCACAAGGATCAACCAAACCCAGCTCCGTAACGCATAACCCCTGTAGGAGCGCGCTTGCCCGCGATTGCGATGTGTCTGAAACGTTGATATTGACTGACACACCCCATTCGCGGGCAAGCGCGCTCCTACAAGCGTTCGATTCAAAGCGACCGGGCAATGATCTCTTTCATGATCTCGTTGGTGCCCGCATAAATCCGCTGCACCCGCGCATCCGCCCAAGCCCGTGCGATCGGGTATTCCCACATGAAGCCGTAGCCGCCATGCAATTGCACGCATTCGTCCAGCACCTTGCATTGCAGGTCCGTAGCCCAGTATTTGGCCATCGCCGCCGTCGGCACATCCAGCTTGCCCTCTAAATGCAATGCCAGACAGCGGTCGATAAATACACGCCCGATCTGCACTTCGGTAGCGATCTCCGCCAGCTTGAACCGAGTGTTCTGGAAATCAGCGATCGCCTGCCCAAACGCCTTGCGCTCGCGGGTGTAATCCAGTGTCCATTGCAACGCGGCTTCAGCCGACGCAATGGCACCAATGGCGACGGTCAGGCGCTCTTGTGGCAGCTCCTGCATCAAATAGGCAAAGCCCATGCCTGCCTGTCCCAACAGGTTCTCCTTCGGCACCCGAACATCTTGAAAGAACAATTCGGAGGTGTCTTGCGCCTTCATCCCGACCTTTTCCAGACGCTTGCCCTTCTCGAAGCCCGGCGTGCCCGCCTCCACAAGAAACAGGCTTGTCCCCTTCGCGCCTGCGTTGGGGTCGGTTTTAGCCACGACGATCACCAGATCCGCGAGAAACCCGTTAGTGATGAATGTCTTTGAGCCATTGATGACGTACTCGTCCCCTTGCAGAACGGCCGTGGTCTTCACGCCCTGCAGGTCAGAGCCCGCGCCCGGCTCAGTCATGGCGATCGCGGAGACCAACTCGCCAGAGACCATCCTCGGCAGGTATTTGCGCTTAAGCGCCTCATCGCCGTAATGCAGGATGTAAGGCGCAACGATGTCCGAATGCAGGGAGAAACCGATGCCGGTCAGGCCCAGTCGGTAAATCTCTTCGATGACGACCGTGGTGTAGAGAAAGTCCGCCGCCATGCCGCCGTATTCTTCGGGCAGGTGGGAACACAACATCCCTTGTTCACCAGCGCGGTTCCACAGGCTGCGCTCAACATGCCCCTGCTTTTCCCATTGCGCATGAAAGGGCGCGGCCTCTTGCTCGAGAAATTTGCGGACGCTGTCGCGGAAAAGCTCGTGTTCCGGGCTGAAGAGTGGTCTTGGGAGCATGGGGACACCTTATGGGGAAGGATCGGCTGGTCGTCACGGACAGAGCGTAAGCCGAGGGATTTGACGACGACACTGGACACACCCGACAAAAAATAAGACGATCACGCCGTTGCTTGACCACTTTCCCTTATAAGAACAAAAGATTATGTCTACTCAACACACCGTGCCCTTGCGGCGCGTTAGCATCCTCGCGATCGATGGAATCTTCGCCTCGACCCTGACTCAGGCCAAAGACTTCTTTCATCTGGCCAGCCTGCGCTATGGCAAGCAGTTGGGCCAAGGCCTGAAAGCCGCCTTCGAAACTCGGCTCGTCAGCCCCGATGGCCAGCAGGTCCGCAGCTTCAGCGAGGTGATTCTGCCGGTCGACGGTACGCTGGAAAACGCCGATATCATCATCCTTCCTGCCTTCGTCGATAATTTCGACACGCTGCGCGCCCGGTATCCGCAGATCCTGCCCTGGCTACGCGAGCAGCATGCGCGGGGGGCCGTACTCTGCGGGGAAGCCAGCGGTGTGTTCTGGCTGGCGGAGGCAGGTTTGCTCGACGGCAAGGAAGCGACCACCTACTGGCGCTTCTTCAATGACTTCGCCGAGCGCTTTCCAAACGTACTGCTCAATCAAGAGAAACACCTGACTGACGCCGACAACCTGTACTGCGCCGGCGGCAGCATCTCAGCCTGTGACTTGTATATCTATCTGATCGAACGCTTTTGCGGCGCCAACGTGGCGCAAACCGTGGCGCGGGACATTCTCTACGAGGTTCAGCGCAGCTATTCGCCAGGGCGCATGGGCTTCGGCGGCCAGAAACTGCATCAGGACGTGATCATTCTGCAGATTCAACATTGGCTCGAGCAGCACTTCGCCGACAAATTCCGTTTCGAAGACGTGGCGCGCGAACACGGGATGAGCATCCGCAATTTCATGCGTCGCTTCCAGACCGCCACGGGTGATAAACCGCTGCATTATCTGCAACGGCTGCGGATCGAGACCGCCAAAGGGCTGCTGTCAGGGTCGCGCAAGAGCATCAAGACCATCAGTTACGAAGTCGGCTATGACGATGCGAGCTTCTTCGCTCGGCTGTTCAGGCAACACACCGAGCTGTCGCCGAATCAATACCGGCAACAATTCCAGCAGGCCGCCTAAATCGACTGTACGAGCGCGCTTGCCCGCGACAGCGGCGTGTCAGACAACCTTGTTCTGACTGAGCGATCGCGGTCGCGGGCAAGCGCGCTCCTACAGGGGGTGACGCACGCAAGGTCACTCCTTCGCTCGGCTGTACAGGCAACACACCGAGCTGTCGCCGAATCACTACCGGCAACAATTCCAGCAGGCCGCCTAAATCGATTGTAGGAGCGCGCTTGCCCGCGACAGCGGCGTGTCAGGCAACCCTGTTCTGACTGAGCGATCGCGATCGCGGGCAAGCGCGCTCCTACAGGGGGTGACGCACGCAAGGTCACTTGTTCGCTCGGCTGCTCCGCCAGCACACGGAGTTGTCGCCCAATCAATACCGGCAACAATTCCAGCAGGCCGCCTAAATCGACAGTAGGAGCGCGCTTGCCCGCGACAGCGGCGTGTCAGACAACCCTGTTCTGACTGAGCAATCGCGATCGCGGGCAAGCGCGCTCCTACAGGTGGTGACTGCGGTTACGGCTTGTGCGCCCGTGACAGGAACTCGTGGGATTGCATCTCCAGCAAGCGGCTCAGCGTGCGCTGGAATTCGAAGTTCAACCGGCCACCGGCATACAGATCCTTCAGCTCGACTTCTGCCGAAATGATCAGCTTCACGTTGCGGTCGTAAAACTCGTCGACCATGTTGATGAAGCGACGGGCGACGTCGTCGGTGGTGACACTCATCTGCTCAACGCCGCTGAGCAAAACGGCGTGGAAGATCTTGCCCAACTCGATGTAGTCATTCTGGCTGCGCGGGCCGTCGCACAGTTCGCGAAACTCGAACCAAGCCACATCGTCGCAGGTACGCAGCGCCTTGATCGGGCGGTTCTCGATCATCAGCACATCGTTTTCGGTGGCCTTGGTGCACTCTGGCGTCAGGGCACGAAAGCTTTTGCGCAAGCTTTCATGCGCAGCTTCGTTCAGTGGAAAGTGGAACAGCTCGGCCTGCTCCAGATGACGCAAGCGGTAGTCCACGCCGCTGTCGACGTTGACGATGTCGGTATTCTGCTTGATCAGCGCAATCGCTGGCAGGAAGCGAGCCCGCTGCAGGCCGTCCTTGTACAGACCGTCCGGCACGATGTTCGACGTGGCCACGAGGGTCACGCCGTTCTTGAAGAGTTCCTCCATCAAGGTGCCGAGAATCATGGCATCGGTGATATCGGACACGAAAAACTCGTCGAAGCAGATCACTCGGGCTTCCTGAGCGAAGCGCTTGGCAATCGCCTTCAGCGGATCCTTCTCACCCTTGAGGGTCTTCATTTCCTCGTGCACACGCTTCATGAAACGGTGGAAGTGCGTGCGCATCTTGTCTTCGAACGGCAGCGCCTCAAAGAAGGTGTCCACCAGATAGGTCTTGCCCCGGCCTACCCCACCCCAGAAATACAGGCCTTTGACCAACGTGGCGTCCTTCTTGCCGAACAGCTTGCCGAACAGGCCGGGCTTGCTCTCATGGGCGGCGATCAGATCGTCGTACAGACGCTGCAGATGACGCACCGCATTTTCCTGCGCGGCGTCATGGAAGAACTCGGGTTTCTTAAGGTCGTTCTGATAGCTTTCTAGAGGCGTCATAATTTCGTTAACGAGGTAACAAAAACGGGCCGTCACTGTAGCGATGGCCCGTTGTAATGGCAATTAATCCTGCTGCGGCGTCAAGGCCAGCCTCAGGCTCTCGATGGCCGCATCACGGGCCGTAGCCTCGGCATAGGACGGACTGTCCGCGACACAGGCTCCGTCCAGCCAGACAGTGAAGGCCTGGCCTTCGCTGCGGATGTCCAGCGGGCCGCCTTGCTGCAACTGCTTGGTGACGGCACCCGCTGCCTTGCCATCGGCGAAAGTCCGCGACAGCAGCAGTTGCTCGCCATCAGCGGCCAGCAGACGGAAACGGAAACTGCCGTCGTCCTCGCGGAAGCTGACGAAACGCGCGCCTTTGACGGCTTTCTTTTTCGTCGCAGCGACCGCTTGCGTGGACTCGCGGAAAGAGCGCAGGCCCACGGCCTCACGCAGTTCACCGAGGAACGGAGTGGCGATACGACGCGCCTTCTGGGCACCGGCCAGCAGAATGTCTTCGAGATCGGCCGGACGTTCAATCAGACGATGGTAGTTCTCCCGCGCCTCTCCCAGTTCCGTGTCGAGCAACTGGAACAGACGTTGTTTGGCGTCGCCCCAGCCCAGCCCTTGCAACAGATCAGCGCGCAGTGCCTGGGTCTGCTCTTGAGTGCCGAAAGCCTGATACAAGGTAAACAGGTGCGAATTGTCCGGATCCTTGGGCTCGCCCGGCAGGCGGGAGTCAGTGACGATGCGCGAAATCGCCTCCTTCATCGCTTTCGCACTGCTGAACAAAGGGATGGTGTTGTCGTAGCTCTTCGACATCTTGCGACCGTCGAGGCCCGGAAGGGTCGCCACGCTCTCTTCGATCAGCGCTTCGGGCATGACGAAAAACGCTTTGCCCTGGCCGAACAGGTGGTTGAAGCGCTGGCCGATGTCGCGGGCCATCTCCACGTGCTGAATCTGGTCACGACCGACCGGCACTTGCTCCGCGTTGAACATCAGGATGTCCGCCGCCATCAGCACGGGATAGCTGAAAAGCCCCATAGTGACGCCCGCATCCGGGTCCTCTCCCGCTTCGACGTTCTTGTCGACGGAAGCCTTATAAGCGTGGGCGCGATTGAGCAGGCCCTTGCCCGCGACGCAGGTCAGCAGCCAGGTCAACTCAGGGATTTCCGGAATGTCGGACTGGCGATAGAAGGTCACCCGGTCCACGTCCAAGCCAGCGGCGAGCCACGTCGCGGCGATTTCCAGACGCGAACGCTGGATGCGCTGAGGGTCGTCGCATTTGATCAACGCGTGGTAGTCCGCCAGGAAGTAGAACGAATCGGCATCGCTCTGGCGGCTGGCGACGATGGCCGGGCGAATGGCACCGGCGTAGTTCCCCAAATGGGGCGTACCGGTGGTGGTGATACCGGTCAGGATACGAGTGGTCATGGCAGGTCGCTTATTCTGGGTGCGGCGGATTCAAAGGCGCGGTACGACCAGATCCTTGAGATCGGTCAGCTTGCCGTGGAAAAAGTGCCCGCATTCTGCCACTTTCAGCAGCTCATGGGGGCGCGAGAGTGCGTCAGACCAGGCATATACGAGTTGTGGGTCAACGACTTCGTCGGTTTCCGGCTGAATCAGCGTCAAAGGCGCTTGTTGGGGCAGCGAACCCGGATCAGCGATACGCATCACCGCGGGCGCTACCATGAACAGATGACTCAGCACTTGCCCCTTGGCTTCAAGGCGACCACCGAGAGTGGCGGCGACAAAACCACCGAACGAGAAACCGAACAGGGTCATCGGCAGGTCGGGGTGCTTCTCACGCAGCCAGACAGCGGCGGCTTCTGCATCGTCGACTTCGCCCTGGCCCATGTCCGAACTGCCCGCGCTCTCTCCAACGCCCCGATAGTTGAAACGCAGCGTGATGTATCCTGCGTCACGCGCGGTGCGTTGAAGGGTCGAAACGACCTTATTGAGCATCGTGCCGCCCTGGACCGGGTTAGGATGGCAGATCAGTGCCAGGCCCTTGGCCTCCTCCACATCGAGGTACAGGGCTTCGAGTTGGCCCACCGGGCCATCGATGAATACGGGGGTTTCACGCATGAGCAAGAATGAACTCCGTGACCTTCAATTGGGTCGACTCGTCTAGCTGATTGTCTGTGGCTGGCATGTCGGCGACGCGTCGCCGCTATACAGCGCAGGTTCGAGCCGTTAACGTAAAGCAAAGCCGTTTATAGAGGAAGGACTCGTGGATTACTCGCTCTTAGTTTGGTTGCTGCCGACGATTGCCCTGGTTGCCGGTGTTGCCATCGGTTTCTTCGTGGCACGTGCGCTGCCCAATGCCGCGCCTAACAGCACTCAGCGCCAGCTGGATGACGTTCAGGAGCGTTTCGACACCTACCAGAACGAGGTGGTCACTCATTTCAACAGTACGGCTAATCTGGTCAAGAAGCTTTCCCAGAGCTATCAGGACGTTCAGGAACACCTCGCCGAGGGCGCCAACCGCTTGGCCACCGACGACATCACTCGCCAACGTCTCCTGGCCGCTCTGCACCCAGATGCCCTGCAGCCACCTCGCGATCGCCTGACACCGCCACGCACTGCCGCCGAGCCTCCACGGGACTACGCACCTAAAGCGCCGAATACACCCGGCATGCTCGATGAGCATTACGGTTTGAAGAAGTAAGCGCACCAGTGACTGCAAAAGCCCGCCCTTGGGACATTCAAGGGCGGGCTTTTTAGTGCCCCTCAGAAATGCCCGACACGCCTGTCAGACGCCGTCGGATATCACCTCAAGGTTGCCCGCCCTAAGCTCCCCTCGTATTTCTGGAGGGATCATGAACTTCATCAAGGCTGCCGCGTTGTGCATTGCACTGACTGGCTGCATATCCACGGACTGCACCGAGAATTGCTACCTCACCGAACAACAGGCATATGAATCGCGGTGGGAGCAGTTATGTGAGAAACACACGTTTGACCGGCGTTGTGAGGGGCGTTCGCCCTTGCCGGTTTTATGAGCGTCTGATTCTGCCCGAAGGGCGTAGGAGCGTCGCTTGCCCGCGATCTGGCGCGAAGCGGCAATAAAACCTGAGTACTCGGTAAGTCTGAAACAACGCGCTGTCTGATTTTGCTGCCGCTGCGCGCCAGATCGCGGGCAAGGCACGCTCCTACGGCCTGCGGCCATAAGCCGATCGCGGAGCAACAAAAAACCCACCATCGCTGGCGGGTTTCTTGTGCAACGAACAACGCTTAGATCGCGCCGCGGGCACGCAACAGATCGATGACCTGTTTCGCGCCTTCTTCAACACTCAGCGACTGCGTGTCGATCACCAGGTCGGCATCCAGCGGCACGTCATACGGGAAGGACTCACCCGGGATGTTGTCCTTGTCGGCAGCATACAGGCCCTGCGGGTCGCGCTCGCGACAAGCTTGCGGCGAGGCCTGCACGTAGACCGTGATCAGACGATCATCCCCGATCAGCGCTTTGGCATTCGAACGGCCTGCGGCATCCGGAGCCACGAACGCAGCCAGTGTAAGCAGGCCCGCTTCGTTGAACTGGCGCGCCACATGTGCGGCACGGCGCCAGTTTTCGGTACGTCCTGCCCGGTCCTGCGGCAGCCCTTTGTTCAGGTCATGACGCAGGTTCTGCCCATCGAGGACGAACACGGCGCGGCCCATGTCGAACAGCTTGCGCTCAACGGCATAGGCCAGGGTGCTCTTGCCCGCGCCAGACAGGCCGCTGAACAGCACGGTGGCAGGTTTTTGACCGAAACGCTGGGCCCGCTCTTCGACCGAGACATGAGCCAGCGCGCCATGGTGAGTGTCATGACCGGCTGCAACTGGCTTGGCGATGATCATGCCCGCAGCGACGGTGCCGTTGGTCAGACGGTCGATGACAATGAATGCGCCCGTGGTGCGGTTGGTGTCATAGCCGTCCAAGGCGATTGGCGCGTCAAGGCTGACTTTCACCCGACCGATTTCGTTCAACTGCAGCGCGCTGGCGGGGCCCTCTTCCAGGGTGTTCACATCGACCCGGTGGGTGATGCTGGCGATCGAGCCCGGCACATAGGAGGTGGCGCGCTTGATATCGTATTTCTTGCCCGGGAGCATCGGCTCTTCGGCCATCCACACCAGCATGGCATCGAACGCATCGGCCACTTGCGGAACGTTGTCGGCATGGACCAACAGGTCCCCGCGGGAGATGTCGATCTCATCTTCCATGGTCAGGGTCACAGCCTGGCCAGGGCCGGCGTGCTCCAGTTCACCTTCGAAGGTGACGATGGATTTCACCCGGCTGCCCTTACCGGAGGGCAATACCACGACTTCGTCGCCCTTGCGCACGATGCCGCTGGCCAGCGTCCCGGCGAAGCCACGGAAGTTCAGGTTGGGACGGTTGACGTACTGCACCGGGAAGCGCAGGTCATCGAGGTTGCGGTCGTTGGAAATCTCCACGGTTTCGAGGATTTCCATCAGCGACTTGCCGGTGTACCACGGCGAGCGCTCGCTACGGTTCACGACGTTATCGCCCTTGAGCGCCGACATCGGAACGAATTCCATGGTGGTCGGTTTCAAGGAAATACGCTCGGCGAACGCGAGATAGTCGGCCTTGATCTGCTCGAACACCGTTTCGTCGAAGCCGTTGAGGTCCATCTTGTTGATGGCGACCACGATGTGCTTGATGCCCAGCAGCGACGCGATGTAGCTGTGACGGCGGGTCTGGGTCTGTACGCCGTAGCGGGCGTCCACCAGGATGATGGCCAGGTCACAGGTGGAAGCACCGGTGGCCATATTGCGGGTGTACTGTTCGTGGCCAGGTGTATCGGCAATGATGAATTTGCGTTTGGCCGTCGAGAAATAGCGGTATGCCACGTCGATGGTGATGCCCTGCTCGCGCTCGGCTTGCAGGCCGTCCACCAAAAGCGCGAGATCGACGTCTTCGCCCGTGGTACCGGACTTCTTGGAATCACGGGTAATGGCTTCCAGATGATCTTCGTAGATCATCTTGGAATCATGCAGCAGGCGACCGATCAACGTGCTCTTGCCGTCGTCGACGTTGCCGCAGGTGAGAAAGCGCAGCATCTCTTTACGTTCGTGCTGGGCCAGGTAGGCGAGGATGTCCTCGCTGATCAAATCAGATTGGTGACTCATAGCATTCAAGCTCCAAGCTGTAAGCGTCAAGCGGCAAGCTTGTCGGCGTACAGCTAGTTAGAAATTTTGTTGATCAGCCCAACGAGCATCTTGGCAAACCGCAGACTCGTTCAAAGAACCGGTGGCTGCTCACAAAGACTTTGGAGCTATGCACCCAGACTTGCAGCTTGCCGCTTGCCACTCGAAGCTTAGAAGTAGCCCTGGCGTTTCTTGTCTTCCATCGAGCCCGCACCATCGTGGTCGATCACGCGGCCTTGGCGCTCGGACGTTCGCGTCAGGAGCATTTCCTGGATGATGTCTGTCAGGGTTTCGGCCTCCGACTCGACAGCGCCCGTCAACGGGTAGCAACCAAGCGTACGGAAACGCACCTTTTTCTTGACGATGCGCGCCTTTTCTTCATCGGTCAGGTGCTCAAGGATGCGCTCGTCGTCGATCATGATCAGCGTGCCGTTCTTTTCGATCACTTCGCGCTCGGCGGCGAAGTACAACGGCACGATCGGGATGCCTTCGAGGTAGATGTACTGCCAGATGTCCAGCTCGGTCCAGTTGGAAAGCGGGAACACCCGGATGGACTCGCCCTTATTGACGTTGCCGTTGTAGACGTTCCACAGCTCCGGGCGCTGGTTTTTAGGGTCCCAGCGATGCTTGCTGTCGCGGAACGAGTACACCCGCTCCTTGGCGCGGGACTTCTCTTCATCGCGGCGGGCACCGCCAAAGGCAGCGTCGAAGCCGTGTTTGTCCAGCGCCTGCTTCAGGCCCTGGGTTTTCATGATGTCGGTGTGCTTGGAGCTGCCGTGGGTGAACGGGTTGATGTCCTGGGCCACCCCTTCCGGGTTGATGTGGGTAATCAACTCAAGCCCCATCTCCTCGACCATCTTGTCGCGGAAGCGGTACATCTCCTGGAATTTCCAACGCGTGTCGACGTGCATCACCGGGAACGGCAGCTTGCCCGGAAAGAACGCCTTGCGTGCCAGGTGCAGCATCACGGCGGAGTCCTTGCCGATCGAGTACAGCATCACCGGGTTATCGAACTCGGCGGCGACCTCACGGATGATGTGGATGCTTTCCGCCTCCAACTGTTTCAGATGCGTCAGTTTGTCGACCATGGTTACTCACGGGATCACGTACTTGTATGGAGAGCCTGCGGGCTCTATCGAGCGAGGCACTTTATCATGGGGGCTGATTCTAATCAGCGGCCTCTATAGATCGAAACGGTATAACCATATAGCTCGGGATTTGGACCGTTCTTGACGCCGCCGCCTTGGATTGCGCGTGGTCAACAATCGGCCGGATGAGACGCAAAAGACGATGACTTCACTCTCTACAGACACGCTGCAATCGACTCGGCATGACCCATCAGATGGGATTCGGGCAGTCGATGAACAAATGCTCCAGCGCAAAGCGTCGCGCCAGGTAATCCCCCAACGCTTGAACGCCGTATCGCTCCGTCGCGTGATGACCCGCGGCAATGAAGCTGATGTCGTTTTCCCGCGCGCTGTGGAACGTTTGCTCCGAGGCCTCGCCGCTCAAATACAGGTCGACGCCTGCCAGCACGGCCTGATCGATGTAACCCTGCCCGCCCCCGGTGCACCAGCCCACGCGGCGAATCATCTCGCTGCCCTCGATCAGCAACGGTTCACGCCCCAGCGCGCTCTGCACCCGGTGGGCGAAATCCCGCGGCGTCATGGGTTCGGAGAGTGAGCCGACAAGCCCCACGATGCGTGGATTGTCCGGGTCGAGCGGCCCTTCCACCGTAATGTCCAACTGTCTTGCCAGTTGCACGTTGTTACCCACTTCGGCGTGCAGGTCGAGGGGCAGATGATAGGCGAGCAGACTGATATCGTGCTTGAGGAGCGTCTTCAGCCGACGTTGCTTCATCCCGGTGATACGGGCGTCCTCTCCTTTCCAGAAATACCCGTGATGCACGAGCACGACATCCGCCTCGGCATCGACTGCGGCATCCAGCAATGCCTGGCTGGCCGTGACGCCGGAGACGATCCGGGTGACATGTGGCCGCCCTTCGACCTGCAGACCGTTGGGGCAATAATCCTGAATCCGTGCACTGCCCAAATAGCGGTCGGCTTCTTCAACGAGTGTGTTCAGAGAAACAGCCATAAAAGTCTCCTAAATAGGCATTTCAGACCGTGCCGGTCCTCGTATAATGCCCGCCATTATGGCGCAGGTACGCTGCGTTTTTTCCTTTCAGGACCTTGTTCGATGCTCAAAGCGCTGCGTTTTCTCGGCTGGCCATTGCTCGCTGGTGTGCTTATCGCTTTATTGATTATTCAGCGTTATCCGCAGTGGGTCGGCCTGCCCAGCCAGGACGTCAACCTGCAGCAAGCCCCGCAGACCGCCTTCATTCAACAGGGGCCGGTGTCGTACGCCGATGCCGTGAGCAGCGCCGCCCCTGCGGTGGCCAACCTGTACACAACCAAGATGGTCAACAACAAGCCGAATCATCCGCTGTTCGAAGACCCACAGTTCCGGCGCTTCTTCGGTGACAACCTGCCCAAGCAGCGACGCATGGAGTCCAGCCTGGGTTCGGCGGTGATCATGAGCCCCGAGGGCTACCTGTTGACCAACAACCACGTCACCTCAGGTGCCGATCAGATCGTCGTGGCGCTCAAAGACGGCCGGGAAACCATCGCACGGGTGATCGGCAGCGATCCGGAAACCGACCTGGCGGTTTTGAAGATTGACTTGAAAAACCTGCCCTCCATTACGCTGGGCAGCTCGGACAACATCCGCATCGGTGATGTCGCGCTGGCCATCGGCAACCCGTTCGGCGTCGGCCAGACGGTGACGATGGGGATCATCAGTGCCACGGGGCGTAACCAGTTGGGTCTGAACACCTACGAAGACTTCATCCAGACCGATGCCGCCATCAACCCAGGCAACTCCGGCGGCGCGCTGGTGGATGCCAACGGCAACCTCACCGGGATCAATACCGCGATTTTCTCCAAATCCGGCGGCTCTCAGGGCATCGGTTTTGCGATCCCGACCAAGCTGGCGCTGGAAGTGATGAAGTCCATCATCGAACACGGCCAAGTGATTCGTGGCTGGCTGGGCATCGAGGTGCAACCCTTGACCCAGGAGCTGGCTGAGTCCTTTGGCCTGAAGGACCGCCCCGGCATCGTCGTTGCCGGTATTTTCCGCGATGGGCCTGCGCAAAAGGCCGGCCTTCAATTGGGCGACGTGATTTTGAGCATCAATGGCGAGCCGGCGGGCGACGGCCGCAAGTCGATGAACCAGGTGGCCCGCACCAAGCCTTCCGAGCGAATCGCAATTCAGGTCATGCGCAACGGCAAGGAATTGAAACTGACGGCTGAAGTGGGCCTGCGCCCACCGCAGACGCCGCCACCGGCTGCCGATGACTGAGCCGTTGGGCTACTCAGCGGAAAATCGTTAACCCGCCAAATAAAAAAACCGCCGAATACGGCGGTTTTTTATTGGCGAGACAACAGATCAAAGATCCCCCAGCGCCTCCACCAGCGCCTGATTCTGTTCTGGCGTGCCGATCGTGATACGCAGGAACTGGGCAATGCGTGCCTGCTTGAAATGGCGCACGATAACGCCCTGCTCCCGGACCTTAGCAGCCAGGCCCGCCGCATCGTGGTTCGGGTGACGAGCAAAGATGAAGTTGGCCGCAGACGGCAGCACCTCGAAGCCCTTGGCTTGCAGTTGCCCCACCAACTGCTCACGGCTGGCGATGACCAGCCCGCAGGTTTTATCGAAATACTCGCGATCATCGAACGCGGCTGCGGCGCCGACAATGGCCATGCGATCCAACGGGTAGGAATTGAAGCTGTTTTTGACCCGCTCCAGCGCCTCGATCAGGTCCGGATGCCCGACGGCCAGGCCCACTCGCAGGCCTGCCAGCGAGCGGGACTTGGACAGCGTCTGCGTGACCAACAGGTTCGGGTAGCGAGCCACAAGAGCAATTGCGCTCTGACCGCCGAAGTCAATGTAAGCCTCATCGACGATCACCACCGAGTCCGGGTTGGCTTCGACGATGCGTTCGACGGCGTCGAGTGCAAGCAGGCAGCCCGTCGGTGCGTTGGGGTTCGGAAAGATGATGCCGCCATTTGGACGGCTGTAGTCCTCGACGCGAATCTGAAATTGGTCGTCCAGCGGCACCGCTTCGTACTCGACGCCATAGAGGCCGCAGTACACCGGATAGAAGCTGTAGCTGATGTCCGGGAAGAGCAGCGGCTTATCCCGCAGGAAGAACGCGTGATACGCGTGGGCGAGGACTTCATCCGAACCGTTGCCCAAAAACACCTGACGGGCATCGACGCCGTAGTACCGGGCCACGGCCTGTTTCAGCAGGTCGCTGTTCGGGTCCGGATACAAACGCAGGTTGTCGTTGACCTCGGCGCGCATCGCTTCGATGGCTTTGGGCGAAGGGCCATAGGGGTTTTCGTTAGTGTTCAGCTTCACCAACTTGCTCAACTTCGGTTGCTCACCCGGCACGTAAGGCACGAGATCACGGACGAAGGGACTCCAGAACTTGCTCATGATCAACGGCCTTCCTGAGGTGTGTCGACGATTCGGTATTCAGCGCTGCGTGCGTGGGCGGTCAATGACTCGCCACGTGCCAGCACCGAGGCGGTCTTGCCCAGTTCCGACGCGCCTTGTTCCGAACAGAAAATGATCGAGGAACGCTTCTGGAAGTCGTAGACGCCCAGCGGCGATGAGAAGCGCGCGGTGCCGGAAGTGGGCAAGACGTGGTTCGGGCCAGCGCAGTAGTCGCCCAGCGCTTCGGACGTGTGGCGCCCCATGAAAATCGCGCCGGCATGACGAATCTGCGGCAGCCAGGCCTGTGGGTCCGCCACTGACAGTTCCAGGTGCTCGGGTGCGATACGATTGGCGACTTCGATGGCCTGGGCCATGTCGGCCACCTTGATGAGCGCGCCGCGCCCGGTGATGGAGGTCTGGATGATGTCGGCACGTTCCATGGTCGGCATCAGTTTGCTGATGCTGGCGGCCACCCGGTCGAGGAAATCGGCATCAGGGCTGACCAGAATAGCCTGGGCGTCCTCGTCGTGCTCTGCCTGAGAGAACAAGTCCATGGCGATCCAGTCCGGATCGGTCTGGCCGTCGCACACCACCAGAATTTCGGAAGGCCCGGCGATCATGTCGATGCCGACCTGCCCGAAGACATGGCGTTTGGCAGTGGCGACGTAGATATTGCCCGGCCCGACCACTTTATCCACCTGCGGGACGCTTTCCGTGCCGTACGCCAGCGCTGCAACCGCCTGAGCACCGCCAATCGTGAAGACGCGATCGACACCGGCGATGCAGGCCGCGGCCAGCACCAACTCGTTGACCTCGCCACGGGGCGTCGGCACCACCATCACCACCTCACCGACGCCAGCCACCTTGGCCGGAATCGCGTTCATGAGCACAGAGGACGGATAGGAGGCCTTGCCGCCTGGCACGTAGAGGCCTGCACGGTCCAACGGCGTGACCTTCTGGCCCAACACGGTCCCATCGGGCTCGGTGTAGCTCCAGGAATCCTGCTTTTGGCGCTCGTGGTAGCTGCGTACGCGCTCGGCTGCTTTTTCAAGCGCCTGACGCTGGGCGGGTGTGATGCGGGTCAGCGCCAGTTCCAGACGCTCGCGGGGCAGGATCAGGTCGGCCATCGACTGCGCGTTCAGGCCGTCGAAGCGCTGGGTGTACTCCACCACGGCTGCGTCGCCGCGCTCGCGGACATTCTTGATGATATCCAGCACACGCTGGTTGACCGCGTCGTCGGACACACTCTCCCAGCTCAGCAGATGAGCCAGATGTCGAGCGAAATCCGGATCAGCAGCGTCGAGTCGGCGAAGGGTATTGGGACTGGTCATAGCGTGAGCCTCTATAAATGGCGTTTTCTCAGGAGCCTTGAGCAAAGGCAGGAGCCTAAGCTACCAAGCCATCCGCGCAGGCACCTGAGAAATTTGGCTATGACGCGGATAGCTGGGCGCAACGTTCGAAGCCGTTGCGCCAGACAGTCAGCCGCGGTGTCGCGACTCCACGGCTGTGCGAAGCGTATCGATCAACGACTGGATACGCGCGTGTTGCATTTTCATCGAGGCCTTGTTCACCACCAGGCGCGAGCTGATGGTCGCGATCAGATCCTGGGGCTCAAGGCCATTGGCACGCAAGGTGTTGCCCGTGTCGACGACGTCGATGATCTTGTCGGCCAGCCCGACCAGGGGTGCCAATTCCATCGAACCGTACAGCTTGATGATGTCGACCTGACGCCCCTGCTCGGCATAATAACGCTTGGCGACATTGACGAATTTGGTGGCCACACGCAGTCGGCCTTTCGGCTCCGCGGCGCCAACCGCACCGGCAGTCATCAACTTGCACTTGGCAATTTGCAGGTCCAGCGGCTCGTAAAGACCCTGACCGCCATATTCCATGAGGACATCCTTGCCTGCCACGCCCAGATCCGCCGCACCATGCTCGACGTAGGTTGGCACATCGGTGGCCCGGACAATCAGCAGACGCACGTCATCCTGAGTCGTCGGGATAATCAACTTGCGGCTCTTGTCCGGGTTCTCGGTCGGCACGATGCCCGCAGCAGCGAGAAGCGGCAAGGTGTCGTCAAGGATCCGGCCCTTGGACAGTGCGATGGTCAACATGGAAAACGTCAGTCCTTATCAGCATGCGCATGTCGGGTCGCAAGTGGCGCCCGACACTCTTCGAACCTGGGAAGGGCCGAAGCGAAACGATTCAAAAGGTCGAACTTTCAATCAGCCCGTGGCCGTTCGCACGGCGCGAACCGCCACGGACCACTCACCGCTAGCCCGGTACGCGACGGATCTTCGCACCCAGCATCTGCAGCTTCTCTTCGATGCATTCGTAGCCGCGGTCGATGTGGTAGATGCGGTCGATCAGCGTATCGCCTTGGGCGACCAGCGCCGACAGCACCAGGCTGGCCGAAGCACGCAAGTCGGTGGCCATGACCGGCGCGCCCTTGAGCTTCTCACAACCGGTGACGATCGCAGTATTGCCTTCGACCTGGATCTGCGCGCCCATACGGTGCATCTCGTAGACATGCATGAAACGGTTTTCGAAAATCGTTTCGATGATCGCGCCGGTGCCTTCGGCAATGGCGTTCAGCGAGATGAACTGCGCCTGCATGTCTGTCGGAAACGCCGGGTACGGGGCGGTTCGCAGGTTTACGGCCTTCGGACGCTTGCCGTGCATGTTCAGCTCGATCCAGTCTTCGCCGGTGGTGATTTCTGCTCCAGCTTCACGCAGCTTTTCCAGCACCGCTTCGAGAATAGTCGGATCAGTATCCTTGACCTTGACGCGACCGCCGGTCACGGCAGCGGCGACCAGATAGGTGCCGGTCTCGATCCGGTCAGGCATGACGCGATACGTCGCCCGACCCAAGCGCTCGACACCTTCGATGGTGATGGTGTCGGTACCGGCGCCGGAGACCTTGCCGCCCATGGCGTTGATGAAGTTCGCCAGATCGACGACTTCCGGCTCGCGGGCGGCGTTCTGCAGGACGCTGCGCCCTTTTGCCAGCGCGGCGGCCATCATGATGTTCTCAGTGCCCGTGACGCTTACGGTATCGAAGAAGAAATGAGCGCCACGCAGCCCGCCTTCCGGCGCCTTGGCCTTGATGTACCCGCCTTCGACTTCAATGATCGCGCCCATGGCTTCAAGCCCGCGAATGTGCAGGTCGACAGGACGCGAACCGATGGCACAGCCACCCGGCAAGGCGACTTCGGCCTCACCGAAGCGCGCAACCATCGGCCCCAGGACCAGAATGGACGCACGCATGGTTTTCACCAGTTCGTACGGTGCGACCAAGGTCTTGATGGTGCGGGGGTCGATTTCAACGCTGAGCTTCTCATCGATGATGGGCTCGATGCCCATGCGACCGAACAGCTCGATCATGGTCGTGATGTCGTGCAGGTGCGGCAGGTTGGCGACGGTGACGGGACCATCAGCCAGCAAGGTGGCTGCGAGAATCGGCAGGGCAGAGTTCTTCGCCCCGGAAATGCGGATTTCGCCATCGAGGCGAATGCCGCCAGTAATAATCAGTTTGTCCATTGGGATCTCGACGCCAACGTGGCTCAGGTGCGCTCGGCCCAAGCCGCGCGGCTGAAAAATTTCATGGTGACCGCATGGATGCTGCCATCGGCGATCCAAGGGTTCAAATGCGTGTAGATCTGCTGCTGGCGCTTGACTGGACTCAGTGTAGCCAGTTCATCGCTGATCACGTTCAGCTGGAAGTTGCAGCCTTCGCCTTCAACTTCGACCTGGACCTCTGGCAGCTTACCTTCAAGGAAGCTCTTAACTTCTACGGCCTGCATGCTTAACCTCAATCGGCGCCCTACGCGCGCGGGTCGGCCATCATACAAAAAAGCCCTCTCGTTGCGAACCCTGCTTTGCAGGAGCCGGACGAGGGGCTTGAGCGATGACGGCGATCAATGTTGTTCGAACACCTCGGTGACACCCGATACCTGCGCGATTTCTCTCATGTCTTCCGGCAGTGCACGAACGCTGGCCGATTTGCCCGCTGCCTGAGCATCGCGCATGAAGGCCAGAAGCAAGGCCAGCCCTACGCTGCTCGATTTCTCCACTGCCGAGCAATCGAGCACCACGGAAGGCGAATCACTGGCCTTGATCAGTTCGGCGCCCTGCTTGCGCAAGGCGGGAGCGGTGCGATAGTCCAGGATGCCGAACAACTTCAATTCGCCGCCGCCGACCGCGGTGACACATGCCTCACTCATTTGACGACCTTTTCAGGCGAGTTTTCAGTGGCATCCTTGGCCTTGGCGACTTCACCGGCCCAGCCATCGATGGTCTTGTCCAGGTTGTTGCCATTGCGCTGCATCGCATCGGCAAACTGGTCACGGAACAGTTTGCCGATGTTGATGCCGTTGATGATCACGTTACGCACTTTCCAGTTATCGTTGATCTTCACGAGGGTGTAAGAAACGGGGTACACCGCGCCGTTGTTGCCCTTGACCGACATGTCGACCGAAGCACGATCAGAGCCGTCGTCACGCGCCGAGCCAACGGTAATGCCCTGGTTGTTGTACTCCAGCAGCGCATTGCCATAGAACTGGATCAGGCTGCGCTTGAAGTTTTCCTGGAAGCGCTGCATCTGTGCCGGTGTGGCGTTACGCGAGTACTTGACGGTCATGATGCTCTTGGAGATGCCGTCGGCATCGATCACCGGACCGACGATTCCATTGAGCGCGTCATAAAAGGCCTGCGGGTTGGTCTTGTAACTTTCTTTGTTGGCAGCCAGATCCGCCAGCAATTGCTTGGTGGTGTTGTCCACCAGGTCATGGGCGGAGGACAGGCTGGCAGCCGCGTTGGCAAACAGAGGCAGAGCAGCCAGCAGCACCAGAAGGCCACGGCGCAGAATCGAGATCATGAAAAAACTCCTCATTTGGCGTCTTTACCCACAGAGTTGAGCAGGAATTTGCCGATCAGGTCCTCGAGTACCAACGACGACTGGGTGTCATGAATCGTACCGCCATCCTTTAGCAACTGGTCGTCCCCACCTACGCTGATGCCGACGTACTTTTCGCCCAGCAGGCCTGCGGTGAGGATCGAAGCGGTGGAGTCGGACGGCAGGTTGTTGACCCGCTTGTCGACTTCCATGGTCACACGGCCCGTAAAAGTATCGTGGTCCAGATCGATCGCTGTGACCTTGCCGATGGTCACACCGGCCATGGTCACCTTCGCTCTGACAGTCAAACCGGCGATATTGTCGAAATTTGCATAAAGTTTATAGCTGTCAGTGGTCGTGCTGGCGCTCAGACCGCTGACGCGCAGGGCCAGCAAGAGCAGAGCCAGGATACCGGCCAGCAGGAACAGGCCGACACCGGTTTCGAGGGCGCGGTTTTGCATCAGAAGTCTCCAAACATCAAGGCGGTCAGAATAAAGTCCAGGCCCAGTACGGCCAAAGAGGCATAAACCACGGTCTTGGTCGTGGCGCGACTGATCCCCTCGGAGGTGGGCTCGCAGTCATAGCCTTGGAAAACGGCAATCCAGGTGACCACGAAAGCGAAGACAACGCTTTTAATGACACCGTTGATGACGTCGTTGGGAAAGGAAACGCTGTTCTGCATGTTGGCCCAGAACGAACCTTCGTAGACGCCCAGCCAATCGACGGCGACCCACGAACCGCCCCAGATGCCGACGACGCTGAAAATCAGCGCGAGCACCGGCAAGGAGATGAAGCCTGCCCATAGCCGAGGCGCCACGATGTATTTCAGCGGATCGACACCGATCATCTCAAGGCTGGACAACTGCTCAGTGGATTTCATGTTGCCGATTTCCGCCGTCAGCGCCGACCCGGCGCGACCTGCGAACAGCAAGGCAGTGACCACGGGCCCCAGCTCACGCAAAAGAGTCAGCGCGACCATTTGCCCGACCGCTTGCTCCGAGCCGTATTTGGCCAGAATACTGAAGCCCTGCAACGCCAGCACCATGCCGATGAAAATGCCGGAGACGACGATGATCGCCAGGGACATCACCCCCACCGAGTAAAGCTGGCGAACCAGCAACTGGAAGCCACCGCCGATACCGCCCCGCCCCAGCAAGGCGTGAGCCAGAAACAGGCCCGAACGCCCCAGTACTGCAACAATATCGATCGCGGATCGCCCCATCAGGCGAACGCGATCCATCAACGACTTTCTGCGCATCAGCGCTTCCCCAAAAGATCTTCGCGAAAATCCGGCGCCGGATAGTGAAAAGGTACAGGGCCGTCTGGATCCCCTGTCATGAACTGGCGAATGCGCGGGTTATCCGACTGCATCAATTCCTGCGGCGTTCCCTGCCCCAGAACCTGACCGTCGCCGACCACATAGAGATAGTCTGCAATGCTCGCGGTTTCGGCCAGATCGTGAGAGACGACGACACTGGTGATGCCGAGCGCATCGTTGAGCAGGCGAATCAACCGAACCAGCACCCCCATGGCGATCGGGTCCTGGCCCACGAAGGGTTCGTCATACATGAGAATCTGCGGATCGAGAGCGATGGCGCGCGCCAGCGCGACCCGGCGCTTCATGCCGCCCGACAGTTCGTCGGGCATCAACTCGACGGCACCGCGCAGCCCCACCGCCTGCAATTTCAGCAGCACGATGTCGCGAATCATGTCTTCCGGAAGCTGGGTGTGCACGCGCAGGGGAAACGCGACGTTTTCAAAAACATCGAGATCGGTGAACAGTGCACCGCTCTGAAAGAGGACGCCCATCTGTTTGCGCGCATCGAACAGATCGCTGCGCGACAACTTCGGCAGGTTCTGGCCATTGACCCAGACCTCGCCGGCACTGGGACGCAGCTGTGCGCCCATCAATCGCAGCAGGGTGGTCTTACCACTGCCCGACGGCCCCATGATGCCGGTGACCTTGCCCCGGGGGATGCGGATATCCACATTATTGAAGATGCTGCGCGTGCCGCGCTTGAAGGACACTCCCTTCAGCTCGACCGCGTAGGCGTTATCGGCGCTCATCTAAACTCCTTGCGATGCAGCCTGCCTCTCAGAGATCGCGTCGTATTCGATCGACACTCCGCCTGGAGGGGCCGAACAAGCCGCGGACTATAACACCGCTGTCGTACGCCGCCCAAGCGCCAACTTGGTCAGTTGTAATTTCAGCGAAATATTTCATGGCCCGTGGAAATTTCCTTCCAACGTCAGCGCAATTGGGTGACAAGCGCTGAAGGAACAGTCGTTTCGATAAACAAAGAACTGCGATGAGGCGTGAGGGTTTTCAACATTGTCGCTATAATCGCCGCCTTTTCACCCGACCGACCCTTTTCAGACATGACCAACCCTCGCGACCTGATCCAATCCGCCCAGTGCACCATCCGCCTCGAAATCGAAGCGGTCGAAAGTCTGCTCGCGCACATTGACGCGGACTTCGTCAGTGCCTGCGAGATGATTCTCGCCAGCAAGGGCCGGGTGGTGGTCGTCGGCATGGGCAAGTCCGGGCACATCGGCAAGAAAATCGCCGCCACCCTGGCCAGCACGGGTACCCCTGCCTTCTTCGTGCACCCTGCCGAGGCCAGCCACGGCGACATGGGCATGATCACCGGCGAGGACATCATCCTGGCCTTGTCCAATTCAGGCACGACTGCCGAAATCGTGACGCTGTTGCCACTGATCAAACGCCTGGGCATCCAGCTTATCAGCCTGACCGGCAACCCCGAATCCGCTCTGGCCAAGGCCGCAGACGTCAACCTCAACGCACGCGTGGAGAAAGAGGCCTGCCCGCTGAACCTGGCACCCACATCGTCGACCACCGCAGCGCTGGTCATGGGCGATGCGCTGGCCGTGGCACTGCTCGACGCTCGCGGCTTTACCGCCGAGGACTTCGCCTTCTCGCACCCGGGCGGCGCGCTGGGTAGACGCCTGCTGCTGAAGGTCGAGCACGTCATGCACACGGGGGACGCGCTGCCAAAAGTCGCCCGTGGCACGCCGCTGCGCGACTCGCTGATGGAAATGACCCGCAAGGGCCTTGGCATGACGGCCATTCTCGAAGCGGATGGTCGTCTGGCCGGGATCTTCACCGACGGCGATCTGCGCCGCACACTGGATCGCGACATCGACCTCCGCAACGCGTCCATTGACGAGGTGATGACCGTCCATGGCAAGACGGTGCATCAGGAAATGCTCGCCGCCGAAGCCTTGAAGATCATGGAAGACAACAAGATCGGCGCCTTGATCGTGGTCGATGAGAACGACCACCCTATCGGCGCCTTCAACCTTCAGGACTTGCTGCGCGCGGGAGTCATGTAAGTGAGTGACGAAATGAACGAACTGATGCAACGCGGCAAGAAAATCAAACTGGCTGTCTTCGATGTCGACGGCGTCCTGACGGACGGCCGCCTGTACTTCCTTGAAGATGGCAGTGAATTCAAGACGTTCAACACACTGGATGGTCAGGGTATCAAGATGCTGATCAATTCCGGCGTGACTACCGCTATCATCAGCGGACGCAAGACGCCTGTCGTGGAGCGCCGCGCCAAGAACCTGGGCATCGCGCACCTTTATCAGGGCCGCGAAGACAAATTGGTGGTGCTCGATGAACTGCTCGAGCAATTGAACCTGAGCTACGAACAGGTGGCCTACCTGGGCGATGATCTGCCGGATCTGCCGGTGATTCGCCGCGTCGGTCTGGGCATGGCGGTTGCCAACGCGGCCGGTTTCGTCCGCGAACATGCGGACGGCGTCACCCAGGCACGCGGCGGCGAAGGCGCTGCCCGGGAATTCTGCGAGTTGATCCTGAGCGCTCAGGGCAACCTCGAAGCGGCCCACGCCGCCTACTTATAGAAGTGCAATTATGCTGAGTAAACGGATTCGTACATTTCTGACATTCGGTGTCCTTGCCGCACTGCTTGCAGCGGCGGGCTACTGGAACATCAGCCCGGAAAGCTTCATGGACCAACCCAAGCCGGCCGTGGACGAAAGCGCGATCGACTACTATGCGACGAACGCCCACAGCATCCAGTACCTGGAAGACGGCTCGGTCCAGTACGACCTGACGGCGGACAAGGTGGAGCACCTCAAGGCCACAGACGTGACACTGATGACGACGCCTGTCCTGGCGATGTACCGCGGAACGGAATTTCCGTGGCATGTGAAAAGCGTGCGCGCTGAAGTCTCACCTGGCGGCGACCACGTCGAGCTGATCGACGATGTGCGCATCAACCGCACCGACGAAAAGAACCGCACCACGATCATCACCAGCACCCGCATGACCGTCTTCCCTCAGAAGCAATATGCGGAAACCGCGCAACCCGTTAGAATCGACGGATTTAACGGCGTGAGCACCGGTACGGGTATGAAGGCCTATCTAAAAGAAAGCAGGATTCACCTGCTATCGAATGCAAGAGGACAGTATGAGGCTCCTTAAAACCCTCCCTATTTTGCTCGGCTTGGGCGCAGCACTGGGAAGCGTGAGCGCCTGGGCTCTGCCGAACGATCAGGATCAGCCTATCCGTATCCAGGCCGACGACGCCCAGCTGGATGATAAACAAGGCATCGCCACCTACACCGGGAATGTGATCATTACCCAAGGCTCGATGAAGGTCACCGGCAACAAGGTGACCATGACGCGCACTCCGGCGGGCGACATCGACGTCGTGACTTCCGTGGGTAACCTTGCGTATTTCGAACAGCTGCAGACGGCAGGTGATCCGAAACCCGTTCAGGGCTGGGGCGTAACGATTCAGTACCATGCTCCGCAAAACCGGGTCGTGCTGATCGACAAGGCCAAGGTTGTCGACAAGGACAACAACACCACCCAGGGCGAGAAGATTGTCTATGACACCGTGCGCAAGCTGGCGAGCGCCGGCCGCGCCAACGGCAGCAAGGTCACCGAATCGCGCCCTCGCGTCGACATGGTGATCCAGCCGAAAAAGAAAACCGACCAGCAGAAGGCCCAGTAATGGCAACGCTGAAAGCCCAACACCTGGCCAAGTCCTACAAGGCTCGCCAGGTCGTCCGTGACGTCAGCCTGTCCATCGACAGCGGCCAGATCGTTGGCCTCCTGGGGCCGAACGGCGCAGGCAAGACGACCTGCTTCTACATGATCGTCGGCCTGGTGCAGGCCGATCAGGGCCGCGTGCTGATCGACGATCAGGATGTGAGCCATCAGCCCATGCACGGTCGCGCCCGCGCCGGTATTGGCTATCTGCCGCAGGAAGCCTCGATCTTCCGCAAGCTGTCGGTCTCGGACAACATCATGGCCATCCTCGAGACCCGCAAGGACCTCGACCGCGCCGGGCGTCGCAAGGAGCTGGAAAGCCTGCTCCAGGAATTTCACATCACCCACATCCGCGACAACCTGGGCATGAGCCTGTCGGGTGGTGAGCGCCGCCGTGTGGAAATTGCACGGGCCTTGGCCACCTCCCCCAAGTTCATCCTGCTGGACGAACCTTTCGCCGGTGTCGACCCTATCTCCGTTGGCGACATCAAGCAGATCATCCACCACCTGAAAGCGAAAGGCATCGGCGTTCTGATCACTGATCACAATGTCCGTGAAACGCTCGATATCTGCGAAACAGCCTACATCGTTAACGATGGGCAGCTCATCGCAGAGGGTGATGCCGAAACGATCCTTGCCAACCAATTGGTGAAGGAAGTGTACCTCGGCCACGAGTTCCGCCTTTAAAAGGCCGATGACGAGCGGGTGGCGAGTGAACGCAGCATGCGGCTCATCGCCAACCTCGCATTAACTGCCATCACACTCTAGGCAAACGAGCCGCTTTCAGGCATATAATTTGCTTAGTTTGGCGCCTCGGCGCCTCGTAGTGGATGGCGCGAGCGCGCCGGCGAATAAGGTATTAAGCCCCTGCCATGAAACCTTCGCTAGTCTTGAGAATGGGCCAGCAGCTGACGATGACGCCGCAGCTGCAACAGGCCATCCGCTTGCTCCAATTGTCGACGCTGGATCTTCAACAGGAAATCCAGGAGGCATTGGAATCCAACCCCATGCTGGAACGCCAGGAAGAAGGCGACGATTTCGACAACGCTGATCCCATGGCCGATAACGTCGAAGCCAAGCCAGCTGCCGACGTTCAAGAACCGACATACCAGGAATCTTCGACCACCACGGTCGACAATCTCGAAGACGGCGAATGGGGCGACAGCGAACGCATTCCCAACGAACTGCCCGTCGATACGGCGTGGGAAGACATCTACCAGACCAGCGCCAGCAGCCTGCCAAGCAACGATGACGATGAGTGGGACTTCACCACCCGCACCTCGGCGGGTGAGAGCCTGCAAAGCCATCTGCTCTGGCAGTTGAACCTGGCGCCCATGTCCGACACCGACCGCCTGATTGCCGTCACGCTGATCGACTGCATCAACAACCAGGGATATCTGGACGAGTCGCTGGAGGAATTGCTCGACGCATTCGATCCAGAACTCGACATCGAACTGGACGAAATCGAAGCCGTCCTGCACCGCATCCAGCAGTTCGAACCGGCTGGCGTCGGTGCTAGGACGCTGAGCGAATGCCTGCTGCTGCAATTGCGCCAGCTTCCGGTGAAGACCAAGTGGTTGGCCGAAGCCCAGCGACTGGTCAGCGACTACATCGATTTGCTGGGCAGCCGCGATTACGCGCAATTGATGCGCCGGATGAAAATCAAGGAAGACGACCTGCGTCAGGTCATCGAGCTGGTTCAGAGCCTCAATCCCCGCCCCGGCTCGCAGATCGAGTCGACCGAAGCCGAATACGTCGTGCCGGACGTCATCGTGCGCAAGGACAACGAACGTTGGCTGGTCGAACTCAACCAGGAGGCAGTGCCGCGCCTGCGGGTGAATCCTCAGTACGCCGGTTTCGTGCGTCGCGCCGACACCAGTGCGGACAACACCTTCATGCGCAATCAGTTGCAGGAAGCGCGCTGGTTCATCAAGAGCCTGCAAAGCCGGAACGAGACCCTCATGAAAGTGGCGACCCAGATCGTCGAGCATCAGAGGGGTTTCCTGGAATACGGCGACGAGGCAATGAAACCCTTGGTGCTGCATGACATCGCAGAAGCGGTGGGCATGCACGAATCGACGATTTCACGCGTGACCACGCAGAAATTCATGCACACGCCCCGTGGCATCTATGAACTGAAGTACTTCTTTTCCAGTCACGTCAGCACCTCCGAAGGCGGTGAATGCTCGTCCACGGCGATCCGCGCGATCATCAAGAAACTGGTTGCCGCGGAAAATCAGAAAAAGCCGTTGAGCGACAGCAAGATCGCTGGTTTACTGGAGGCACAAGGCATTCAAGTGGCGCGTCGCACCGTCGCCAAGTATCGCGAATCTCTCGGGATAGCGCCTTCGAGCGAACGTAAGCGACTGATGTAACGCCACAGCCACAGCGTTCCAGTGGCAGGCATCCAAGCCTGCCTCTTAATGCACTGGCAACGAAGGAGAAGCTGTATGCAAGTCAACATCAGTGGACACCAACTGGAAGTCACCAAGCCTCTGCGCGAGTACGTCGAGCTGAAGCTGAAGAAGCTCGAAGGGCACTTTGACAAGATTACGAACGTGCAGGTGACGATGGCCGTCGAGAAGCTCAAACAGAAGATCGAGGCCACCTTGCATATCCCTGGTGGAGAGGTGGTTGCCATTGCGGAACATGACGACATGTACGCGGCGATCGACCTGCTCACGGACAAGCTCGACAGACAATTGCTCAAGCATAAGGAAAAGCAGCAAAGCATCCTCAAGGGTGCGGCAGCTCGCTGATACTCCCCATCCATGATCCGACTTGAAAACATCCTGACCCCTGGCCGTTCCTTGGTGAACGTGCCAGGCGGCAGTAAAAAAGCCGTACTGGAACAGATCGCCAGACTGATCGGGCAGCAAGTGCCCGAGTTCGACTGGGAAACTGTGTACGAAAGCCTCATTGCCCGCGAAAAACTGGGCTCGACCGGTTTCGGAAACGGCATCGCCATTCCGCACTGTCGGCTCAAGGGATGCAGTGCGCCGGTCAGCGCGGTGCTCCATCTGGAGCGGCCTGTTGACTTCGATGCCATCGACGGCGCGCCTGTAGACCTGCTTTTCGTCCTGCTCGTGCCCGAAGCGGCAACCGATGCTCATCTGGAGCTGCTGCGCCAGATCGCCAGCATGCTCGATCGCGCCGACGTCCGCGCCAGCCTGCGCGCGGCCAAAAGTAGCGATGAGCTCTACAACGTTGTGCTCCACGTCCAGAACGGCCACTGATCATGCGCATGATCATCGTCAGCGGTCGCTCCGGCTCTGGCAAGAGTACGGCCCTCGATGTTCTTGAAGACAGCGGCTTCTACTGCGTCGACAATCTGCCGGCCGGGCTGCTGCCCGAGCTCGCCGAACGCGCATTGATCAACACTGAACTGGCCGAACCGCTGCTCGCGGTCTCCATAGACGCGCGCAACCTGCCGAGCCATTTGACCCGCTTCCCGCGCATGCTCGAAGAGGTCCGTGGCCGACATATTCGCTGCGACGTGCTGTTTCTGGACGCTGAAGAATCCACCCTTCTCAAACGCTTTTCCGAAACCCGTCGCCGTCACCCCCTGAGTAACGCGACACGCTCGTTGGCCGAGGCCATCCGCGACGAAAAAACGCTGCTAGGGCCGATCATCGACCTCGCCGACCTGACCATCGACACGACTCACCTGAACCTGTATCAGCTGCGCGACACTTTGAAGTTGCGACTGCTGAACAAACCTGAGCCCGGCACGGCTTTCCTGATCGAGTCGTTCGGATTCAAGCGGGGAATGCCGGTCGACGCCGACTTGGTGTTCGATGTGCGCTGCTTGCCCAATCCCTACTGGAAACCCGAACTGCGCGAGCAATCCGGGCTCGATCAGCCGGTTGCCGACTACCTTGCAGCCCAACCCGACGTCGAAGAGATGTTTCAGGACATCGCTTCCTATCTGACCAAATGGTTGCCGCGCTTCGCCGCCAGCAATCGAGCTTACGTCACCATTGCCATTGGCTGCACCGGCGGGCACCACCGCTCCGTCTACCTGACCGAACGTCTCGGCCAGGTGCTGCAGCAATCGCTCAAGAATGTTCAGGTCCGCCACCGCGACCTCAGCTGAAAGGACCCTTCACGCGATGCCCGCTCACCAAATCACCATCATCAACAAGCTGGGCTTGCATGCCCGGGCTGCCGCCAAATTCGTCGGCGTTGCCGGCAAGTATCCCTGCCAGATCCGTGTCGGCCGTTCTCCCGACAGCATGGTCGACGGCAAAAGCATCATGGCCGTCATGATGCTCGCTGCGGGGAAAGGCACCGAGATTCACCTTTTGACCGAGGGACAAGACGAGCAGGCTGCCCTGGAGGGCCTGATCGAGCTTATCAACAACAGGTTCGATGAGGGTGAGTGACACCAGTGGCCCTTGAGCTGTTCGCCCTCCCCGCTTGACGCTTTGAAACCTGCACTATTGCCGATTCTTCATCGTCTGAATGTGTCCCACCGCATACCTTCGCACATCAATTCGCCAAATTGGGATCCCTATACTTGATCATTCAAAGTGGTGGATCTTTAATTCATCGCTTTGAAACACCTCGTCGCTCATCGCCCAGCTCGATCTTGGCAGGCCTGAGCAACAGCTCGACTCCAGACTCGGGCGGAGCATATTCCAGGTGTCCTCCCCAAAGAGCTAATCGATGACACTGTCCGCTGAACTGGTGCGCAAAGGGACTTGGTCCCGTTCGGAAAAGATGTTGATGTCGGGCAGCGTGCTGGCGGTGATAGCGATTTTATCGATCGTTACCTCGTTGCTTGCGCGAGAGTACGCGAGCGCAACCGACAGTGCGGTTCGCGCGGCGCACAACGTGGTGCAACTCATCGATGCGGACGTGCAGCGTAATGCCGACTTGTATGACACCTCGCTGGAGGGAATGATTGCAACATGGCAGCAGCCCGAGGTGATGTCGGTTTCACCGCAGTTGCGCCAACAAATAGTCTTTGATCGCTCGACTGCCGCGCCTTACAAGGGCGACTTGGTGGTCCTGGATGAAACCGGCACCATCGTTGCCGATTCCATCTCGGTCATTCCCCGCCACGACAACTTCGCTGACCGTCCCAGTTTCATCCTGCACAGAAGCAATCCGTCCCTTGGATTGCTGGTCACCGGGCCCTTCAAATCTCGCTGGGGGTTCAAGGACTGGTGCATCAGTTTCAGCCGCCGTATTCCTTCATCCAATGGCAAGTTCGTGGGCATCGTGGCCGCATCAATGCGGTTGGCGTACTTCAGTCGCCTGTTCCGAGGGCTGGACGTGGGACAACATGGCACGATCAACCTGATCAGTGCACAGGGAGTGATGCTGGCCCGGGAGCCGGAGCAAACCGAGCGAACGTTCATCGGCCAGGATTTGAGCGAACGAACGAATTTTCGGCGCATTCTCAGAGAGGTCAACGGCAGCTTCGCTGCTCGATCGGAGTTGGATGGCGAGCATCGGCTCTATACCTTCTCACGAGTGGGCGATCTGCCGTTGATCGTGGTCGTCGCCCAGTCACAAGCTGAGGTGTACGCCGTCTGGAAGCGCAACACGCTGTTGGTTGCGGGAGCCACTGGCCTGCTATGCCTGGGAATCCTCTGGCTGTCCTACCTGCTCGGCAAACAGTTGCAGTTACGACAAAAGGCGGAACGGGAACTTGCCGAACTGGCAGCGACAGATGGCCTGACCGGCCTGGCCAACCGTCGCCATCTTGATCGTGTGCTCCGCCAGGAATGGGCACGCAGCGCCAGGACGGGTAAGCCGCTGTCATTACTCATGATCGATGTGGACCACTTCAAGGCATTTAACGACCGCCATGGTCATCATGGAGGGGATATCGCCTTGCGCAACGTGGCCCAAGCGCTGTCGGCCAACATCCGTCGTCCGGGGGACCTTGCCGCTCGGTACGGCGGAGAGGAGTTCATCGCGGTGCTCCCAGAGACTGACCTCAAGGGGGCGCACGCATTGGCTGAGACGATCAGGGCAGCCATCGCCGTTTTGCCGCCTTATGCTGGCGACCAGCACGCCGTCACCGTCAGCATCGGGGTGGCTTCGCGCATACCAGATTCGAGTGAAAAAGAAGCGCAGCTGTTTACTGAAGCAGACGACGCGCTCTATCGCGCCAAACGAAGAGGACGCAACCGCGTTGAAACTCAACCAGCGATCGAGCCCGAAACGATCCAGCCATAAAAAAACGCCAGGCGGGCTGGCGTTTTTTATGGACGCTAAAGCGATTAGCTCGCTTTACGTACGGCGTCGCGCAGCGCTTTCACTTTATCGTGATTGGCTTGCACGCCTACGAGTTGACGCTTGATCAGGGTCACTACGTTAGTAGGCAGTGCTTTCTCCTCCGCCTTCTGGCGTGCCTCTTTGTAGGCTTTCAAGGCGTGGTCTTCGCCGCGCTCGACTTCATTGAGCACTGCTTCGTCGCTTTTGCCAGTGACAGCCGCTTTCAGCTCCACCCACAGGCGGTGAATGGTCCCAGTGGCGCTCGACGAATTGTCTGGATCACCACCCAGTGCGCGAACCTCTGCCTGGAGTTCACGTACCGCCGAAGCGCATTCGGACGAGCGAGACAGGAAATATGCTTTGATTTCCGGATTCTTCAGGTCTTCGGCGGCAGTATGAAAGCCTTTTTCGCCGTCTTTACTGGTCTCGATCAAATCATTGAGAATCGAAATGGCTTCTTTGTTGATGTCTGTCATTTTTGCAGTTCCTCTATGGCAGTTAATCGAAGAGTTGATGTATCTACGTTCGATGAAAGTCTTGTTGCATTGCCCGTGCCATTTAGAGAGAAAACAACAATCCTTTTATCATCATAGACTTACAAACGAGTTTAATTATTGGATTATCGCGTTCTGCATGATGTTCTCATTGGCATACATGCAGAATGCACGTATCGTCGAGGTTCACTTAATGCGACAGACGGAGCGGTCATGGATGCTGAGAAGCTGAAGCAACTTGTCAGTCTGGAAATGCCCTTTGGCAAATATAAAGGTCGCCTCTTGGCAGATTTGCCAGGCGATTACCTGAATTGGTTCGCACGTCAGGGGTTCCCTGCAGGCGATTTGGGTCGCCTGCTCGCGTTGATGCATGAAATCGACCACAACGGCCTGTCTGCCCTTCTGGACCCACTGCGCAGCCGCCCTCGCGAAGCGCTGAGAGAACGTCCTCTGAAAACGCCGATCCGCTTTTCCTGAACCTGAACCCGAGCCTGACCACAGACCCAGCACAAAAAAGGCGGCGACCGCATACGAATACGGTGCCGCCAAAGAGCTTCATGGAAACACAACTACAAGGAGTGCTGAAGATACGGGAGGGCTCGGTACCGGGTGCGGTACATATCTATCGCGCTTGAATCTTTCGAGAACGATGCAAAAAAAAAACGGCGCTCCTGACCAAGGGAACACCGTTAAATAGCCATGCAACAACGACTTCTTGCGTGACGCCCATCGAGGGGTCATTGAAACAGCTTCTGCTTGAACGGAAGCTGTCGAAGGTCAATCCAGCGAACGGGGTACGGATTCAGCCGAACAAGGCGACAGCTTCAGCGGTCGCGTCGGTGATGCGCCCCCAGTCACCGTTCTTCACCCAGGCGTTATCGATCATCCAGGTGCCCCCCACACACATCACATTCGGCAGCGCCATGTAGCTTTTCAGATTGGCGGCACTGACGCCGCCGGTGGGGCAAAAACGCACTTCCGGGAACGGGCCACCCAGCGCCTTGATTGCACCGACGCCCCCGCTGATTTCCGCAGGAAACAGCTTGAAGCGGCGATAGCCCAGCGCGTAACCGATCATGATCTCCGAGGCGCTGGCGATACCAGGCAGGAGCGGCAATTCGCTTTGCGCACCCGCCTCCAGCAGATCCTGTGTGCTGCCGGGCGTGACGATGAACTGCGAACCCGCATCCTCGGAAGCTTTCAACATGTGTCGATCCAGCACTGTCCCCGCCCCCACGCACAGCTCTGGACGGGCATCGCGCAGGATGCGAATCGCCTTGAGACCGAATTCGGAGCGCAGGGTGATTTCCAGCGCGGTCAAACCGCCCGCCGCCAGCGCGTCGGCCAGCGGCAGCACGTCCTGCTCACGCGCGATGGTGATGACCGGCAAAATCTTCGCTTTCGCGCAGAGTTCGTCGATTTGGGCAACTTTGCTCGCCATGCTGTTCAACGGTTGTGTCATAGGGTTTTTCTCCATGGCGGCTGATCCTTCGCTTATGGGCACCAGTAAATCTCTAGAGACGAGTTAAGGAATGCGCGTACAGGCATTTCGGCAACGTCGCCGCCGGCCAGCGCGGCACGCAGTGTTTCCAGTTTTGCCTGTCCGGAAATGGACAGAATCGGAGTCGTCGCCGACGCCAACAGGGACCGCGTCATGGTCAGACGCTGATGAGGAATGCTCGGCGCCAGCATGGGCAGACAACGACGTTCGCTCCCCAAGTCCAAGGCCTGAGCCAGATTCGGGCTGTTTGGGAACAATGATGCCGTGTGACCGTCGTCCCCCATGCCGAGCACCAGCACGTCGATTTTCGGCAATTCTTTCAGGGCTTCATCCGCAGCGGCAGCGGCTTCATCCAGCGTCGTGGTCGGACGATAGAGGCCAAAAAATCCGGCCTCGGCGGCTGGCCCCTGGAGCAAGAAACGCTTGAGCAGGCCAGCGTTGCTGTCGGCATGTTCGGTGGGCACCCAGCGTTCGTCGGCCAGACTGATGACGACCTTCGACCACTGGATCGGCTTTTGCGCCAGCGCCTGGAAAAAAGCGACCGGGCTTTTGCCACCCGATACCACCAGTGTCGCGACGCCATGCGGGTTGTCGGAAATGGCCGCGCTCAGGCGTTCGGCCACGTGGTCGGCCAACGCACTGGCCAGTTGTTCGGGGCTGTCGAATTCGTTGGCCTTCAGACCAGCCGGCAAATCAAGTTCACATATCGCCATACCAGGATCTCCCGTCACGAGTAATGAGCGCAATGGAACTCATCGGCCCCCAAGAGCCTGCCGCGTAAGGCTTGGGCGCATCGCCCGCCTTTTTCCAGCCAGCAATCAGCTGGTCGCACCATTGCCACGCATACTCAATCTCATCTTTGCGGACAAACAGGTTTTGATTGCCGCGCATGACCTCCAACAACAACCGCTCGTAGGCGTCCGGAATCCGGGCGCTGCGGTAGGCGTCAGAGAAGCTCAGTTGCAGCGGATTGCTGCGAAGTTGCATGCCTTTGTCCAGCCCCTGATCCTTGGTCATCACTTGCAGCGAGATACCTTCGTCGGGCTGCAGGCGGATGATCAGTCGGTTGCTGATCTGCATCCGTTGCTCAGGCGCAAAAATATAGTGCGGGGGTTCCTTGAAGTGGATCACGATCTGCGACAGCTTTTGCGGCATTCGCTTGCCGGTGCGCAGGTAGAAAGGCACCCCGGCCCAGCGCCAGTTGCGAATATCGGCACGAATGGCAACGAAGGTCTCGGTATCGCTCGCCGTGTTGGAGTTCTCCTCCTCAAGATAACCTGGCACCGGCTTCCCTTCGCTGTAACCGGCGATGTACTGGCCGCGTACCACTTGCGTCGCAAGCCGCTCCGGAGTGAACGGCGCCAATGCTTTGAGCACCTTGACCTTCTCGTCACGAATGCTGTCGGCGGACAGGTCGCTGGGGGGATCCATCGCGATCAGACACAGCAGTTGCAGCAAGTGGTTCTGAATCATGTCGCGCAACTGACCGGCCTGGTCGAAGTACCCCCAGCGGCCCTCGATGCCGACCTTTTCCGCCACGGTAATCTCAACGTGGGAAATGTAATTCTGGTTCCACTGGGTTTCGAAGAGGCTGTTGGCGAATCGCAGTGCGATGAGGTTTTGAACCGTGTCCTTGCCCAGATAGTGATCGATGCGGTAAACGCGGTTTTCCGGGAGGAATCTGGCCACGGCGTCGTTGACCCGCTGAGAAGACGCCAGGTCGTGACCAATCGGCTTTTCCAGCACGGCTCGTGTACGGTCAGTCAAGCCAACCAGCGCCAGGTTTTCGCAGATGGCCCCGTAGACCGAAGCAGGCGTGGCGAAGTAGGCGATCATGGTTTGCGCGTCGCCGACCTTCTCGGCCAGCGCGGCGTAGTCTTCGCCTTTCAAAAAATCCACGTGCAGGTAACTCAGGCGCGCCTGGAAACGCTCCACATGTTCACGCTCAAGCTGCGCCTCGGGTACGAAACGACGCAGGCTTTTATCGATATACGCCAGATGCTCCTCAGGCGTACCCGCTTCTCGGGCCAACGCGAGAATTCGCGTCTCGGCGTGCAGCAGTCCAGCACGGTCCAGCTGGTACAACGCAGGGAACAGCTTGCGCACCGCCAGGTCGCCCAAGGCGCCAAACAAGGCAAACGTGCACGGTTCAACCGTAATCGAGAGCATAATGTTGGTTCTTTTATCAAGTTAAGCTACAAATACCTTTTTTAAAGGCGTTACTCAAGGCCATATGTAGTAATAACCACAACATTTGCCCAAAAAGCACTTAAGAGTGGTGATCGCTACAGGCCCCCAGTACGATAGGCCACCTTTGCTACAGGCTAAAGGCCCAGTGAGTACCTTTTGCACAATGGCTCACCGATCAGCCTGTTACAGCTTTACGAGAAGGACGTTGAATGGAACGCGTACGCAATCTTCTGGAGCAGATCCAGAGCCGCCTTGATGAACTGAACAAGGCCGAGCGCAAAGTCGCCGAGGTGATTCTGAGCAATCCCCAACAGGCCACGCGCTTCAGCATCGCCGCGCTCGCGCAGGCCGCCAAGGTCAGCGAACCGACCGTCAATCGTTTCTGTCGGTCATTCGACGTCAGCGGCTATCCCGAACTGAAACTGCAACTGGCCCAAAGCCTGGCCAGCGGCGCAGCCTACGTCAGCCGCGCAGTCGAAGCCGATGACAACCCCGACGCGTATACCCGCAAGATCTTCGCCAGTGCCATCGCGTCGCTGGATAGCGTGTGCCAGGTGCTCGATCCGACGCTGATCAGCAAGGCTGTCGACCTGCTGATCCAGGCACGGCAGATCCACTTCTTCGGCCTCGGTGCTTCTGCGCCTGTAGCGCTCGATGCCCAGCACAAATTCTTCCGCTTCAATCTTGCGGTGACCGCGCACGCCGACGTGCTGATGCAACGCATGCTGGCCTCGGTGGCGCATACCGGCGAACTGTTCGTGATCATTTCCTACACCGGCCGCACCCGCGAGCTGGTGGAGGTCGCGCGCATCGCAAGGGAAAACGGCGCATCGGTCCTCGGCCTGACCGCTGCCAATTCCCCGCTGGCCCAGGCCAGCTCGTTGAGCCTCAATATCCCACTGCCTGAAGACACCGACATCTATATGCCGATGACGTCGCGCATCATCCAGTTGACTGTCCTCGATGTGCTGGCGACCGGCATGACGCTGCGCCGCGGCGTGGACTTCCAGCCCCATCTGCGCAAGATCAAGGAAAGCCTCAACGCCAGCCGCTATCCGGTCGATGATGGGTTGGATTGAACCTGGCGACCTGGCGATCGTGACGCGGCGTCGCCGCATCGAACACTCAACCTACCCGACCAGACTTGCCTGCAGGCTCAACCGGGCACGCTGCCCGGGCGCAAGGTGCAGGCAGTCGCCGACGCCTGAAGCGGCCTCCACCCGCACGAACTCCGCCGCCTCGTGCCCTGTCACCCCCAACAGTGGCCGGCTGCCCGGGTGCCAGACAGCGGTGTTGACGCTGTCATGGGTATCGATGCTCAACCGCCGCTGCCAGTTATCGTCCTGAAGCTCAAGCGCTCCAGCATGATCGAAGCGACGTTGACAGCCACCCGACAGCCGCAACCCGCCGCTCTGGGCGCAAACGGCACGATTGATTCCGTCGTAGCCTTGCACACCGTCCAGCCCCTCCAACGCAACATCGGCGACATCGCTGACTCGCCAGTAAGCATGCAAGGCGTGGCCGAACTGGCATGGTTCGCTGTCCTGATGCTGCGTTTCGAGTCGCAGCCCCATGACAGCCCCCAGTTGGGCGTAGAGGTCCGCCTGCCAGTCCCATAAGCACAAGCGCCAATGCAAGGAGACGCCTTCATCGTGCTCCCGACTGTCGATCAGCTTCCAGTTCAGCAACCGCCCCCAGCCATTCGCTGGCCAGCCGCCTTCCTCGGGATGCCGCCCCACCCACGGCCAACAGACCGGCACACCGCCTCGTATGGCCCCTACATGGGGCCATCGCGAAGCGCACCAAAGCCAGGGTTTCTGTCCGGCAGGCTGAAAGTGCAGGAGCTGAGCGCCCTGCCGACTGAACACCGCCTGACACTGGGGGTGCGTAATGATGAGCACGTCACGCTGTTGGTGACGCTCCCATTGAAACGTCGGCTGAGGGCGTGCGGACGTAAAAAAGCGCTGAAAAGGGTGTTGGGGCACTGTTGGATCGGTGCTGGACATTGCTCGACCCCATAAAAAACGCTCCTGAAAGCGGAGCCGTTACACGAAAAAAAGCGGGCAGCCTGGCTGCCCGCAAAGCACACACGACCCTGGATCGTTTGTGAAGCACATCAAGTGCGCCACGCGGGGGAGCGACCCGCGCAGCGGTTCGAGCGGTCAGAACTTGGATTGAATCTTGAGGCCCGCAACCAGTGCGTTATCCGCTTCGGTCACGCCGCCTGGGCTCTTCACGTATTGCAGGTTCGGACGCACGGTCAGCCAGTCGGTGACGTGGAAGCCGTAGTAAATTTCCGAGTTGTATTCGCTGGTCTGCACAGGCTGGAACAGAGGGTTGTCGTAATCGTTCACGCCGTTGAAGGCATTGAGCTCACGCTGAGCGTCACGAACATCGTCGTTCACGTGAATGCGCGCGATACCAATACCAATGTCATCTTTCGGACGTGCATCGAACGGACCTTTGTACACAAAGCCGATCTGCTGATAGTTGTCGACGAAGTTGGTGGCTTTGTCATGCACGGTAGCGTTGGCGAAGATGCTCAACCCGCGAGAGGTGTCGCCGTTGTGGGTGGTCAACTGTTGTTGCGCCACGATCCACCAGCCGTGCTTGTCCTTGTGAGACTTGAAGTCGCCGCCAAAGATACGCTGGTTCTGGCCATTGACGTTTTCAGTGACGTCATCGGCGCTCGGCGAACTGAGGTAGTAACCGACGCGGTACTCGCCTGGCAGGGAGTTCACGCTTGGCGACCACACCAGTTCCACTGGGACCACGGTGCCTTTCGCGCCGCTGCCACTGAGCTTGAAGCCGTTGCCGGTTTCCAGGTAGGAAGGGTTCTGCTCGTAAACGCCGATCTGGGCGAAGACTTCCGGCGTGATGTTGTATTTCACGCGCAGGGCCCACTGGCTGACCGGCCAGTTGTACCAGGTGTTCACGTAGTTGCCCACTTGCGAGCCGCAGAACGACAGGTTCTGGAAGTCGCATGGGAAGCTGTTGAAATCTTCGCCTTCGCCGAAGCGGCCGAGTTTGATGTCCAGCGCACCGTCAAAATACTTCTGCTTGACCCACATCTGCGTCAGACGCCAAGTCTGCCCGCGGCCCCAGACTTCTTGCGAGGAACTGAGGGTGCCAGCGCGAGGATCGCCTATACGATCGTTGGAGATGTTGTTACCGCTACGCTCGGTGATCGCCAGTTTGAATTCCGCGTCATGCCAACCGAGGATTTTCTGCAGATCCATTTGCACGCCAAACGCGAACTGGTCGCTGTAGCGGCCCGTCGTGTCGTGGTTATAGCCGCCGGCCAGGTTCGAGCCCGCCTCGCCTACGTACTCGATCGGGAAATCGTAGCCCTTGTCGTAAAGCTCCTGGCGCAGTCCGCCCCAGTCGCCGGTCAAGTGTTCACTCGCTTTGAACGGTTCCATCGCGGAAGCCGTTCCCGACAGCGACAACGCGCTCAGGACCGACAAGCCACCGATTAACTGGAACTGGTTAAGCGATTTGCCTTTTACCTTCTTCATCCCTTAGATCCTCGTTTTATTGTTATTAGCCTTGAACAGCGTTAACCACTTGCTTCGTGTGCCTGACAGGGCCCTCGTTACGGCAGCAGCGCCCTGTCAGATGTGCTCGTTGATACGGTATGGGTACCCTTGAATGGTTGCGAGTCAGTTGCGGTTGAGCCGGGTGACGTTACTCACCCCCTCGGCAGGCTGCGACTTCTTCAGCGCGCCCAGGCGCTCGCCGGTAGCGGCGTCGAACAGCAACACCTTGGCCGGGTCGAACTGCAAGGTCAACGTCTCACCCACAGCAGGCGCGACATCCGGCGCGAGGCGGCAGCAGACCTTGCTGTCGTTGAGGGTCACGAATACCAGCGTATCGGGCCCTGTCGGTTCGGTGACCTGCACTTCGGCGCGAATGGTAGGCAGCCCCGCCGCCTCACCGGACGCTAGCGTGATCTGCTCAGGACGAAGGCCCAGAATCACCTCACGGTCTTCAAGCCCGGCATCGCTCATGTTCATCGGCAATTCGCAGCGTGCCTGCCCGCTGTCCAGCAAGGCCACAAGGCGACCCTCCTTGCGTTGCAGGCGCAGCGGAATGAAATTCATGGGCGGCGAACCGATGAAGCTGGCGACGAATTGATTGGCCGGGTCGTTGTAGATCTCTTTCGGCGTACCGAACTGCTGGATGATCCCATCCTTCATCACAGCCACTTTGTCGCCCAGGGTCATGGCCTCGATCTGGTCATGGGTCACGTAGACCGTGGTGGTTTTCAGGCGCTGGTGCATCAGCTTCATTTCAGTACGCATCTCGACACGCAGCTTGGCGTCGAGGTTGGAAAGCGGCTCGTCGAACAGGTAGATCTTCGGACGGCGCGCCAAGGCGCGGCCCATCGCCACTCGCTGCTGCTGACCGCCAGAAAGCTGGCCTGGCTTGCGGTTGAGCAAGTGTTCGATCTGCAACAGCTTGGCGACGCGTGCCACCTCGGCGTCGATGTCCGCCTGGCTCATCTTGCGGATCTTCAGTCCGAACTCGATGTTTTCGCGCACGCTCATCGTGGGGTACAGCGCGTAGGACTGAAACACCATGGCGATGTCGCGGTCCTTCGGGCTCATGCCGCTGACGTCCTGATCACCGATCATGATTGCGCCACCGGTAATGTTTTCCAGGCCCGCGATGCAGTTCATCAGGGTCGACTTACCGCACCCTGATGGGCCTACCAGGATCAGAAACTCGCCATCCTTGATAGACAGCTCGATGTTTTTCAGCGTGTCCGGCAGACCGGTACCATACGTCTTGTTTACATTGCGAAGTTCAAGCGTTGCCATGATTACCCCTTGACTGCGCCGGCCGTCAGCCCACGCACGAAATACTTGCCTGCCAGCACGTAGACCAGCAGGGTTGGCAGGCCGGCGATCATCGCCGCCGCCATGTCCACGTTGTATTCCTTGACCCCGGTACTGGTGTTGACCAGGTTGTTCAACGCCACGGTGATCGGTTGCGATTCGCCGCTCGAGAACACCACGCCGAAGAGGAAGTCGTTCCAGATTTGGGTGAACTGCCAGATCAGGCAGACCATGATGATCGGCGTAGACATCGGCAGAATGATGCGACGGAAGATCGTGAAGAAGCCTGCACCGTCAAGGCGGGCAGCTTTGACCAACGCATCCGGAATGCTCACGTAATAGTTACGGAAAAACAGCGTAGTGAACGCCAGGCCGTAAACGACGTGAACCAGGACCAGGCCGGTCGTCGTGCTGGCCAGGCCCATCTTGCCAAGCGTGAACGAAGCGGGCAGCAGCACGGTCTGGAACGGCAGGAAGCAACCAAAGAGCAGCAGACCGAAGAACATCTGCGACCCTCGGAAGCGCCACATCGACAGCACGTAGCCATTCAACGCGCCGATTGCAGTGGAAATCAGCACCGCCGGAACGGTGATCATGATCGAGTTCCAGAAGTACCCTCTCACCGTCGCCCAGGCCTTGAGCCAGCCGATGGTGGTGATTTCGGCAGGCCAACTCAGCAGGTTGCCAGTGCCAATGTCTTCCGGCGACTTGAAGCTGGTCAGCAGCATCACCACCAGTGGGATCAGGTAAATGAGCACCGCGCCGATCAGCACCGCGTAAATCGCCAGGCGGCTCAAGCTCAATGTCGGTTTCTCGGCGAGACTAGTCATGGCGCTTGGTCCTCAGCTCGGAGTACAGGTAAGGCACGAGGATGGCGAGAATCGCACCGAGCATCAGAATCGCACTGGCCGACCCCATCCCCATCTGGCCACGGCTGAAGGTGAACGAGTACATGAACATGGCCGGCAGGTCCGACGCATAGCCGGGCCCACCCGCAGTCATCGCAGCGACCAGGTCGAAGCTCTTGATCGCAATGTGGGCGAGGATCATCACCGAGCTGAAAAACACGGGACGCAGGCTAGGCAACACGACTTTCCAGTAGATTTTCGGCATGCTGGCGCCGTCGATTTGAGCGGCACGGATGATCGATTGATCGACACCCCGCAGGCCGGCCAGGAACATCGCCATGATGAAGCCCGACGCTTGCCATACCGCGGCGATCACCAGGCAATACACGACGCGATCCGGATCGATCAGCCAATCCAGACGGAACCCTTCCCAGCCCCAATCACGCAACAGCTTGTCGAGCCCCATGCCGGGGTTGAGCAGCCATTTCCAGGCGGTACCAGTGACGATCATCGAGAGCGCCATCGGGTAGAGATAGACCGTGCGGATGAAACCTTCGCGGCGGATGCGCTGGTCCAGGAAAACGGCCAGCAACACGCCAACGACCAGGCTGATGCCAATGAAGAGGCCGCCGAACACCGCGAGGTTCTTGCTCGCGACCCACCAGCGGTCGTTGTCGAACAGCCGGGCATACTGCGCCAGCCCCACGAATTTGTAGGACGGCAGGAATGTAGAGTTGGTGAACGAGAGGATGAACGTCCACAGGATATAACCGTAGAAGCCCACCAGAACGATGAACATGCTGGGCGCCAGCACCAGTTTAGGTAGCCAGCGCTGCAGTGCATCGAACGGCGAGGCTTTGCTGAACACAGCAACAGAACTCATGGTGAAATCCAGTACAGAAAAATGAAGAACACAAACATGTCAAGGTGTAGGCGTGCACTTGCCCGCGATGGCGGAGTATCAGTCAACAATTATGTGTCTGGCACACCGTATCGCGGGCAAGCGCACTCCTACAGCCCAGCGCTACCGCAGCTTACTTAGCCGCCTTGATCGCAGCGCCCAATTTCTTGGCCGCGTCGGCCGGGTCGGCTTTCGGATCATTGATGTAGTTGGTCACAACGTCGAAGAACGCCCCTTGAACCGCCAGGGTAGTTGCCATGTTGTGCGCCATGCTCGGTTGCAGCCCACCACTCTTCGCATCGGTGAGGAAGTCTTTGGCGGCGGTCTGGGCGCAGGCATCGAAGCCGTACTTGCCCATGTCGGCGAGCATGTCGTTGCGCACAGGAATCGAGCCCTTGTTGATGCTGAAGACTTTCTGGAAGTTTTCACCCAACACGACTTTGGCGATGTCCTGCTGCCCGGCAGCGGTTCCGGCATCTTTCTGTTTGAAAACGGCCAGCGAGTCGATGTTGTAGGTGAATGCCTTGTCGGTGCCAGGGAACGCCACGCACTCGTAATCCTTGCCTGCAACTTTCTTGGCGGCGGTCCATTCGGACTTGGCCCAGTCACCCATGATCTGCATGCCGGCCTTGCCGTTGATGACCTTGGCCGCTTCCAGGTTCCAGTCCTGGCCTTTGCCGTCCGGATCCATGTAGGTGGCGACTTTCTTCAGTTCGGTCAGCGACTTGACCATCTCGGGACCGGTCAGGGCGCCGTTGTCCAGGTCGACCAGGGCTTTCTTGTAGCCGTCAGCCCCCATCACCGACAGGACCACCGCTTCGAAGACGGTGCTGTCCTGCCAAGGCTGGCCACCATGGGCAAGCGGGATGAAGCCGGCTTTCTTGAGTTTGTCGCCCGCGGCGTAAAACTCTTCCAGCGTGGTCGGGGCTTTTTCGATACCGGCTTTCTTGAAGACTTCCGGGTTGATCCACAACCAGTTCACACGGTGAATATTCACCGGAACGGCCACATAGTCACCTTCGTACTTCACGGTGTCGGAGACTTTCTTGTCGAGGATGCTGTCCCACTTTTCTTCTTTGGCGGTGTCTTTCAAGACATCGGTATCAAGCAGGCCCGTGGACGCCCACTCCTGGATATCCGGACCTTTGATCTGTGCGACACCCGGTGGATTACCGGCTACCGCGCGGCTTTTCAGCACGGTCATGGCGGTCGAACCGCCGCCACCGGCCACGGCGCCGTCTTTCCAGGTGAAGCCATCTTTTTCGACTTGGGCTTTGAGCACGTCGACAGCCGCTTTTTCACCGCCCGACGTCCACCAGTGGACCACTTCGACAGTGCCTTTGGAATCAGCGGCGATGGCGCTCAGAGGGAACAACGAGGCGAGAGAAACGAGTGCTGCGAGACGGGAGATCGAATTCATCTAGTTGACCTTTCTTGTTGTTATGCATGAGCAAGTCTTGGTGCTTGCGCTGCATGGATTCTAAACAACGAGTTAGAGCGGACGGTAACGAAGGGATGCGCGAATGTCACAAACTGGTGACATTCGCACACCTAACTGCTGCGCCCGCAACGCGTGATGGGACAGCGCCGAAAATGATATTGCTCCCCCTCCCTGTAGCATCGTTGCAGGCACGCTCGCCCTGGTGAACCGCGTTATCGCGAAATGATCAGGCGCATGGACTCAAAAGTTCGCGGCTCGTCGCTTTCGGAAGGCCCGACCGCGTCAACTCATTCAACCCCGCGAGGCAGGTAAAGCGTCACGCGCAGGCCACCCTCGCGCAGGTTCTGCAATGTCACTTCACCGCCATGGCTGTGGGCAATGTTGCGTGCAATGCCCAGCCCCAGGCCGTAGCCCTGCTGCTGTTTACCCGCTAGACGGAAATGCGGCTCGAATACCTGCTCCAGACGCTGTTCAGGAACGCCCGGCCCTTCGTCTTCGACACGCAACACAAAAGCCTCGGCATCGTCCTCGACGAACAGATGCGCCTTGTCGCCGTATTTGATGGCATTGTCGATCAGGTTGCCCATGCAACGGCGCAACGCCAGAGGCTTGCCATAGAACATTGACATGGCCTTGCCTTGAAGGGTGACGCGGCCATCACCATTGACGCCCAAGTAGGGCTCGATCAGGCAATCCAGAGCATGGTTGAGGTCTACCGGCTCGATGTTTTCATGGATGTCCGTATCCTTCACGCATTGCAGCGCGCCTTTCACCAGCAACTCCAGCTCGTCCAGATCGCGGGTGAATTTGGCTTGCATCGCCTCGTCTTCCAACAGCTCGACGCGCAGGCGCAGGCGGGTGATCGGGGTGCGCAAATCATGGGAAATGGCGCTGAACAGTTGGCCGCGCTCGGTCAGGTAACGGCTGATGCGGTCGCGCATGGTGTTGAAGGCGCGCGTCACTTCAATCACCTCGCTGCCGCCGCCTTCCACGACAGGCTCGACGTCCGCGCCCAGCGACAGATCGCGTGCGGCGCGAGCCAGACGTTTGAGCGGACCGCTCTGCCAGTGCACCAACAGGCCGATGAACAGCAGCAGGAAAATGCTGGTCAGCGCGATGAACCAGACCTGTTGGGAGGGCAGCCCCTCCTCCTCCAGCATGGTGTAGGGCTCGGGCAGCAAGGACGCGATATACAGCCATTCGCCCGGTGAGAGCTCGATCTGAGTGACCAGCACTGGAGGATTCAAAGGTTCCAGAGTCAATGCGTAGTGCGCCCAGGAACGCGGCAATTCGTCGAGTTTCAGGCCACTGTTGAAAATGCGCAGGTCTTCGGGTCGCACGAAACGCACGAGGATGTCGGGGGCAGCCCCCAGGTTCTGCCGCAGCACCTGGCCTACCACATCGATCACCGCTGTTTTGCGGACGGTGGGCTCCAACACTTGCATGTCCAGTGGCCGTTCGTTGAGCGACACGAAAAACCGCGTGCCTCCCATGCTGCGCAGTTGGTCGAGCACCATCGGCCGAAACGCCACGGGCAGTGAGCGGAAATAACTCACGCTCGCTGCCATGGAAAAGCCGAGGCTACGGGCACTGGTGATCAGGCCTTCCATTTGCGTCGCACGCAATTGCGACAGCCAGATCAGGCTGGAAAGCGTCTGGGCCAGGAGCACGGCGAGCAACGTCAACAGCAGCATGCGCCCCAGCAGCGAGCGCGGCACCGGCACTCGGCGCTTCTTCTCGTTGCTCATCGACGGTCAGTAACCGTTGCTGGCTTGAGGCAGGACGTTGGCTGCCAGCAGGTAACCGCTGCCGCGAACGGTACGGATCAGCCGGGGTGCCTTGCCCGTGTCCCGCAGACGTTGGCGCAGCCGGCTCACGGCCATGTCAACAATGCGTTCCAGAGGCATCAGCTCCCGCCCTCGGGTCGCGTTGCCAATGGTGTCACGATCGAGAATCTGCTGGGGGTTGTCGAGGAACAGCTTGAGCAGCGCAAAATCGGCGCCAGAGAGAATCACTTCTTCGCCATCGTTGTGAAACAGTCGATGGCTGACCATGTCCAGACGCCACTCGTCGAACACGAGCACTTCGCCACCGCCGCGCTCCTGCCCGAACTGGGCACGCCGCAACAGGGCCTTGATTCGGGCCTGCAACTCACGGGGGGAGAAAGGTTTGGCCATGTAGTCGTCAGCGCCCAACTCCAGGCCGATGACTCGGTCGGCTTCGTCGGAGCTGGCCGTCAGCATGATGATCGGGACATGGGGTTGCCGCGGATGCTGGCGAACCCAGCGGCAGAGGCTGAACCCGTCTTCGTCGGGCAACATTACATCGAGTATCAGCAGGTCACTGGGTTCGTCATTGAACGCCTGACGAAACTCGGCGCCGTCACCGACGGTACGCACCTGAAAACCGGAGCGGCTCAGGTAGGCCTGCAGCAATTCCCGAATCTCCTGATCGTCGTCGACGACCAGTATCGATTTACTGACAGCGTTCAATTGGATCGTCCTTGTGGGTACTCAAATTATTGTTATAAGCATCAGTTGCGAGCCACAGGCTGCAGCTTGTGGCTTAGAGCTGGCGGCTCGCCGCAGCCTGATCGAGGGCCACGCCTGCCCCCACCAGCCCGGGATATTCCGCCGTCACCAGCCAAACCGGCACGTCCTTGAAGTAATCCTTCATCAGGCCTTTTTCCGCGAACGCCTTATTGAAGCCGCTCTGCAGGAAGAAGTCGACAAAACGCGGGATCACGCCACCGGCGATGTACACACCCCCTCGGCCGCCGACAGTCAACACGTTGTTACCCGCCACGCGCCCGAGAAATACGCAGAACTGATCCAGCACGGCGCTGGCCACTGGATCGCCTTTGAGCGCCGCGGAGGTGATTGCGGCAGGAGATTTCAAGACCGGTTCGATATCATCCAAAGCGCAACTGACGCGATAGAGCAGCAACAGACCGGCGCCGCTGAGGACGGTTTCCGCACTGACGTGCTCATGGTCGGCCATCAGGCGTGTCCATAGCAGGGCTTCTCGGTGGCTGCCGATAGGTAAATCGACGTGGCCTCCCTCACCAGGAACAGCAGTCCAATGGGTTTCACCGGAACGGATCAACGTGCCCACGCCCAGCCCGGTCCCCGGACCGATCACCACACGCGCCCCTTTCGGGTCGCCCTTGCCATGACGGACGGTGAGGTACTCGTCATCGGTCAGCCGAGTCATGCCCAATGCCATCGCCGTGAAGTCGTTGACCATGATCAGGTGGTCGATTTTCAACGCCTTGCAGAACGCCTGACGGTTGATTTTCCAGTGACTGTTGGTGAAATGGAAATCATCGCCCGTCACGGGGCCTGCCACGGCCAGGCAGATGGATTGCACATCCCCCAATTGCAGCTCCAGATCCTCCAGATAGACCGCCAACGCCTTCTCGGGGCTGGCGTAATCGACGGTCGGAAAGACCCGGATCGAATGCAACTGATCGTCTTCCCAAATGGCGAAACGCGCATTTGTGCCGCCGATATCACCCACCATCGCCAATGTCACTTGAGCGTCTCCAGATTTGCAGTGAAGGCACTGGCCCCCTTCTCTGCCGAGCTGAAGGCCATGCGCATGAATCCGAACAGTTCGCGGCCGGTGCCCACATTGTGGGACAAGCGACCGATCGCCGGTTCTCTGGCCGCCAATTCTGCCGGTTCGACCAGAACTTGCAACGTCCCTTTGACGCCATCCACTCGGATGAGATCTCCGTCACGCACCAAAGCCAAAGGGCCACCATCCGACGCTTCCGGGCAAACGTGAATCGCCGCCGGGATTTTCCCTGACGCGCCGGACATGCGACCGTCGGTGATCAACGCCACTTTGAATCCGCGGTCCTGCAGTACGCCCAGAAAAGGCGTCATCTTGTGCAACTCGGGCATGCCATTGGAGCGCGGCCCCTGGAAGCGCATCACCGCGACGAAGTCTCGTTCCAGCTCACCCGCTTTGAATGCGTCTGCCAGGTCTTGCTGATCCTCGAAGACGCGGGCGGGCGCTTCGACAATTTGATGCTCGAGCGCCACTGCCGAGACTTTCATTACGCCACGACCCAGGTTGCCTTCCATCACGCGCAGACCACCCTCTGGCGAGAACGGTCGGGCGACCGGACGCAGGATGTTTTCATCCAGGCTTTCTCGGGGGCCATCACGCCACACCAGCTTGCCGTCCTCGAGGAACGGCTCCTGGGTGTAGCGGCGCAGACCACGCCCCATCACCGTGTTGACGTCCTCGTGGAGCAAACCGGCATCCAGCAGTTCACGGATCAGGAACGACATGCCGCCCGCTGCCTGGAAATGGTTGATGTCTGCTTTGCCATTTGGATAGACATGAGTGAGGGTCGGTACGACTTCCGAAAGATCGGCCATGTCCTGCCAGGTCAATTGAATGCCGGCGCACTGCGCGATGGCCGGCATGTGCAGTGTGTGGTTGGTCGAACCGCCCGTCGCGTTTAATGCAACGATCGAGTTGACCAGCGCACGCTCGTCCACAATCTCTCCCAACGGGATGAATTCGCCGCTCTGCTTGGTCAGGCGGGTCACCTGGAACGCGGCCTCGCGTGTCAGGGCATCGCGCAACGGGGTGTAAGGATTGACGAAGGAGGCGCCCGGCAAGTGAAGCCCCATGACTTCCATGAGCAACTGATTGGTGTTGGCCGTGCCGTAGAAGGTGCAAGTCCCCGGACCGTGATAGGACTTCATTTCCGAGTCCAGCAGTTCTTCGCGGGTCGCCTTGCCTTCGGCGTAGCGTTGCCGCACGTCGGCCTTTTCCTTATTGGAAATGCCCGACACCATTGGCCCGCCCGGCACGAAGATCGTTGGCAGGTGGCCGAAACGCAGGGACCCCATCAACAGCCCGGGCACGATCTTGTCGCAGATACCAAGCATCAACGCGGCATCGAACATGTTGTGGGAAAGCGCCACGGCGGTGGCCATCGCGATGACTTCGCGGCTGGCGATACTCAGTTCCATTCCTGGCTCGCCTTGGGTGACGCCATCGCACATGGCGGGCACACCGCCTGCGAATTGACCGACAGAGCCAATCTCACGCAAGGCCTTCTTGATCTGCTCGGGGAAATGCTCGTACGGCTGGTGCGCCGAGAGCATGTCGTTGTATGCCGAAACGATGGCCACGTTGGCCGCATTCATCATCCGCAGGCTGTGCTTGTCTTCGCTGCCACAGGCCGCCACCCCATGAGCGAAGTTGGCGCATTGCAGCTTGCCCCGCATCGGCCCATCACTTGCAGCGCCCCGGATCAGTTGCAGATAGCGCTGACGGGTGTCACGGCTGCGAGCGATCAGCCGTTCAGTTACCTCAAGGACGCGGGGATGCATTGTCATGAACTCCAGGCTAGCGGATGGGTCACCCGTTTCAGGCGCTTACAAAATCTGACAACCATGATGGCCCTGAAGAAACGCTTCAGCAACGCATTGATTTTCAGACGATTGTGCTGGCCCGACGGGTTTCTATTTGTAGATAAAACAAAATACTGCCACTAAAAAGGCTTGTTTTCTATTTTTATGAGAATAATCTTGTAATTCCAACAACAAATTCACCGAGGATGGGCATATGACGCTCCGCATCGCAATCAATGGTTTTGGCCGGATCGGCCGCAATGTCCTTCGTGCACTCTATACCCAGGGCTACCGTCAGGACTTGCAGGTCGTCGCCATCAACGATCTGGGCGACAGCGAGATCAACGCCCACCTGCTCAAGTACGACACCGTGCATGGCCCCTTCGACGCCACTGTCGAACACGACAAGGAAAGCATCACGGTCAACGGTGACCGTATTGCGGTCAGCGCGATTCGCAACCCCGCCGAATTGCCATGGAAATCCGAGAACATCGACGTGGTGTTCGAATGCACCGGGCTGTTCACCGACCGTGCCAAGGCCGCCGCGCACATTACGGCCGGCGCGAAGAAAGTCATCATCTCGGCGCCCGCCAAAGGCGCGGATGCCACTGTGGTCTTCGGCGTCAACCATGACGTGCTGCGCCAATCCCACCAAGTGATCTCCAACGCTTCGTGCACCACCAACTGCCTGGCCCCGGTCGCGCAGGTCCTGAACCGCGAATTGGGGATCGAAAGCGGCTTGATGACCACGATTCACGCCTACACCAATGACCAGAACCTGATTGACGTCTATCACACCGACCCCTATCGCGCGCGCTCGGCCACGCAATCGATGATCCCAAGCAAGACCGGCGCCGCCGAGGCCGTGGGCCTTGTGCTGCCGGAGTTGGCAGGCAAGCTGACTGGCATGGCCGTTCGTGTACCGGTCATCAACGTGTCGCTGGTGGACCTGACCATCCATCTCAAGCGCGATACCACGGTGGAGGAGGTCAACGCGATCATGAAAGACGCCGCGAAGCACTCGAAAATTCTCGGTTATAACTCGCTGCCATTGGTCTCCCACGACTTCAACCACAACCCGCTGTCATCGATCTTCGACGCCAACCACACCAAAGTCAGCGGTCGTCTGCTGAAAGTCCTGGCCTGGTATGACAACGAGTGGGGCTTCTCCAACCGCATGCTGGATAATTGCCTGGCGTTGATGAAGGCGGAATAAGTCTTCCCCGGGGCATTTCAATTTGCAGGTGCGCTGGCCCGCGATGACATCGTGGGCCAGCGCATTCCCACGGCCTTGAAACCCCGTATCTGTCGTTTACGCATTCTTTGCAAACTCAGCCCTTGACCCAATCGGTTAATGACAATCATTATCATTAGCTGATTTTCTGGTTGAGTACATCTGTGAGTCATTCACACTTCAACGACGTTTTCCTGGCAAGGCGGACGATTCTGCTGCGCACGCTCCAACGCATGGTCCGCAACTCCAGCACTGCCGAGGATTTGCTGCAGGAAACCTACCTTCGAGTGGCCCGGGCGCTGCGCGAACGCGCCATCGAGCACCTCGAGCCCTTCGTGTTCCAGACCGCCCGCAATCTGGCGCTGGATCACCTGCGCGCCAGACGCCTGCACGCACGCACGGTCGTCGAGGATTTACCCCTGGCCGACCTTCACAGCATCGTCGCGCCCAACGCCGCGCTGGAAGACACCGAGCACGCCAGCCGATTGCTGCAGAGCCTTACTGCGAGCCTGGAAAAGCTCACGCCGCGCCAGCAGAAAATCTTCACCCTGAGCCGATTGAACGGCTGCAGCTATCCTGAAATTGCCGAAGAGCTGGGGGTTTCCGCCAGCACCGTACAAAAGGAACTCAAGCTGATCATGGCAATTTGCGTCGGGGTTGCAGCCCGGCTTGAACGTCGATGAGAGCTGCCTGATCCTTACTCCACAAGACACCTTGCGGAAGCTCGCCACCGTAGCGCTAAACTCCCGCCCCATACCGTGTAGCCGAGGACGCCCCTTGACGGACTCTCACTCATCCGGCCCTGGTCAGGCATCCCCGACGCCGAACGACAGCGCCATGGATCAAGCCCTGAACTGGCTGATCGAACTGGAAAGTGCTGACGCACGACAGCACGTGCGTTTTCAGGAATGGCTCGCCGCCGACCCTGACCATGGCGAAGCGTTCGCCAAGGCCGAGGCCATCTGGAACTCCCGACCGGTTTTCGATGCCGCGCTGAGCGTTGCCGCGCCAAAAAAATCGTCGACCCTGCGTCGCCTGCGCCCGCACTGGATGCCATTGGCCACTGCCGCCATTGTGCTACTGGGCTTGTTCAACTTCAGCGAGCTGCCCCTACGGTTGAAAGCCGACCACCTGACAGTGGCGGGAGAGCGCCAGCGCCTGGAGCTAGAAGACGGTTCGAGGGTGCTACTCAATACCCGATCGGCATTCTCCAGCGAGTTGGATGATCGGCAACGGATCGCCCGGCTTTACGAGGGCGAAGCTTTCTTCGAAGTGCCTGGCGCCAAGGGTTTGCCACTGGAAGTCGAGGCTGGCCCGGTGCGCATGAGCGCCAGCAGCACCTCGTTTGCCGTGCGTTATCTGGACGGCGTCGCGCAGATTCAGGTCGAACGTGGCGCCGTAAATGTCCATTCAGCCAAAGGCAACTCCCAGATGAATCTGAATGCAGGCGACAGTCTGCGCGTCGGCCCCGATGGTTTCGGAGACCGAGAGAAGCTAGATCGGAACAGGGACTTGGCCTGGGTCCAGGGACGCCTGATCTTCGATAACTGCCCGCTGAGCGAAGTCCTGACAGAGCTACGCCGTTACTACCCCGGCTGGATCGTCAACGCCAACACCCAGCTGGATCGGGTCGCGGTGACAGGCAACTATCGGCTGGACAATCCCATCGACGTGGTCCGCTCATTGGCGCAAATCACCTCCGCGCGCCTGCACGAACTGCCTGCGCTGCTGATTCTGAATTGAGGGCAATTATTTTTACGCGATAGCCGCGAGTCGTTCGTCTCGTTATAGCCAATGCAAGTGATTCCTATTACCAACACACTTGCGAACACTGTACCGACACGCATGACACGGAGTGCTATCGATGCCGCCCACGTTTACCCCTCCCCTATCCGACTCCTCCAGCGCCACCGGTCATTTCGCCCTGACGCTGCTGACCATCGCGGTGCTGTGCGCCGGCCTGCACAGCGCGCCCCTTTCAGCCGCCGAGCAGCCGGCGCGCGTGGCGGGCAACTACGCGTTCTCGATTGAGCAACAACCGCTGGTGTCAGCGCTGAACGCGTTCAGCACAGTGACAGGGTGGCAGATGGGGATGTCGGCAGACTTGGCGCAGAACGTCACGTCGCCAGGAGTCACCGGCTCGATGTCCGCAGAAAAGGCCCTCGATCGTCTGCTGGCAGGCAGCAACCTGAGCTATCGCCATTTGGGCGACAACACTGTCGTGCTGGAGAAACGCAACACCGCGGGTACCTTGGCACTGGACCCGGTGACCGTCAGTGCCACCCGTCAGGCGCAGTCGGTAGCTTCGGTTCCCAGCACCGTCACCGTGCACGACCGCGCCGAACTGGATCGCCAAAACGTCAACAACATTCGCGATCTGGTGCGCTATGAGCCGGGCGTGACAGTGGGCGGCGCCGGTCAGCGCGCTGGCACCAGTGGCTACAACATTCGCGGCATCGATGGGGACCGCATCCTGACTCAAGTCGACGGGGTCGAAGTGCCGGATAACTACTTTTCAGGCCCCTATGCCAACACGCACCGCAACTACGTCGATCCGGAAATCGTCAAGCGCGTGGAAGTCCTGCGCGGCGCGGCCTCGGCGCTGTACGGCAGCAGTGCCATCGGCGGTGCAGTGAGCTATTACACGCTCGACCCGGACGACATCATCAAAGAAGGCAAAGATGTCGGCGCCCGCTTAAAGACCGGGTACAGCTCGGCGGACAATAGCTGGCTGAACTCGGCCACGGTGGCCGGTCGCGAAGGTGATTTCGACGCGTTGCTGCATGTCAGCCAACGCAACGGGCGCGAGACCGAATCCTTCGGTGAGCACGGTGGCACTGGCCTGAATCGTACGGCGGCCAACCCGGAAGACGCTCGCGCCACCAATGTGCTGGCCAAACTGGGCTGGAACTATGACGAAGGTGATCGTCTGGCATTCACTTATGAGAAGTACAAGGACGACACCCACACCAATCAGAAGAGTGCAGTGGGTGGGCCCTTCACCGGCGGGCGCGGTTTCGGCTTCTATCGAGGCCGCGAAGGCAACGACGTCATCACCCGTGAGCGTTTCGGTCTGGAAAACACCTTCGCGCTGGACAGCCTGCTGGTAGACAACGTCAAGTGGAGCTTGAACTACCAGATTGCCAAGACCGATCAGAACACCATCGAGCGTTACGTGCCGGGCAGCCGGGACGTTTGGCGAACTCGCGACACCACCTATAAAGAACGCCAGTGGATCTTTGACGCTCAATTGGACAAGGCCTTCAACCTCGGTGATACCGAGCACCTGTTGACCTATGGCACCACCCTCAAGCAACAGAAAGTCACAGGTGAACGCAGCGGGACCGCAACCTGTGCCGCCGTTCTGGGCAGTTGTCGCACCCTTGGCACGGCCAGCCCCACTGCCTCCGACAGCCTGGCGACCAACAGCGACTTCCCTGACCCAACCATCAACACCTATGCCCTGTTCGCTCAGGATCAGATCACCTGGGGCGACTGGACCTTCATGCCAGGTGCACGCTACGACTACACACGGCTCGATCCGCACGTCACGGATGCGTTCCTGCGCGCGGTCAACCTGACCAGCGCCGATCAGTTCAACGACAAAGAGAAGAAATGGCATCGTCTGTCGCCAAAACTGGGTGTGACCTACGCCATCAACGACGCCTATACCTGGTACGGCCAATATGCCGAAGGTTTCCGAACGCCAAGTGCCAAAGCGCTGTACGGCCGGTTCCAGAACCTCAATTCTGGCTATGTCGTCGAGCCGAACCCGGACCTCGAACCGGAAAAGAGCATAGGCTACGAAACGGGCCTGCGCGGGCGCTTCGACGAAGGGTCGTTCGACTTGGCGGTGTTCTACAACAAATACCGCGATTTCATCAATGAAGACGCCATTCAGCCAGCGACCTCCTCGGCCGCGGTGTTCCAGTCCAATAACATCAAGCACGCCACCATCAAGGGGTTGGAACTCAAGGGTCGTTTGAATCTGGACACCTTCGGCGCGCCGCAGGGCCTGTACACCCAAGGCTCGCTCGCCTACGCCTACGGACGCAATGACGACACGGGTCAACCGCTCAACAGCGTCAACCCGCTGACCGGCGTATGGGGGCTGGGTTATGACCAGAAACGCTACGGTGGCCTGCTGAGCTGGATCCTGGTCAAGCGCAAAACCCGTGTCGACGACTCCAGTTTTCACGCGCCCGACGGCTCGAGTTCGCCATTCAAGACGCCGGGGTTCGGCCTGGTGGATCTGACCGGCTATTACAAGGTTGCCGACGACGTGACGGTCAGCGGCGGTCTCTACAACCTGGCCGACAAGAAATACTGGCTGTGGGATGACGTGCGCGGCTACGACGGCGTTGGCGAAGCAGGCGTGACTGCGCCAGCCAACCTTGACCGCCTGACCCAACCCGGTCGCAATTTCGCTATCAATCTGGTGTGGGACATCTAAACGTGACGCTCTTGTAGGAGCGCGCTTGCCCGCGATTCAGGCGCCTCGGTCTGTCAGGCAAACCGTGTCAGCGTTTATCGCGGGCAAGCGCGCTCCTACGGATCGCGTCGATCATCATCTTTTTTACTGTGGTTCGAGACTCAATCGTCTTGTTTACAAGGCCTCACTTTCCAAGGAAGACACCATGTCCGATGTCCCGATTCGCCGCTCGCAGCGGCTCAACCAAATAACCCATGCCCCTCACGAGAAGCTGGACCAGGCCGTGAAAGCCCACGCGCCTTTCGAAACGCTGGCGAGCTACAAGCGTTTTCTGAGTGCTCAGTACCTGTTCCAGCAAGAACTGAAAGCGCTGTACAACGACCCACAACTGGCCGTTCTGATCGCCGATCTTCCGGAGCGCTGCCGGGCCGAGCAGGCCAAAGCCGATCTCCATGACCTCGACGCCCCCCTTCCGTCGCCCTTGGCGGGTGCCGTTGACGCGCCATCACAAGCCGAAGCGCTGGGCTGGCTCTTCGTGTCAGAGGGCTCGAAACTCGGCGCAGCGTTCCTGATCAAGCGTGCCGTCGTGCTGAATCTGAGCGAAACCTTCGGCGCCCGCCATCTGGGTGAACCCGTGGGTGGCCGTGCCGATGGGTGGAAGCGCTTCATCCGCATCCTCGATGAATTACCTTTCAGTGACGAACAGGAGCGCCAGCTCGACCAAGGCGCAATCGCGGCATTCGAGCGTTTCAACGTGTTGCTGGACTACGCCTACGCGTCGGCACCCGAGTCCGAACCCGCGTGAGGGTGCCCACGGGCTGCCTGGCTTTGTTAAGCTGGGCACCTTCAACGGGCGCGCCCCGTGCAAAGCTCTTCACCCGGTTGTCCCGAGACCCATGACCCACACACCGCCCGGCAGCAAACTGTCCCGCATCCTGTTCGGCATCCTGGCGTACGTCAGCCTTGCCATTGGCATCATCGCCATCTTCATTCCAGGGCTGCCCACCACCGAGTTCATCCTGCTGGCCGCCTGGGCGGCAACCAAAAGCTCCCCCCGCCTGAGCGCGTGGCTGGAAAACCACCGGCTGTTCGGCCCGATGCTCAGCAATTGGCGCAACGGCAAACTCATCGCTCGCGGCGCGAAGATCAGCGCGACGGTCACCATGCTGATCTGCGCAGTGGTCATGCTGCTGATGCTGAAGCACCACTGGTGGATGTATTTCGCTATTACCGGCATGGTGCTGGTCAATCTTTGGATATGGTCCCGCCCCGAGCCTGCCGTACGCACGACCGACTGTTCCGAGTCTTCCGGCCAGCGCTGAACCCAATGCCAGCAACAGGGTCTGCTCCTTACGATCATCGCTTCTTGAGGGAGTCGTCACATGTTCGAGCCAGGCCATCTGCACATAGCCCACGCGGCCCTGCAGCCGGAAGACGTCGGTTACGACCTGCACATTCGCTATGAATTGAGCCAGACCGACGCCGGTCCCGGCATGCATTTCATCTTAGAAGGCGAGATCGATGGCAAAAGCGTCAACGAAACATTCGACCTGCCCAAAGACCTGGCCTACAACTTCGCCCACGATGTTTCGCGTCTGGCCGAGCAACACGGCTTGCCGAAGCACACGGACCTGCACGACATGCATGGGCAGTACGACGCCATGTTCAAAGACATTCGCGACCAACTCGACATGAAATCGGGAGACCCAGTCAAGCCAGAGCATTTAGGCTAGCGGCGCTTTCCTATTGCTCGCCACCCGGTACGGCATGAAATGCCGCAGGCTTTGCTGGCATAATCTGCGCTCACTTCCGCCCGGCCGCTTTCACACCCCATGCGCATCCACGTCACGTTCATCGACCGCGTCGGCATCACTCAAGAAGTGCTGGCGATCCTCGGCGCGCGGAATCTGAACCTCGATGCCGTGGAGATGGTGCCACCCAACGTCTACATCGATGCACCGACGCTGAGCCATGAATTGCTCGAAGCGCTCAAGGACAGGCTGTTTCGTGTGCGGGGCGTGGAAGCGATCAAAGTCGTGGACATCCTCCCCGGGCAGCGACGGCACCTGCAACTCGACGCGCTGCTTGCCGCCATGACCGACCCGGTGCTGGCACTCGACAGCGCCGGCCACGTACTGCTGGCCAACCCCGCACTGGTCGCTCTATACGGTCGCGACCCTTCCGGAGAATCGGTAGGCGATCTGTTCACCGATTCCGCACTGCAGACGGCATTGCTGGAAAACGGCTTCCGGCTGCCCATGCGTGAGGTCACCCTGAACGGCGAGGCTTTGCTGCTGGACGCCACGCCGATCACCGACGCCGGGGCTCTGCTCACGCTGTACTTGCCCAGCCGCATCGGCGAACGCCTCTCGGCGCTGCATCACGACCATGCCGAGGGCTTCGATTCGCTGCTGGGCGATTCCGCTCCGATCCGCACACTCAAGGCCCGTGCGCAGCGCGTTGCCGCCCTGGACGCCCCGCTGCTGATCCGCGGCGAAACCGGGACCGGTAAAGAGCTGGTGGCCCGCGCCTGTCACGCCGTCAGCGCGCGCAACGGCGCGCCTTTTCTGGCGCTGAATTGCGCAGCGCTGCCGGAAAGCCTGGCCGAGAGCGAACTGTTCGGTTATGCCCCCGGGGCGTTCACCGGCGCTCAACGAGGCGGCAAACCCGGCCTGATGGAGATGGCGAATCAGGGAACGGTCTTTCTCGATGAGATCGGAGAGATGTCGCCGTATCTGCAGGCCAAGTTGCTGCGGTTCCTGAATGATGGGAGCTTCCGTCGGGTGGGCGGCGATAAAGAAGTGAAGGTCAACGTCCGGATTGTCAGCGCGACCCACCGCGACCTCGAAAAAATGGTCGCCGAAGGCACCTTTCGTGAAGACCTGTTCTACCGCCTGAATGTGCTCAACCTGGAAGTCCCGCCGTTGCGTGAACGGGGTCAGGACATCCTGCTGCTCGCGCGCTTCTTCATGGAACAGGCCTGCACGCAGATTCAGCGTCCGGTGTGCCGACTCGCGCCTGCGACATACCCGGCTTTGCTGGGCAATCGCTGGCCAGGGAATGTCCGACAGTTGCAGAACGTGATCTTCCGCGCTGCCGCCATCTGCGAAAGCGCGCTGGTCGACATTGGCGATCTGGACATTGCCGGGACGTCCGTGGCCCGGCAAGGCGACGGCGAGATTCACAGTCTCGAAGCAGCGGTAGAGGGTTTTGAAAAGTCGCTGCTGGAAAAACTCTATGGCGAATATCCCTCGACCCGGCAATTGGCGGCTCGCTTGCAAACCTCCCACACCGCCATCGCCCATCGGCTGCGCAAGTATGGAATCCCTGGCAGACCGTAGACTGCCCTGTAGGAGCGCGCCTGCCCGCTACAGAGGGGGTATTGCTGATACAGGCATTGCCTGACACACGCCAGGGCGGGCAAGCGTGCTCCCACAAAAGCAATCCGGAACGAATTCGAAACACCGGAACGATATCGTTACGACCTGCGTATACCCCCAAGCGACAAGGCGTTGATCCCGAAGCACTTTTCAAACCGTGCCAAACTGTAGCGATTTCGCTACACATACCCCTCTCGATACTTCGCAGAACTCCCTGGAGGCCTTGATTTACAAGCCTGGTACAAGTTTGGCCGCAAACTTGCTATAGACCTGCCCCATCATGCTCGCGCCAACGACGAGCAGTCTTTACCCCCGGGGAGTTTCCATGAGCGAATTGCGTTTTACCGAAGATCATGAGTGGCTGCGTGCCGAAGCGGATGGCAGCGTTACGGTCGGCATCACGGCTTTCGCACAAGACGCACTGGGCGACGTGGTTTTCGTTCAACTGCCTGAGCTACAGTCCTACGACAAAGGCGCCGAGGCGGCTACCGTTGAATCGGTCAAAGCGGCCAGCGGTGTTTACATGCCATTGAATGGCGAGGTCGTCGAAATCAACCCGGCACTGGATGCCAATCCGGAACTGGTCAACGAAGACCCGATGGGCCAAGGCTGGTTCTTCCGTTTTATTCCTTCCGACGCTACCGCTGTCGGCCATTTGCTGGATCAGGACGCCTATGACCGCCTGATCAAAGCCAACGCCGAAGCCTGAGGAACGCGTAATGACCGATCGCATCGAATTGAGCACCGCCAACGAATTCATCCCCCGCCACATCGGCCCTCGTGCCAGTGACGAACACGCCATGCTGGCGACTCTGGGTTTCGACTCGCTGGAGGCGCTGAGCGCCACCGTCATCCCAGAGTCGATCAAAGGCACCAGCGTCCTGGGCCTTTCTGCCGGACAAAGCGAAGCAGACGCACTGGCGGACATCAAAGCCATCGCCGCGAAAAACCAGCTGTTCAAAACGTACATCGGACAGGGCTATTACAACACCCACACACCGGCGCCGATCCTGCGTAACCTGCTGGAAAACCCGGCCTGGTACACGGCATACACCCCGTACCAACCTGAAATTTCCCAGGGTCGCCTGGAGTCGCTGCTCAATTTCCAGACCCTGATCAGCGACCTGACCGGCCTGCCCATCGCCAACGCCTCGCTACTGGACGAAGCGACCGCTGCCGCCGAAGCCATGACGTTCTGCAAGCGCTTGAGCAAAAACAAAGGCAGCAACAAATTCTTCGCTTCGGCTCACTGTCACCCACAGACCCTCGACGTGCTGCGCACCCGTGCCGAGCCGCTGGGGATCGAGGTGGTTGTAGCGGATGAAAGCCAACTGAACGATGTCAGCGAGTTCTTCGGCGCCGTGCTGCAATATCCGGCCAGCAATGGCGACCTGTTCGACTACCGCGAACTGGTAGAGCGTTTCCATGCCGCCAACGCACTGGTGGCCGTTGCCGCCGATCTGTTGGCCTTGACCCTCCTGACACCGCCGGGTGAGTTCGGCGCGGACGTGGCGATCGGCAGCGCGCAACGCTTCGGTGTACCACTGGGCTTTGGTGGCCCGCACGCGGCGTACTTCTCCACCAAAGATTCCTACAAGCGTGACATGCCCGGCCGCCTGGTGGGCGTGTCCATCGACCGCTTCGGCAAAACGGCCTTGCGCTTGGCCATGCAGACCCGCGAGCAACACATCCGTCGCGAAAAGGCCACCAGCAACATCTGCACCGCGCAGGTCCTCCTTGCCAACATCGCCAGCATGTACGCCGTTTACCATGGCCCCGTCGGATTGACCCGTATCGCCAATCGCGTGCATCACCTGACCGCGATCTTCGCCAAGGGCTTGAGCCAGCTGGGCTTGAACGCCGAACAGGCCTTCTTCTTCGACAGCATCACCCTGAACACCGGGGCGAAAACCGCGGAATGGCACGCCAAGGCCCGTGCCCAACAGATCAACCTGCGCGAAGTGGATGCCGAGCGTCTGGGTCTCTCGCTGGACGAAACCACCCAGCCCGCCGACGTTGAAGCGCTGTGGAAACTGTTCGCGACCGACGGCCAGGCGCTCCCTGATTTCGGCGCCCTGGCAAGCAGCGTGGAATCACACCTGCCCGCCGGATTGAAGCGTCAATCGCCGATCCTCAGCCATCCGGTATTCAACCGCTACCACTCAGAAACCGAGCTGATGCGTTACCTGCGTCGCCTGGCCGACAAGGACCTGGCGCTGGACCGCACCATGATTCCGCTGGGTTCCTGCACCATGAAGCTCAACGCCGCCAGCGAAATGATTCCGGTGACCTGGGCCGAGTTCGGCAACTTGCACCCATTCGCGCCTGCCGAGCAGAGTGCTGGCTACCAGCAACTGACCGACGAGCTGGAAGCCATGTTGTGTGCAGCCACCGGGTATGACGCGATCTCGCTGCAACCGAACGCCGGTTCCCAGGGCGAGTACGCTGGTCTGCTGGCCATCCGCGCCTATCACCAGAGCCGTGGCGATGAGCGCCGTGATATCTGCCTGATCCCATCCTCGGCCCACGGCACCAACCCGGCCACCGCCCAGATGGCAGGCATGCGCGTGGTCGTCACCGCTTGCGATGCCCGTGGCAACGTCGACATCGAGGACTTGCGCGCCAAGGCCATCGAGCACCGTGACCACCTCGCGGCGCTGATGATCACCTACCCGTCGACTCACGGCGTTTTCGAGGAAGGCATTCGCGAAATCTGCGGCATCATCCACGACAACGGCGGCCAGGTGTACATCGACGGCGCCAACATGAACGCCATGGTGGGCCTCTGCGCACCGGGCAAGTTCGGCGGTGACGTGTCCCACCTGAACCTGCACAAGACATTCTGCATTCCCCATGGCGGCGGCGGCCCAGGTGTCGGCCCTATCGGCGTGAAGTCGCACTTGGCGCCATTCCTGCCGGGCCACGGCAAGATGGAGCGCAAGGAAGGCGCGGTCTGCGCAGCACCGTTCGGCAGCGCGAGCATCCTGCCGATCACTTGGATGTACATTCGCATGATGGGCGGCGAAGGGCTGAAACGGGCTTCGCAGCTGGCGATCCTGAACGCCAACTACATCTCCCGCCGCCTGGAAGAGCACTATCCCGTGCTGTACACCGGCAGCAGTGGCCTGGTCGCGCACGAATGCATCCTCGACCTGCGCCCGCTCAAGGACAGCAGCGGCATCAGCGTAGACGATGTGGCCAAGCGCCTGATCGACTTTGGCTTCCACGCTCCGACCATGTCGTTCCCGGTGGCAGGAACCCTGATGATCGAGCCGACCGAAAGCGAGTCGAAGGAAGAACTGGACCGTTTCTGCGACGCGATGATCAAGATCCGCGAAGAAATTCGTGCGGTCGAGAGCGGTGAGTTGAACAAAGACGACAACCCACTGAAAAACGCACCGCACACCGCTGCGGAATTGGTCGGTGAGTGGAGCCATCCGTACAGCCGCGAGCAAGCGGTCTACCCAGTGGCCTCGTTGGTCGAGGGCAAGTACTGGCCACCGGTCGGGCGTGTCGACAACGTGTTCGGCGACCGTAACCTGGTTTGCGCTTGCCCCTCCATCGAAAACTACGCCTGACGAACAGCCCCAAGCTGCAAGCCACAAGAGAAAGCAGGTCGCGTTTTCTTGTGGCTGGCGGTCTGGAGTCCGAAACCCATCAGCTCGTTACCTGCCGCTTGAAGCTTGAAGCTCATAGCTGCTTTCCCTTCGGAGGCGACAATGTCCCTGAGCGTGTTTGACCTGTTCAAGATCGGCATCGGCCCCTCCAGCTCCCACACCGTGGGCCCCATGCGCGCCGCGGCGCGGTTCGTCGAAGGCTTGCGCCGCGACGGTCTTCTACCCTCGACGGCCTGTGTGAAAGTCGAGCTGTACGGATCCTTGGGCGCCACCGGCAAGGGGCACGGAAGCGACAAAGCTGTACTGTTGGGCCTGGAGGGTGAGCACCCGGACACGGTCGATACCGAACAGGTGAATGAGCGCTTGCAGCGCATCCGCAGCAGCCAGCGGATCAACCTGCTGGGTGAGCACAGCATTGCATTCATTGAAAAACAGCACCTGGCAATGATCCGCAAACCGTTGGCGTATCACCCCAACGGCATGATCTTTCGCGCATTCGACGATGCGGGATTGCAGATCCGCAGCCGCGAGTACTACTCGGTCGGCGGCGGATTTGTGGTCGATGAGGAGGCGGCGGGTGCCGACCGAATCGTCGAAGACAGCACCGTTCTCCCCTACCCGTTCAAAACCGCCAAGGAGCTGATGGCCCATTGCGCCAACACCGGGTTGTGCATCAGCCAAATCATGCTGGCCAACGAAGCTGCCTGGCGACCGGAGGCCGAAACCCGTGCCGGGCTGCTGAATATCTGGCAGGTGATGCAGGATTGCGTCGAAGCCGGCTGCCGCAACGAAGGCATTCTCGCCGGAGGTTTGAAGGTGAAGCGCCGCGCTGCCGGGTTGTACCGGCAGCTGTGCAAGAACCCGGAGGCTTCGCTGCGCGACGCGTTGTCCGTGCTGGACTGGGTCAATCTGTACGCGCTGGCAGTCAATGAAGAAAACGCCAACGGTGGGCGCGTGGTCACAGCGCCCACCAATGGCGCGGCAGGCATTGTGCCGGCCGTTCTGCATTACTACATGCGCTTCATCAACGGTGCCAACGAAGAAGGCGTGGTCCGTTTCCTGTTGACGGCCGCTGCCATTGGCATTCTCTACAAGGAAAACGCCTCCATTTCGGGTGCCGAAGTCGGCTGCCAAGGCGAAGTCGGCGTGGCCTGTTCAATGGCCGCGGGGGCATTGTGCGAGGTCCTGGGCGGCAGCGTGCAGCAGGTGGAAAACGCCGCCGAAATCGGGATGGAACATAACCTTGGCCTGACGTGCGACCCGATTGGCGGCCTGGTCCAGGTTCCTTGCATCGAGCGCAACGCCATGGGCTCGGTCAAGGCCATCAACGCTGTGCGCATGGCTTTGCGCGGTGACGGCCAGCACTTCGTGTCGCTGGACAAAGTCATTCGCACGATGCGCCAGACCGGTGCCGACATGAAAAGCAAGTACAAGGAAACAGCCCGTGGCGGGCTGGCCGTGAACATTATCGAGTGCTGATTTCAGCCGTTTTTTCGGGTTTCAGCGGCGAGCGCCGAAGCCCCCTCCAAGGAGTCATCGATGTCCACTGAACTGTTGAAAACCCCGCTGAACGCCCTGCACCGAGAATTGGGCGCCAAGATGGTCGAGTTCGCAGGCTACGACATGCCTGTCCAGTACCCGGCGGGCGTGATGAAGGAACACCTGCACACTCGCGATCAGGCAGGCCTGTTCGATGTGTCGCACATGGGTCAGATCCTGCTTAGCGGCGCCGACGCTGCCGCCGCCCTGGAAACCCTGGTGCCGGTGGACATCATCGACCTGCCCGTGGGCATGCAGCGTTACGCTCTGTTCACTGACGCTGCAGGCGGGATTCTGGATGACCTGATGGTCGCCAACCTGGGCGACGATCGATTGATGCTCGTGGTCAACGCCGCTTGCAAGAACGACGACCTGGCTCACCTGCGCCAGCACATCGGCAGCCGGTGTGAAATCACGCCACTCTTCGAGGAGCGCGCGCTGTTGGCGCTGCAAGGTCCACAGGCCGTGACGGTACTCTCCCGCCTGGCGCCGGACGTGGCGAAAATGACCTTCATGCAATACACCGCAATGCAGATCGACGGCATCGACTGCTATGTCAGCCGCTCGGGCTACACCGGTGAGGACGGTTACGAAATCTCGGTTCCCGGCGACCAGGTTCAGTCCCTGGCCCGGCGTCTGCTGGCCGAGCCGGAAGTCGCCCCCATCGGCCTGGGCGCGCGTGACTCCCTGCGACTCGAAGCCGGGCTCTGCCTCTACGGCCACGACATGAACACCGAGACCACCCCCATTCAGGCCAGCCTGCTGTGGGCCATCTCCAAGGTGCGCCGTGCCGATGGCGCCCGCGCAGGCGGTTTCCCGGGCGCCGAGCAGATTTTTGCTCAGCACCAAAACGGTGCAGCACGCAAGCGCGTAGGGCTCTTGCCACAAGAGCGCACGCCTGTTCGGGAGGGCGCCGACATCGTCGATGCAGATGATCAGGTCGTCGGCCGAGTGTGCAGTGGGGGTTTCGGCCCGACACTGGGCGCTCCTGTTGCGATGGGCTACGTGGACGCCGCATTGACGGCACTGGAGACGCCGCTCTGGGCAATTGTGCGCGGTAAAAAAGTGCCGATGAAAGTCAGCAAAATGCCCTTCGTCGCACCTCGTTATTTCCGCGGCTGACCTGGACGCCAACAGACTGCAGCACCGCAACAGTGCAAGTCATTGCTCGACTGCTGCAGTCTGGCGCCTTGAAAACAGCAAAGAAAGTGTCAAAAAAACTGCACTTCCATATAAGCATCAACTGCAAAAACTATCGATTCGCGCCCCTTGGTTAAAGTTTTCAAAAAGTGGCCGAAAGCCCCTGAAACCGGGCTTATCCGGGGCTTGTTTTTTCTGCGAGAGTTAGCGTAGAGTCGCTTAACTGTGTTTGCATGGGTCGCTGGGATCGTGACCTGGGCAGTAGCGCTGAAAGCAATGCTACATCCCGCTCTACGTTTCTTCTTCCTGCAACCAGCCCAGTACTCTTTCGTGTGAAAGGGGCTGTCATTAATTTATGCTTCAAGGAATAAGAAAATGTCTCAACGTCAGAGCGGTACCGTTAAGTGGTTTAACGACGAGAAAGGTTTTGGTTTTATCACTCCAGAGAGCGGTCCGGATCTGTTCGTCCACTTCCGCGCTATTCAAGGCAGCGGCTTCAAGAGCCTGAAAGAAGGCCAGAAAGTGACCTTCGTCGCCGTGCAAGGCCAGAAAGGCATGCAGGCTGACGAAGTTATCGCTGAAGCTTGATTGCTGAAGCCTGAAAAGCCCCTGATGGCAACATCAGGGGCTTTTTTATGCCTGTCGTTTTCTACACTGTCGGTACCTTCACGATCAGGCAGCGTCATGTCCCGACACCTCTTGAGCCCTCAGGGCGATTTCCCACCGGCCGGGCTTGGTCGACGTTTGGCGGCCATTTTCTACGACGCCTTGCTGTGCGTTGCCCTCCTCATGGTGACCACCTTCATTTACAAACTGCTGTGGATGGGCGTCATGGGCGAAGCCAGGCTTCGCCAACTGTCCGATGCAGGAGCCCTCGATGGCGATCCGCTGCTCTCGACTCTTCTGGTGTTCGCGCTGTTCGCATTCTTCGCCAAATTCTGGACCCACGCCGGGCAGACCCTGGGCATGCAGGTTTGGGGCATCCGCGTGCAAAACGCCGATGGGACGGCCATCAGCCTGTGGCAGGCATTGCTGCGTTTTCTGGTGGCGATCGCTTCCTGGCTGTGTGTGGGCCTGGGTTTCTTTTGGAGCCTCTTCGACCAGCGCAAACGCACCTGGCATGACCTGTATTCGAACACGCAGTTGGTGCGAATTCCGAAGCGCGGTAAATAAGTGAGCGATGAAGTCCTTGAGCGCCTCGCTCTGCATATGCTTTCAATTCCATCTCGCGCCCACAAAAAAGCCGACCCGGAGGTCGGCTTTTCCTGGCATCAGGCGATCAGCCCGCTCGACGCAGCAGCCAGAGGCCGGCCAGCGCGCAAATCCCTGCGGGCACCAGCACCGCGAACAGCGGTGAGAAGCCGAACACCAGACTCGACGGGCCCAACAGGTCCTGAGCGATCCGGAAGGTGAACCCCACCAGAACACCGGTGAACACGCGCTGCCCAAGGGTCACGGAGCGCAGCGGACCGAAGATGAAGGAGATCGCCATCAACACCAGGGCGACCGTCACCAGCGGTTGCAGAATCTTGGTGTAGAACGCGAGCCAATAGCGACCGTTTGCCAGCCCTTGGTCAGCCAGGTAATGCGCGTAGCCATACAGCCCCGTCATCGACAACGACTCGGGCGGCAGCACGACCGTGCTGAGCAATTGCGGGCTAAGGGAAATGTCCCAGCGCTCTTCCGGGGCAGTGACGACTTCGGTACGGCCCTCATGGAACAGTGTGGTGGAGACATCCTTGAGCAGCCAGTAATCGGTTTTGTAGTTCGCCTGCTTGGCGAAACTGGCGCTGAGCATGTGACGCTGGTCGTCGAAACGGTACCGCGTCACACCATACAGCAGGCCATTGGGCTGCACCGTGTTGATGTGGATGAACTCTTCACCTTGACGGTGCCAAAGACCATGGCGAGCACTTTGCGCGTCGCCCGTGCCCTGTGCCAGCGAACGAGCGGCCTGAGCGGACGCTTCGGTCACGGGGGCAACGTATTCGCCAATGAGCAGACCGGCCACCATCAGCACCAGCATGGGCTTCATGACCGCCCAGACGATGCGCCCAATGGAAACGCCCGCCGCCCTCATGATGGTCAATTCGCTGCTGCTGGCCAGCGTTCCCAGGCCAATCAGGCAGCCGATCAGTGCAGCCATCGGCAGCATGTCATACAGCCGCCGCGGCGCGGTCATGACCACGTAGCTGCCCGCATCCCAGAAGGTGTAGGTGTCGCTGATGTCGGCCATCTCGTCGATGAAGGCGAACAGCGATGCCAGACCGAGAATGATGCCGAGCACGGCGATGATCGCCATGAAGACGCTTTTACCGATGTAGCGATCCAGCTTAACCACGGGCCACCTCCGATTGTGCACGGCGACTCGCCCGATTCAAACGCAACGGCTCCCAGTAAAGCAGCCCCAGACCAATGGCCAGGAAGATGCCGTGCACCCACCACAGGCCCAGCACGGCGGGAATTTTGCCTTTTTCCAGCGCACCGCGAGAGGCAATCAGGATGGTCAGGTACGCCATGTACAGCAGAATGGCGGGCAGCAACTTGAGGAAACGGCCCTGACGCGGGTTGACCCGCGCCAACGGAACGGCCATCAATGCCACGATGAACACCAGGATCGGCAACGAAATGCGCCATTGCAACTCGGCCCTGTTCCGCAGCGAGTCTTCGCCGGTGAACAATTCGGAGGTCGGGATGGCGTCGCGGTCGGTGATTTCATCGCTGATGTCAGGCTTGGGCAACAGCGCACCATAGGTGTCGTACTTGATGGAACGGTAGTTGGCCTGCCCCGGGTTGCCATCGTAGCGATAGCCATTGTTCAGAATCAGATAACGGCTGCCGTCCGGCTTGATTTCCTGCTTGCCCTTCTCGGCCACCAGCACCGTGATGCCGTGATCCTTCTTCTCGTCCATCTTCTTCTCGGAGATGAACACGCCGCCGAGGTTGATCCGGTCGTCGGTCATGGTTTCGGTGTAGGTCACGCGGCTGCCGTCCCGCAGCAACTGGAAGCGGCCCGGTACGAGGGTATCGAACTCGGTCATCGCATCCTGTTTGTTGATCAGCAGTTGAAACTGGGTGGCCCCTTGCGGCGCGAGGCTGAAGCTCAGCCAGGCAACGAGCAGCGACACCAGCGCGGCAGGTGCCAGGGTCATCGCCAAGAGACGCTGCTGGCTCATGCCGGTCGCCGACAAAACGGTCATTTCGCTTTCCAGGTACAGGCGCCCGTAGGCCAGCAAAATGCCGAGGAACAGCCCCAGCGGCAAGATCAGTTGCAGAAAGCCCGGCAGACGGAAGCCCATGATCAGAAACAGCACACCCGGATCGAGCGCACCTGAAGCCGCCTGGGCGAGGTATTTGATGAAACGGCCACTCATGATGATGACCAGCAGCACGGCACTCACAGCGCTCAAGGTAACCAGCACTTCTCGGGACAGGTAACGGAAGACAATCAAACCAGACACTCCAGGGGCGTCACGCTCAGGCAGCCTGACAAGGAAATGGGTCACTCAGGGCGCGCGCGACCGCGGGCCCTCGAAAAAATATGCGGCATTATCCTGTGATTGATCGTGTCTGTCACTGCGTGCACCGGATACTTATTTACCCTATAGGCGCCTGAGCGCCCTGTACGGGGTTGTCAGGGGTCATGAGCCGGGGTCAAACTGCGGGCCTTGTCGCGAGCACAGGGTTGCAGCTCATCGCAATCCGCCGCGCCGCGCATTCAAATTGCGATGAACCACAGTTTATTCGGGGACCCCGACATGGAATTGGTTGTTAAGAGCGTCAGTGCAGAAACCTTGAAAACCGCCACATTGGTGGTTGCCGTCGGTGAAGGCCGTACCCTGAGCGATGTAGCACAAAGTATCGATCTGCTGAGCGGCGGCGCGATCAGCGCGGTGCTCAAGCGCGGCGACCTGGCGGGAAAAGTGGGCCAGACCCTGCTCCTGCACAACCTGCCGAACCTCAAGGCTGAACGCGTGTTGTTGGTTGGCACCGGGAAAGAGCCTGAACTGGGCGACCGTCCCTTCCGCAAGATCGTCGGCGCAGTGCTGAGCACCTTGAAAACCCTGGGCGGGACCGATGCGGCCTTTGCGCTGGATCACCTCAAAGTCAAAAACCGCGACACCTACGGCAAGAGCCGCCTGCTGGTAGAAACGCTGGCCGATGGCGAATACGTGTTCGATCAGTTCAAGAGCCAGAAAGTCGACCCTCGCGCCCTCAAGAAAGTCACGCTGCTGACTGCCAAATCCAACGTCGCGGATGTAGAGCGCGCCGCCAAACACGCCCAGGCCATCGCCGCAGGCATGGCGGTAACCCGCACCCTGGGCAACCTGCCGCCGAACATCTGCCACCCGACGTACCTGGGCGAACAGGCCAAAGCCTTGGGCAAGGCCAACAAGGGCCTGAAGGTGGAAGTCCTGGACGAGAAGAAAATCGCCGATCTAGGCATGGGCTCGTTCCTCGCCGTCGGTCAGGGCAGCGCTCAGCCACCTCGACTGATCGTGATGCAGTACAACAACGGCAAGAAGAGCGAGAAGCCCTTCGTGCTCGTCGGCAAAGGCATCACCTTCGACACGGGCGGCATCAGCCTGAAGCCGGGCCTGGGCATGGACGAAATGAAATTCGACATGTGCGGCGCGGCCAGCGTGTTCGGCACCCTGACTGCCGCCCTGCAACTGCAGTTGCCGATCAACCTGGTGTGCATCATCGCCGCTGCCGAAAACATGCCGAGCGGCACCGCGACGCGTCCGGGCGATATCGTCAAGACCATGAGCGGCCAGACCGTCGAAATTCTCAATACCGACGCCGAAGGCCGTCTGGTGCTGTGCGACGCTCTGACGTACGCCGAACGCTTCAAACCGCAGGCGGTGATCGATATCGCGACCCTCACTGGCGCTTGCGTCGTCGCACTGGGAGGCCATACCTCGGGCCTGCTTGGCAACAGCGACACGCTGATCGAGCAAGTACTGGACGCGGGCAAACGCGCCGACGACCGCGCCTGGCAACTGCCGCTGTTCGACGAATACCAGGAGCAACTGGACAGCCCGTTCGCCGACATCGCGAACATCGGTGGCCCGAAAGCCGGCACCATCACGGCTGCCTGCTTCCTGTCCCGCTTCGCCAAATCGTTCGAATGGGCACACCTGGACATCGCCGGTACCGCATGGCTGAGCGGCGGCAAGGACAAGGGTGCCACGGGCCGTCCTGTTCCGCTGCTGACTCAATACCTGCTCGACCGCGCCGGCGTGTAACACGCCCCTGAAACGTGCCGCAGCGCTGATCCTGAAGCCTGCGGCACGCTTCACGCCATGGACCGTTCATGACCCAAGTCGACTTTTACATTCTGCCCACCGCCGATCCTGTCGCGCGCCTGGACTTCGCCTGCAAACTCACCGACAAGGCCTGGCGGCTGGGCCACCGCATCTACCTGCATTGCAGCGATGCCGAACAACGGGCAGAACTGGACGCCCGTCTCTGGCGCTTCAAGGGCGAAACCTTCGTGCCCCACGGCCCACTCGAAGACGATCCCGACGCCCCTGTGGCACTCGGCATCGGCGACGACCCGGCGACCCATCAGGATCTGCTGGTCAATCTCGACCTGCGCATCCCTCCCTTTTTCAAACGATTCGCGCGCGTCGCGGAAATCGTCGTAGAAGACCCGTCCATCCGCGAAGCGGCGCGAGAGAGTTTCCGCTTCTACCGTGAACAGGGCTATCCTCTGCACAACCACCGACTGCAGCGTTTTTGAGTACACGATGGATAATCCAAAATCCCTGAAAGACTCGGCGCACTTGCTGGATGATCTCGAGTCGATCCGCCAGCTGTTGGGCGACGACACCCTGCAACCGCCATTGCTGACGGACACCGTTCCCGGCGAAGGCCAGATTCCCTTGCTGTTCGATGTGGTCAGCGGCCAGATCGTTGCCGCAGACGAACCCGACGCTCACGACGTTCCAGTGTTGCAACCGGAGCCTGTCGCCGCCCCTGCAGCGCCTGCCCCTCCCCGCCCTGAACCTGTGCCCGTTGCGCCAAATCCCGACGACCTGTTGCACCTTGACAGCGAATTGCGGGCGGCTGCGCAACTGATCATGCAGGACGTCATCCACGACTTCGCACCGCATATCGAAAACGAGATCAAGCGTCGCCTCGAAGCGCGGATGGAGCGGCTGATAACAGCAGCCTCAAGCGGCAAGCTTTAAGCTGCAAGCAGGAGCGCGCTTGCCCGCGATGAGGGCGTGTCAGTGAGCCGAGATATTGGATTTACCGACGTAGTTGCGGGCAAGCGCGCTCCTACGATCTGCGGACAAAATCCACAGTCCCCCCACGCTGGCGATCAGCTTGCGGCTTATAGTTTGTGGCTTGAAGCTGCCCCTGTAGCTATACTGACCGGCTTTTCCGACTGAAAGCAGATCAGGTTCCCGCCGCGCATGGACAAGACCTACCAGCCGCACGCCATCGAAACTTCCTGGTACCAGACCTGGGAGTCCGAAAACTATTTCGCTCCGCAAGGCGCGGGCGACTCGTACACCATCATGATTCCGCCGCCGAACGTCACCGGCAGCCTGCACATGGGCCATGGTTTCAACAACGCGATCATGGACGCTCTGATCCGTTTCCGCCGGATGCAGGGCCGCAACACCCTGTGGCAACCGGGCACCGACCATGCCGGTATCGCCACCCAGATGCTGGTCGAGCGTCAGCTCGAAGCTCAGGGCCAGAACCGCCATGATCTGGGTCGTGAAAAATTTCTCGAGAAGGTCTGGGAGTGGAAGGATCAATCCGGCGGCAACATCAGCCGTCAGATCCGTCGTCTGGGCTCGTCCGTGGATTGGAGCCGTGAGCGCTTCACCATGGACGACGGCCTGTCCGAAGCCGTCAAAGAAGCGTTCGTACGCCTGCATGAAGACGGCCTGATCTATCGTGGCAAGCGTCTGGTCAACTGGGACACCAAGTTGCACACGGCCATTTCCGACCTGGAAGTGGAGAACCACGACGAAAAGGGCAGCCTCTGGAACCTGCGCTACCCGCTGGCCGACGGCGTGAAAACCGCCGACGGTCAGGACTACCTGATCGTCGCCACTACCCGTCCTGAAACCATGCTCGGCGACGCGGCCGTCGCAGTGAACCCGAACGACGAGCGCTACAAGGCGTTGATCGGCAAGTTCGTCGAGCTGCCGCTGGTAGGCCGTCGCATCCCGATCATTGCCGACGACTACTGCGACCCTGAATTCGGCACCGGCTGCGTGAAGATCACGCCCGCCCACGACTTCAACGACTACGAAGTCGGCAAGCGCCACAACCTGCCGCTGCTGAACATCTTCGACAAGAATGCCACCGTGCTTGCGGCGGCGCAGGTGTTCAACCTCGATGGCACGCTCAACGAAAGCATCGACGCTGCCCTGCCTGCCGAATACGCAGGCCTGGACCGCTTCGAGGCGCGCAAGCGGATCGTTGCCGCCTTCGACGCCGCCGGCCTGTTGGTCAGTGTCGATGACCACGCCTTGAAAGTGCCGAAAGGCGACCGCTCCGGCACGGTCATCGAACCATGGCTGACCGACCAGTGGTACGTGTCCACCAAGCCGCTGGCCGAGCCCGCCATCGCCGCAGTCGAGGACGGGCGCATCGCTTTCGTGCCCAAACAGTACGAAAACATGTATTTCTCCTGGATGCGCGACATCCAGGACTGGTGCATCAGCCGCCAGTTGTGGTGGGGCCATCGGATCCCGGCGTGGTACGACGAAGCCGGCAAGGTGTACGTCGGCCGCGACGAAGCTGAGGTGCGCGCCAAGCACAACCTCGGGCCAGACGTCGCGCTGCAGCAGGACAACGACGTGCTCGACACCTGGTTCAGTTCGGGCCTGTGGACGTTCTCCACGCTGGGCTGGCCGGAGCAAACCGAATTCCTGAAAACCTTCCACCCGACCGACGTGCTGGTGACCGGCTTCGATATCATTTTCTTCTGGGTCGCCCGGATGATCATGCTCACCATGCACCTGGTGAAGAACGAAGACGGCACCCCGCAGATCCCGTTCAAGACCGTCTACGTGCACGGCCTGGTGCGCGACGGCCAGGGCCAGAAGATGTCCAAGTCCAAGGGCAACGTGCTGGACCCGCTGGACATCGTTGACGGCATCGAGCTTGAAGCCCTGGTGCAAAAACGCACCAGCGGGATGATGCAGCCTCAACTGGCCAAGAAGATCGAGAAGCAGACCCGCGCCGAATTCGCCGAGGGCATCGCCAGCTATGGCACCGATGCCCTGCGCTTCACCTTCTGCTCGCTGGCGTCCACCGGTCGTGACATCAAGTTCGACATGGGCCGCGTCGAGGGCTACCGCAATTTCTGCAACAAGATCTGGAACGCCGCGCGCTACGTGCTCGACAAGGGTGAAGACTGCGGTCAGAACGGCGAAGCGTTCGAGCTTTCGCTGCCGGACCGCTGGATCATCTCTCAATTGCAACGCACCGAAGCCGAAGTGACCCGTCAACTGGATCAATTCCGATTCGATCTCGCGGCACAGGCGCTGTACGAGTTCATCTGGAACCAGTATTGCGACTGGTATCTGGAGTTGTCCAAGCCTGTGCTGTGGGATGAAAACGCACCCGTCGAGCGTCAGCGTGGCACCCGCCGTACGCTGGTGCGGGTCCTGGAAGTGGCGCTGCGTCTCGCGCACCCGTTCATGCCGTTCATCACCGAGGAAATCTGGCAGCGCCTGGCGCCGTTGGCCGGCGTGCAGGGCAAGACCATCATGCTGCAACCTTGGCCAGTGGCGAACGAAGAGCGCATCGACGCCGCCGCCGAAGGCGACATCGAGTGGCTCAAGGGCCTGATGCTGGGTGTGCGCAACATCCGTGGCGAAATGAACATCGGCCCCGGCAAGCCATTGCAATTGTTCCTCAAGAACGTCAGCGTCGAAGATCAGCGCCGCCTGAGCGAAAACGAGCACCTGCTCAAGAAGCTGGCCAAGCTCGAGTCCTTCACCGTGCTGGCTGCTGGCGCCGAGGCCCCGCTCTCCGCCACCGCGCTGGTGGGCGAAATGGAAGTGCTGGTACCAATGGCCGGCCTGATCGACAAAGGCGCTGAGTTGGCACGTCTGGACAAGGAAATCCAGCGCCTGCAAGGCGAAGTGCAGCGCGTGGGCGGCAAGCTGTCCAACGCTTCCTTCGTCGACAAGGCCCCTGCCGATGTCATCGCCAAGGAGCGCGCCAAGCTGGCCGAGGCCGAGCAGGCCCTGGGCAAGCTGGCCGAGCAGCACGCACGGATTGCGAGTTTGTAATGAAACAAGCGGTCAGCCTGACATCCGGTCAGACTGACCGGTCGCAAGCCCCGTAGGAGCGCGCTTGCCCGCGATAGCATTTTGTCAGCCCCATTGTGTAGCTGACACAACGCAATCGCGGGCAAGCGCGCTCCTACGGGGTTTTGTATTCTCACGAGAATCGAATTCGTCATGGCTACTCCAGACACACCCAAACCACCACGCAAGAAGCCCAAAGCTGCCCCTGCCGCTAAACCCGCCGAACCGCGCGAAAAAGCCAGCCTGCATCCACGCAATCGCCATCAGGGGCATTACGACTTCCCGCGGTTGATCAAAAGCAGCCCTGAACTGGGCCAGTTCGTGATCATCAATCCCTACGGCAAGGAGAGCATTGACTTTGCCAATCCAGCGGCGGTTCGGGCGTTCAATCGCGCTTTGCTCAAGGCCTACTATGGCATCGCCCATTGGGACATCCCGGCGGATTACTTGTGTCCACCAATCCCCGGCCGCGCGGACTACGTCCACTTTCTGGCCGACCTCTTGGCCGAGCACAACGAAGGGGCCATCCCTCGCGGTGCGGCGATCAAGGCGCTGGACGTCGGGACCGGCGCCAACTGTATCTACCCGCTGATCGGTCATCGCGAATACGGCTGGCACTTCGTGGGGTCAGACATCGACAAGGTCGCCCTCGCCTCGGCCACTACCATCGTCAAGGCCAACGCCTTGGGCAAAGCCATCAGCCTGCGTCAACAAACCGACCGCAAGCACATTCTGGTCGGTCTGTTACAGGCCGATGAGCGCTTCGACCTGAGCCTGTGCAACCCGCCCTTCCACGCTTCCGCTGACGCAGCATTGCGCGGCAGCCAGCGCAAATGGCGCGCGCTGGGCAAGGCCGACCCCAAGCGCAAACTGCCGGTGCTGAACTTTGGCGGGCAAGCAGCCGAACTGTGGTGCGAGGGGGGCGAGGCGCGGTTTGTTTCACAACTGATCAGCGAAAGCGCTCAAGTGCCGAATCAGGTGTTGTGGTTCAGCACGCTGGTGTCAAAAGCTTCCAACCTGCCGCTGATCGAGGCGGCCCTGAAAAAGGCCGGCGCGCTGGAACGCCATGTGGTGGAGATGTCACAGGGGCAGAAACAAAGCCGCTTCGTGGCCTGGACGTTTCAGGACGGGGCCCAGCGGGCCAAATGGCGTGCCGAGCGTTGGGTGACCGAACGCAGCTGATTGTCGGTGTATGAGCGCGCTTGCCTGCGACCGTGTCGTGCCAAGCGCCTGAATGTCGTCCGACACACCGCCGTTGCGGGCAAGCGCGTTCCTACAAAAACCAGAGCGCAGGCACAAAAAAACCGTGTTCGGATCGCTCCGTCACACGGTTTCTCTTCACAAGCAGCGTTGTCGCTTACTTGTTGATCGAGTCGGTCAGCACTTTGGCTGGAACGAACTTGACCACTTTCTTGGCTGCGATTTCGATGGCTGCGCCAGTCGATGGGTTGCGGCCAGTGCGAGCCGGGCGGTCGGTGATTTTCAGTTTGCCGATGCCTGGCAGAGTGATCTCACTACCGGCTTCCAGTTGGTCAGCGACGATTTGGCCCAATTGGTCCAGAGCATTGCGCGCGGTGGTTTTTGGCGCGTCGATAGCTTCTGCGATATCGGCGATCAATTGGTCTTTAGTCAGAGCCATGGTGGTGTTCCTTCCCTATCAAATTCATATGGTTTGCAGAGTGTGCACGGACGCGAAATGTAGATACCGAAAACGGTCTTTGGTTCGGCCAAACGCCCACAAACTGCATGCTTGGCGCGCCTCGGTGCGCAAGACCGGGCAAAGCTAGCACAGAGACAGGTAAATATCCGCACCTGACTAGCCATTTGGTCAGCTTTATCGTGTTTGAGGGGTAAAAAAGTCATATCAATACGCTCTCCTCCCCTGTTTCAGCCCTCGCCCACGCGAGATTCACCCAGTCTGCGGTACACTTGCCGACTTTCGCACGGGCCGTCCTTTTCCCGTTCAGTCCCTTTTCAGCAGCCGAGAAATCCATGCCGATCCGTCACGCCATCGTTCACCTGATCGACAAGAAACCCGACGGTACGCCAGCAGTCCTCCACGCCCGAGATTCCGAACTGGCAGAGTCTCAAGCCATCGAAAACATGCTGGCCGACCTCAACGAAAGCTACAACGCGAAACAAGGCAAGGCCTGGGGGCTGTTTCATCCCGAGTCCGGGGCTTATCCGTTCAGCGGCTGGCTCAAGGAATACCTCGACGATGGTAAGGACTTCACTGCGTTCAGCCGGGTGGCCGTCGAACACCTGCAGAAGCTGATGGAGGAGTCGAATCTCTCCGTTGGTGGGCACGTGCTGTTCGCCCACTATCAGCAAGGCATGACCGAGTACCTGGCGATCGCTTTGCTGCACCACAGCGAAGGGGTCGCGGTGAACGAAGCGCTGGACGTCACGCCCTCACGTCATCTCGACCTGGGCCAATTGCACCTTGCCGCGCGGATCAACCTTTCGGAGTGGCAGAACAACAAAGCATCCAAGCAATACATCTCGTTCATCAAGGGCAAGAACGGGAAGAAGGTCTCCGAGTACTTCCGCGACTTCATCGGTTGCGAAGAAGGCGTCGACGGCCCCGGCGAGACTCGCACCCTTCTGAAGGCCTTCAGCGACTTCGTCGAGAGCGAAGACTTGCCCGAAGAGTCCACCCGCGAGAAAACCAAGGCACTGGTGGATTACGCCAGCAGCCAGAGCAAAATGGGTGAGCCGATTGCGCTGGAAGAGCTTTCCGGGCTGATCGACGAAGACCGCCCGCGTGCGTTCTACGAACACATCCGCAACAAGGACTACGGCCTGTCGCCGGAAATCCCCGCCGATAAACGTACGCTCAATCAATTTCGCCGCTTCACTGGCCGCGCTGAAGGACTGTCGATCAGCTTCGAAGCGCACCTGTTGGGCGACAAGATCGAATACGACGAGGAAAAAGGGACGCTGATCATCAGAGGTTTGCCGACCCAACTGACCGATCAATTGAAAAGGCGCTGATCGCGATGCTCGTACGCACCTTGAAGAAGTTCGTGTTGATCATGATGGTGGTCGTGGTCTATCAGAACTGGGGCAAAATCGAAAACTTCGTCCACCCTGACCCCACCGTGTCCGCGCAGGTCCGGAGCAACGCCAGGGTCACCCTGTATGCGACCGATTGGTGTGGCTACTGCAAACAGACGCGGCGCTTCCTCGACAGCAAGGGCATTCCCTATACCGAGTACGACATCGAGAAGTCCAAGGAAGGCCGCAAGGCTTACGAGGCGCTGGGTGGTCGCGGCATTCCCCTGATCGATGTGAATGGCACGTTGATCAGGGGCTTTTCACCGGAGGAGATTCTGGCAGCGTTGAAGTGATTCAAGCCTTTTCGATACGGAACCCATAGCGCGGGAAGTGCACATGCACGATTCCCGCGCGCTCATCTTCACGGCGCAGGATCATTTCCTCTCGGCCGTTGAAGACCAGTTCGCCCTGAACGCGGTCCACGCCGTAGTCCACCGCTGACACGCTCACCTGCTGCCCCGCTTCGAAGCCGTTGGGATCAACGAAGGCTTGCTGCGGCAACGCCGCAGGCTGGGCTTTGCGTGCGATCTCCACAGCATCGGCCGAACTCAATTCGCTTGCCGCGCCATGTCCAAAACCAAGCACACGCTGATACCAAGCCAGTACAGCGGGGTAATCGTCTACCAGAGGTGCAGTGACGGGCGTCTGTTTCAGGAACCACAGGGTATGGGCCACCGAGAAGTCGGCAATGGATGGCACGCCCAGCAGGAAGTCGCCGTTGCGCTCCAGTTGGGTTTCCAGTCGGTTCATGAGCGTCGGCCACTGGTGTTGTGCCAGCTCCAGCGGCACGCGGGTCGCGTTGCCGCCATCGAACAGGGTCGCGCGGTCAGCGACGAACGCTTTCACGGCTTCCGGCGGCACCTTGGCGAAACGCACAGCCAGCGAGGCGGGCTGAAAAACAAGACTTACAGCATGCAGAAACAGCACCGAATCGGCCCAGTTGGCCAGGCTCGCCGAGGTGAACTCCTGGCCTTCGGGATAGAAGGTGGGTGAGGTCTTTTCGGCTTCGAGACGGTGGGCAATCAACGCCGTGTCGCAGTAGATGTCCGCGCCGACTTGCAGCACCGGCGTCTTGCGATAGCCACCGGTGAGGGCGGTGACATCGGGCTTGGGCATGATTGACGGAATGATCACCGAACGCCACGACAGTCCCTTGAAGCCAAGCATCAGGCGGGCTTTCTCAGAGAACAGGGAAGTGGGGTAGTGATGCAGGATCAGCTCTGACATGTGCTTCGAGGCCTCGTCTGTAGAGCGTTCAGCCTAATCACTGACAAACGCCGCGTCGAGTGACGTGACGGCCAAATCGAGTACTCGCGATATGCTGCGCCAGACTTATCGCGAGATCTTCCAAACAATACCGAGCACCTCGACAGGAGAAAACTAGGCTTGAACTGACACCCACGGAAGGAAGTTCATCATGAAAATGGCCTGCTTTGTCTTCATCATCTGTACAGCGCTGGTACATGGCTGCGCGTCCGTCACCTCACCACAACCGCCCACCGTCGCCAATGCCCGCGCTGAACAGTCCGAGCAAGCGGCAGCGGACCTGAATCGACTGTTCAACGATGTTCAGCAAAATGATTGCCGGGAAATCGGCACCAACTTGCCGCGCGGTCTTTACTATTGCAGCGGCGTGATCATCCGGGCCACCAGCGATGGCGACTACTTGCCGTGGACTCACAGTCCAGCGTCTATGGCTCGTGGATCCGCATCGTTCTCATGGTTTCGCAAGGATGATCACCCCACGGTGCTGCTGAGTGGGTCGGGGTTTATCGTTCGCAACGCTGTCGAAAGTCATCGATTGGGCCTGCCAGGCTTCGATGAGGGGTTTATCTGCCTGTTCCCCAAGGACGCCTCAACAGGGGGCAACGTTCTGCATAACGGCTGCATCAGCAGGTTTGCGAAGCCAGTGATCCATCAGGCTCATCTCCAACCTGATATTCCCCATCACAATGCCAGGTTTGCGTGGGGTTCGTGCGAAGACGCAGGCATTACATCGCTCGAACAATGGATGGACTACACCGGGGACATGCTCGGAGACTACAGCACCTCGACGCAGTGCTCCTGGAATGTGGACAGTCAGAACGGATGGCGAAATTCGCTCGCGATGCAGACCCACTATCCCTTGTTCGACTTTTATTGGAACGAGCTGCTCATGGCGACGGTAGACGACGGTTATTCACTGAAAGACATGATCTCCGCTGTCTTTCTGGACGTCTCAAATTATGACCAGAATATTCAACCTGCACGTAACTTCCAGCGTAAACTGATCGCCAATAACAGCTACGCGCCGATCCTGCGACTGGATCTGTCCAGTGACCAGCCGTTCTCGTTCCATCAGGAAGACCAGATCACTGAGGCGCATTAACATCGCTGCCGCCATGAGCGCCAAGGCCCAGCGCGGCCAGATTCTCCTTGGCGCTCTTGCGCAGTTTCTTGATCAGACGCTCCTGACGTAGCGCCTCACCCTTATCGGCACAGGCTTCGATATAGACCAGCGCGACCGCCGGGCTTGAGAAGAAAAAGCGAGCACCCTTGCCGCTCTGATGCTTGGCAAAGCGCTTGTGAGGGTCGTCGCTGATGCCGCAATACAAGGCTCCATTCGCTGCGCGTACCAAGTAAACGAACCACCGTTTCACCTCAGTGGGTTCGGATGCGAGATCAGTGACAGGCGTATCGTTCATCGGGCATCAAGGGCATTGTTCGCAGAAGCGAGAAGTCTAACAGAGCCTCAGCGGCTCGCCTGAAACGCCTTGAGCCCTTTTTGCGCCTGTGCACGAATGGCGTTCTGCACCAGCGGCGTCCAGCCCAGCAGCGCGCCTTTCGCACCGAGGGCCTGCCGTGACCAGCGCCACAGGTCGAAGTGGTCATGGTGTTCGCAGATCTTGCCGTCCCGGAAGACGAACCGCGCCTGTATATCGTTGACCACGGTACGTCCGGTCTGGCTGAACAGATAGGTCGCGACCCAATGCGCGCTACCGGAACGCTCGTCAGCGCGCACGTTGTCGAAGTGCACCGAAAAAGACTGGGCACGGGATGTCAGCATTCGCCACATATCACCCGCCTCGGCCCCTCGCAATTCACCGAAGACCGGGTCGCTGAAGAGCACGTCTTCGCTGTAGCAGGCGGCCATGGCTTCTGCATCGAGGCGACTGAACGCCTCGTAGAAGCGGCTGATCAGTGCCTTGTTCTGTTCACTCGTGGTGATGTCGCTCATGGGAAGTTGGCGTCCATGGAAAAGATGCCTGCACGATAAGCGGCAACACAGGGTTTTGCCACGGACATTCGCCAGGCAAATACCCCGAATCACACTTTTTCGCTGATGACATCGACGTACAGGGAGCGACCTGCGCCCAGTCCGGCAATGATGGCTGCCACACCGATCACCCCGAAGATCCAGCCGACTGCGCTCCAGCTACCCGTCCAGTCGTGCACCACGCCTACCGCGAATGGCCCCAGTGAGGCCAGCGTGTAGCCGATGCCTTGAGCCATGCTCGACAGGTTGGCAGCGACGTGGGCGTCCCGTGAGCGCAGGACGATCAGGGTCAACGCCAGGCTGAAGGTACCGCCCTGTCCCAGCCCGAGCACCACCGCCCACACCCACAACTGACTCACAGGGGCATAGAGGCAACCGTACAGCCCGCCAAGGGTCAGGCCCATGACCAGAAGAATCGCCAAACGCTGATCTTTGCCTCGCGTCGCCAGCCAAGGCGCTACCAGCGAGCTGAACAGTTGAATCATGATCGACCCCGAGAGCAGCAGGCCGCTTTCGGTCGGCGTCAGTCCACGAGCGATGAGAATGGAGGGCAACCAGCCGAAAACAATGTAGGCCAGAGACGATTGCAGGCCCATGTACAACGTGACTTGCCGGGCCAGCCGATCGCGAAATAGCCCCCGAACGCGGTAGGCAACCTGGTGTTTGCCGTGGCTGTTACGGGTTTGCGGCCACCAGAACGCGGCCGCGAGCACTGCTGGAACGATCCAGAAACCGAGCCCGAGCGTCCAGCTATTGCCGACATCGCCTCCAAACGCATGGCTCAAGGGCACGGTCGAGCCCGCGGCAACCGCTGCGCCGAGGCACAGCGCCATGGTGTAAACGCCGGTCATGGCCCCGGCCTGACGGGAAAAGTCGCGTTTTACGATGCCGGGCAACAACACGCCAATGATGCCAATGCAGGCGCCTGCCAGAATGCTCCCCGTAAACAACCCGACCACGCCGAACGAGCTGCGCAGAAGAATGCCGCAGGCCAAGGTCAGCAGAATGCCAAGCACCACCCGCTCACTCCCAAAACGCCGCGCCAAAATGGGGGCCAATGGCGCAAACAATCCCAGGCACAGCACGGGCAAGGTCGTCAGCAGGCCCGCAGTGGCAGCCGACAGCCCAAGACTCTTCGACACCTCGCTCAACAGCGGCGCCATGCTCGACAATGCCGGGCGCAAGTTCAGCGCCACCAGCACCAGCCCCAACAGCAAAAACCACGGTCGCTTCAACACTGGACGATGCTGTTGAACCTGCTCGTCGTCAGCTTCCGCATCGATCAGCATTTCGTCGATTTCGTGATGTTTTCGGGAAAGGGATAGCGTGTCGCTCGCCGTCGGCGCCTTGGTCGTCATGGGATTCTCGTGGGGGCAGGATTGTGTAACAGCGCAGAGCGCAAAGACGTCATCCTGTTTGAGAATGGCAAAGAACACAAGTTTCAAGGGGATTGGGTACAGTTTCCACCGCCCCCCGAACGAACCCAATCCCTGTAGGAGCGCGCTTGCCCGCGACCAAGGTGTGGCAGACACCTACAGACTGCCTGATACACCCGCAGTCGCGGGCAAGCGCGCTCCTACAAAGGTCAACTGTGCATTTTCAGCCGTCATAAAAAACCCGGGCACAAGGCCCGGGCTTTTGGGTACGGCGACTGTTAACTCAATGCAGGATCTGGCTGAGGAACAGTTTAGTGCGGTCGCTTTGCGGGTTATCGAAGAAGTCGTTCGGGGCGGCCTGTTCGACGATCTCGCCTTTGTCCATGAAAATCACGCGGTTGGCCACGGTGCGGGCGAAGCCCATTTCGTGGGTAACGCAGAGCATGGTCATGCCCTCTTCCGCCAGGCCGACCATGGTGTCCAGCACCTCTTTGACCATTTCCGGGTCAAGGGCCGAGGTGGGTTCGTCGAACAGCATGATCTTCGGTTTCATGCACAGTGCCCGGGCGATGGCCACGCGCTGCTGCTGACCACCCGAGAGCTGACCCGGGTATTTGTGGGCCTGTTCCGGGATGCGCACGCGCTCAAGGTAGTGCATGGCGATTTCTTCGGCTTTTTTCTTCGGCATCTTGCGCACCCACATCGGGGCCAGCGTGCAGTTCTGCAGGATGGTCAGGTGCGGGAACAGGTTGAAGTGCTGGAACACCATGCCGACTTCGCGGCGGATGGTCTCGATCTGCTTCAGGTCTGAAGTCAGTTCGGTGCCGTCGACGATGATGCGGCCTTGCTGGTGCTCTTCCAGGCGATTGAGGCACCGAATAGTGGTCGATTTACCTGAGCCCGACGGGCCGCACAGGACGATGCGCTCGCCCTGACGCACGTTCAGGTTGATGTCTTTGAGTACGTGGAACTGGCCGTACCATTTGTGTACGCCTTCCATCCGGATCATGCCTTCGGCGCCCAGAGGCTTGCTGATAGCTTCACTCATCACTTAACTCCTAACGCTTGTGGCCTGTGTCCAACTTACGCTCCAAGTGCATGGAGTAGCGGGACATACCGAAACAGAAGATCCAGAACACCAGGGCTGCGAACACGTAGCCCTCGGTTGCCATACCGAGCCAGTTCGGGTCGGCGGCGGCTTGTTTGACGCTGTTGAGCAGATCGAACAGCCCGATGATGATCACCAGACTGGTGTCCTTGAACAATGCGATCACGGTGTTGACCAGCCCCGGAATCACCAGCTTCAGGGCTTGCGGCAAAATCACCAGGCCCATGCGACGCCAGTAGCCCAGGCCCATGGCCGCAGCGGCCTCATACTGGCCTTTCGGAATGGCCTGCATGCCGCCACGTACCACCTCGGCCACGTAGGCCGACTGGAACATGATCACGCCGATCAGGGCGCGCAACAGCTTGTCGAAGTTCATGCCTTCGGGCAGAAACAGCGGCAGCATCACCGAGGACATGAACAGCACGGTAATCAGCGGAACGCCACGCCAGAACTCGATGAAGGTGACGCAGATCACCCGAATCGCGGGCAAATCGGAACGACGCCCCAGGGCAAGAATCACTCCCAGCGGCAGCGCACCGGCGATACCCACGGTGGCGATGACCAGGGTCAGCATCAGGCCGCCCCATTGGCTGGTCGCCACTTCGGCCATGCCGAACAGCCCGCCGTGCAGCAGGAAGAACGCCACGATCGGGTAGATCACGAGAAAACTCAGGCCGTAGATCGCCTTGCGCGGCACTGCTTTGATAAACAACGGCGCAGCGCCGATGATTGCCAGCCAGACGGTCAGGTCTACCCTCCAGCGCAGCGCTTGAGGATAGTAGCCGTACATGAACTGGCCGAAGCGCTGCTCGATGAACACCCAGCAGGCGCCCGCCTTGGTGCAGTCGGCCCGCGTAGTACCGACCCAGTTGGCATCGAAGATTGCCCAGCTCAACAGCGGCGGGACCACCAGCCAGATCAGGTAGATCGCGAACAGCGTCAGCAGGGTGTTGATCCAGTTCGAGAACAGGTTCTGACGGATCCATGCCACCGGGCCGAAGACTTTGCTCGGCGGCGGCATGTCAGGTTTGAAAGTATGGGATGTCATGCGCGTGTCCTCACCGCTCGATCAGCGCAATGCGCTTGTTGTACCAGTTCATCAGCAAGGAGATGCTGATGCTGATCGCCAGGTAGACGCTCATGGTGATGGCAATCACTTCGATGGCCTGACCGGTCTGGTTGAGTACCGTACCGGCGAACAGCGACACCATTTCCGGGTAACCGATACCGGCCGCCAGCGAAGAGTTTTTCGCCAGGTTGAGGTACTGGCTGGTCAGCGGCGGAATGATCACGCGCAGCGCTTGTGGAATGATCACCTTGCGCAAGGTTGGCCCTGGCCGCAGGCCCAGCGAGCGAGCCGCCTCGGTCTGACCATGGCTGACTGACTTGATACCCGAGCGGACGATTTCGGCGATGAACGCTGCGGTATAAACGGTCAATGCCAGCGTCAGCGCCAGCAATTCAGGGATCAGGACCCAGCCGCCCACGAAGTTGAAGCCTTTGAGCTCCGGCAATTCCCAATGCACGGGCGCACCGAAGATCAGTGCACACAACGCTGGAATCACGATGAACAACGCCAGGCCCGCCCAGAACTTATGGAACGGCACGCCCGTCTCGTCGAAGCGCTTGTTCGCCCACTTCGCCATGAACACGATGGCGACGATAGCCAGCACAACGCTGATCACGAACGGCAGGGTCGCGTCGTTGGTGATCGCGGCCGGCATATTCAAGCCACGGCTGCTGACGAAGAACGAGCCCAGGAAACCATGCGCTGCACGAGGGCCGGGCAAGGTCAGGAAGACAGCGAAATACCAGAACAGGATCTGCAGCAGCGGCGGAATGTTACGGAACACTTCGACGTAAACGGTTGCCAGCTTGTTGATGATCCAGTTGTTGGACAGCCGCGCCACCCCCACGATGAAGCCCAGGAGCGTCGCGAGAATCACGCCGATGAAGGTAACCAGCAGCGTGTTGAGCAAACCGATGACGAAAACCCGCGCGTAGGAGTCCGATTCCGTGAACGGAATCAAATGTTGCGCGATGCCGAAGCCGGCACTGTTTTCAAGGAAACCGAAACCGGAGGTGATGCCCCGGTGTTGCAGGTTGGTCTGGGTGTTATCGAACAGATACCAACCCATCGCGACTACCGCGATAACCGTGATTATCTGGAATAGCCACGCACGCACTTTAGGGTCGCTGAGGGATAGCCTCTGCTTGGGTGCGCTGATCTGATTTTGCATGGGAGTGCCCCGGAAGAAATGCAACGAAGTGCCCGGCTGCGCATCACGCGGCCGGGCACAGGTCCATCAACGTACTGGTGGTGCGTATTGAATGCCGCCGTTGGTCCACAGGGCGTTCATGCCACGGTCGATTTCCAGAGGCGTGGTTTTGCCCAGGTTTTTCTCGAAGATTTCGCCGTAGTTGCCGACTTGGGAAACGATCTTGACGACCCAGTCCTTCGGCAGTTTCAGCTGCGGACCGTACTCACCGTCAGCGCCCAGCAAACGAGCGACGTCAGGGTTTTTGGTCGACTTGGCTTCAGCTTCGACGTTCTTGGAGGTCACGCCTGCTTCTTCAGTGTTCAGCAGTGCGTAGCCGACCCAGCGAACGATCTCGGCCCACTCTTCGTCACCGCGACGCACGACCGGCGCCAGAGGCTCCTTGGAGATGGTCTCAGGCAGAACGACGTAGTCTTTTGGCGAGGCCAGTTTGGAGCGTTGTGCGTAGAGTTGCGATTTGTCGGAGGTCAGTACGTCGCAACGACCGGATTCCAGCGACTTGGCGCTTTCGTCGGAGGTGTCGAAGGTGATCGGGGTGTATTTCAGGCCGTTGGAACGGAAGTAGTCCGACACGTTCAGCTCGGTGGTGGTACCGGCTTGAATACAGATGGTCGCACCGTCCAGTTCCTTCGCGCTCTTGACGCCCAGCTTGCTGTTGGCCAGGAAGCCAACGCCGTCGTAATAGGTCACGAAGCCTGGGAACACCAGACCCATGCTCGCATCGCGGGAGCTGGTCCAGGTGGTGTTGCGGGACAGGATGTCAATCTCGCCCGATTGCAGCGCGGTGAAACGCTCTTTGGCGTTCAACTGGCTGAATTTGACTTTCTTGGCATCGCCAAACACGGCAGCAGCTACAGCACGGCAAACGTCGGCGTCGATACCAACGATGGTGCCTTTTGCATCGGGCACCGAGAAACCCGGCAGACCGTCGCTCACACCGCACTGAATGAAGCCTTTCTTCTGAATGGCGTCCAGTGTCGCACCCGCCTGGGCGAAACTGCTGACACCGAGTGCTGCTGCGGCGGCCACTACAGCCAGGGTGGATTTCAACATCTTCATTCAAACCTCCAGTTTGCCCTTTGTTGTGTAAGGAGCTTTAGCCCCGTCGCACCCTTGTGAGGCATTAATGACCCGTGTTGGCTTGATTTTGGGTCATGCGACGTGAGACCCGGATCTTTTCCGTGCCGCTGGCATCATGCTGCTGCGCCGGTCGGATTCCATAGGGTCAAGCGGACTGAAGCCCCCTGATGTCCCGCAACGCGAGGTTACGGGCAAATCGTGCCAGGCATCCGCTTCACGGACCCCGTGCTGCCCCGGCGTCACACCAGACTGCATCATTGATGGCCTGATAGTGTTACCGCCCGAGGTGAGCGCCTTCACTCCGACGGTCTTATAGCAAAGCGCGTACCATCATGGTGGCAATGTCAAATTAGCGACAGGTCAAGATGTAAACTTGTAACCTTGCGACATCTTCTTTCATATACCGCGATGACCGCGCACAACCTTGAAGCATGGCGCCAAAGTCATCGCACACAAATGGAGCAAGCATGAGTGAACCCCTGATTATCCAGCCTGAAAAACCAGCGGATGCTTGCGTCATCTGGCTGCACGGCCTGGGTGCCGACCGTTATGACTTCATGCCCGTCGCGGAAGCGCTGCAACAGCGGTTGCTCACGACGCGCTTCGTGTTGCCCCAGGCGCCTACCCGCCCTGTTACCGTCAACGGCGGCTACGAAATGCCGAGTTGGTACGACATCAAGGCCATGAGCCCGGCGCGGGCCATCGATCGCGATCAGTTGGAAGCCTCGGCGCAGCACGTGATTGCATTGATCGAGCAGCAACGGGACAGCGGCATCGACCCTGCGCGGATCTTTCTCGCGGGCTTTTCCCAAGGAGGCGCGGTGGTTTTACACGCGGCTTTCTTGCGATGGGAAGGCCCGTTGGGGGGTGTACTCGCGCTGTCTACCTACGCTCCCACCTTCAGCGATGACATGAACTTGTCAGCGAGCCAGCAGCGCATTCCGGTGTATTGCTTGCATGGCCATTACGACGAAGTGGTTCAGAACGCCATGGGACGGACGGCCTATGAGCAATTGAAGGCTCAAGGCGTCACCGCGTCATGGCAGGAATACCCAATGGGCCACGAAGTGTTACCGCAGGAAATTAACGACATAGGCGCCTGGCTCGCAGATCGGCTGCATTGAAACCCAGCGCTTTCACTTTCTTTTTTCCTGCGGATTTGGTATGGCACTACGCCGCGCCGGGTTCTTGCTTTACACTGCCCGGCGTACACTCCTTAATCAATCGACGAGATGACCGTGCTCAAAGCACTTAAAAAGATGTTCGGCAAGAGCGAGGCTGAGCCACTCGCGCCAGCAGTCCACCTCCCCGCCGCTCCAAACCCGACTGAAGCCGCCCCCCGGGAAGCCGCGACGCCCGTCGCCAACCCTGCGCAGGCCGAAACACAGGCCAAGTCAGCGCCCTCACGGCAAAAGACCGAACGCCCCCGTCGCGAGCGCGTACCCAAGCCAACCGTGGCGCCTTGGAAACTGGAAGACTTCGTGGTTGAGCCGCAAGAAGGCAAAACCCGCTTCCACGACTTCCCCCTCGCCCCCGAACTGATGCATGCCATCCAGGACCTGGGCTTCCCCTACTGCACGCCGATCCAGGCGGGTGTGCTGGGCTATACCCTCAAGGGCCAGGACGCCATCGGACGCGCCCAGACAGGAACGGGAAAAACCGCCGCGTTCCTGGTTTCGATCATCACGCAATTGACCCAGACGCCGCCGCCAAAGGAACGTTACATGGGCGAGCCCCGGGCGCTGATCATCGCGCCCACCCGCGAGCTGGTGGTGCAGATCGCCAAGGATGCCGCCGCGCTGACCAAATACACCCAGTTGAACGTCATGACATTCGTCGGTGGCATGGACTTCGACAAGCAACTCAAACAGCTCGAAGCCAGGCACTGCGACATTCTCGTGGCCACACCAGGCCGCTTGCTGGACTTCAACCAGCGTGGCGAAGTGCATTTGGACATGGTCGAAGTGATGGTGCTGGACGAGGCCGACCGGATGCTGGACATGGGTTTCATCCCTCAAGTGCGTCAGATCATTCGCCAGACGCCGCCGAAAAGCGAACGCCAGACTTTGCTGTTTTCTGCGACCTTCACGGACGACGTGATGAATCTGGCGAAACAATGGACGACCAACCCGGCGATCGTCGAGATCGAAGCCGAGAACGTTGCCAGCGACAACGTCGAGCAGCACGTCTATGCCGTCGCAGCAGCGGACAAATACAAGCTGCTCTACAACCTGGTCAACGACAACGGCTGGGAGCGCGTGATGGTGTTCGCCAACCGCAAGGACGAAGTGCGCCGCATCGAGGAGCGCCTTGTGCGTGACGGCGTCAATGCCGCGCAGCTTTCCGGCGATGTCCCGCAGCACAAACGCATCAAGACCCTTGAAGGGTTCCGGGAGGGCAAGATCCGCGTGCTCGTCGCCACCGACGTCGCTGGGCGCGGGATCCACATCGATGGCATCAGCCACGTGATCAACTTCACCCTGCCCGAAGTACCGGACGACTACGTACACCGGATCGGCCGCACCGGTCGGGCGGGTGCCGAAGGCGTTTCCATCAGTTTTGCTGGCGAAGACGACTCGTATCAGTTGCCGGCGATCGAAGAAAAGCTCGGGCGCAAGATCAGCTGCGAAATGCCGCCCACTGAGCTCCTGAGGGCGGTGGTGCGTAAGCAGAAGGCACAGCCTGCTTCTGAATAACGCCCACTGTCTGTAGGAGCGCGCTTGCCCACGATGGTGTTACGTCTGCAACGATTGAGTTGTCTGACAGTACGCCATCGCGGGCGAGCGCGCTCCTACACAAGGGAGAGCTAAAGCTCGGTAGTCTTCCACCGCTCTGCGGCCTGATGGTCGCTGTCCCGCCCTTCCACCCAGCGCGGGCCTTCTGACGTGTTTTCCTTCTTCCAGAACGGCGCGCGGGTTTTGAGATAGTCCATCACGAAATCACAGGCTTCGAACGCCGCCTGCCGATGGGCGCTGGCCACCCCGACGAACACGATCGGCTCGCCTGGTTGCAGCTCGCCGATCCGGTGCAGCACCTCTATTTTCAACAACGGCCAACGCTGCCGGGCTTCCTCGACAATCCGCGACAGGGCCTTTTCCGTCATGCCTGGATAATGCTCGAGGAACATGCCCGCCACGTCGCGACCCTCGTTGAAATCGCGCACGTAGCCCACGAAGCTCACCACTGCGCCGACGCCAACATTGGCATCGTGCATCGCATTGACTTCGGCGCCCGGATCGAACGCCGCAGCCTGCACACGAATCGCCATGATCAGCCTCCGGTCACGGTCGGGAAAAACGCCACTTCATCACCCTGCTCGACCGGTTCACTCAGCGAGCACAATTCCTGATTGCGAGCGCACATGATGCTTTGCTCGCTCAGCACGTCCCAGACGCCGCCGCGTTGCAGCAAATGTTGCCGCACGGCATCCACCGTAGCGAAAGCACCGTCGAGGGTCTCGCTCTCCACGCCCAATGTTTCGCGGAAACGGGCGAAGTATTGGACCTGAACATGAATGCTCATCTTGCCCCCTCCGCGTCACCGGCAACGAAATGGCCACTCTTGCCGCCCAGCTTCTCTAGCAGCCGGATGTGCTCGATGACCATGCCACGGTCGACCGCCTTGCACATGTCGTAGAGGGTCAGCGCAGCGACACTGGCAGCGGTCAGCGCCTCCATTTCCACACCGGTCTGCCCAGACAGCTTGCAGCGGGAAACGATGTGAACGGTATCGGCGCCTTCTGCATTGAGCTCCACCTTGACGCTGGTCAGCATCAGGGGATGGCACAAGGGGATCAGGTCACTGGTTTTCTTCGCTGCCTGGATACCTGCGATTCGCGCGACGGCAAATACATCCCCTTTTGGATGAGCACCGTCGACGATCATTTGCAGCGTTTCAGGCAACATGCGCACGCGCGCTTCGGCCACGGCTTCACGGGACGTCACCGCCTTGTCAGTGACGTCGACCATGTTGGCGCGGCCTTGGGAATCGAGATGGGTAAGCACAGGATGGCTCCGGGACCAGGAGTCGGGATTGTAAACCCAAACGCAGAGGTGCGGCTTTCCGATTGTGGAAGCGCGCTTGCCCGCGACTACGGTGCGTCAGCGACACTTTCGTCGTTTGACACTGCGCAAATCGCGGGCAAGCGCGTTCCTACAGGTTAATCGTCAAGCCGTTTTGAGCCTTACAAATGACTCTCTGCATACTCGGCCAGTATGGAGCGTGGCACCCCTTGCAGAGTGATGTGCACGCCGTTGGGGAAATCCTTGAAGCGCTCCGTCAAGTAGGTCAGCCCTGAACTCGTGGCCGACAGGTAAGGGGTGTCGATCTGCGCCAGGTTACCCAGGCAGACCACCTTGGAACCGGCACCGGCACGGGTGATGATGGTTTTCATCTGATGCGGGGTGAGGTTCTGGCATTCGTCGATCAGGATCAGGCTTTGCTGGAAACTGCGGCCTCGAATGTAGTTGAGGGACTTGAACTGCAACGGCACCTTGCTGAGGATGTAATCGACACTGCCATGGGTGTTTTCGTCATCCATGTGCAGTGCTTCCAGGTTATCGGTGATCGCGCCCAGCCATGGCTCCATCTTCTCCGCTTCGGTGCCCGGCAAAAAGCCGATTTCCTGGTCCAGCCCTTGCACACTGCGGGTGGCGATGATGCGGCGGTAACGTTTGCTGACCATGGTCTGCTCGATGGCAGCGGCCAGTGCCAGAATGGTCTTGCCCGAGCCCGCGGCGCCAGACAGGTTGACCAGGTGAATGTCTGGGTCCAGCAAGGCAAACAGCGCCAGCCCCTGATAAATGTCACGAGGTTTCAGCCCCCAGGCTTCCTGATGCAGCAGCGGCTCCTGGTGCATGTCCAGCAACACGATTTCATCGGCCTTCACTCCCTTGACCCATCCGACGAACCCCTGCTCATCGATGATGAATTCATTGATGTGCACGGCCGGTATCTGCTCGTTCATCTGCACTTTGTGCCAGGTCCGCCCGTGATCCTGCCGGGTGTCGACCTTGCTCACGCGATCCCAGAATGAACCGCTCAGCGTATGGTAGCCGCGGGACAGCAAGGACACGTCATCGACCAACTGGTCAGTGCTGTAGTCCTCGGCCGCGATACCACAGGCGCGCGCCTTGAGGCGCATGTTGATGTCTTTGGTGACCAGCACGATGCGCGTGTCCTTTTTACGTGCATGCAGGTCGATCAACTGGTTGATGATGATGTTGTCGTTCAGGTGCTCGGGCAGAAGGCTGTTAGGCTCTTCACGCTTGTTCATCAGGATGGACAGATAACCCTTGAACACCCCCGTACCCCGATCGATGGGTACGCCTCGCTCGACCTCCTCCGGGGTCGCTTCGCCGAGTGTCTTGTCGATCAGCCGAATCGCCTGGCGGCATTCAGCGGCGACCGAGTGCTTGCCCGCCTTGAGCTTGTCCAGTTCTTCCAGGACCGTCATGGGGAGTGCAACGTGATGTTCTTCGAAATTCAGCAGTGCGTTTGGATCGTGAATCAGGACATTGGTATCGAGCACGTAGAGGATTGGCTGGTTAAAGGAAGGGCTGCGTCCGTGGTCATCCATACTCGCTCACCTTTGTAGTCGCCAGATAACGCGGCACACTGACGATGCCGCGCCTGAAGGCCGCCGAGGTTCTCACCTTAAGGCAGGAGAGAAATGCGCAAAGTGGGGTCTGGGTGACGCCACCTGTGTTGCAGGGTTCGGCGGTCTGTTGTCGTAATACCGCAAAACCGATGACATGAAAAAGCGTTTTGAGCGCATTTTGAAGTTTATTTCACAGCATGACGAATAGCCCTTGGCGGATCCGCCACACCCGTTTACAGTCGGAAGTCCGGTCGAAGGGAAATCCTGAAAAAACTCGACGCGGCCCTCTCCTATCCCGTTCTTCTATCCCCTGTTTCCGGGCTGTTCAGCCTGTGTATCGGCGCCTGGCGCCTGCGCTTCCTCCTGCTCGTCGGCGGGCTCGTCAGGGTCGTCATCTTCAGGCTCATCGGGATCGGCTTCGTCCGACAGCTGCTGTGGATAAATATGACAGTCTTCCCACTGAATACCGCTTTGGGCAGTGTTGGCCATCAGCCATGGCACCGCTTGTTGCGCTTTGTCCGCACTGTCATGAAAGACGACGTTGCCACGACGCCACAACAGCATCAGGGTCAGCACCCGATTCGCCGCCTGCTCGGCACTGATGCGCCCCGTGGCGTCCTGAGAGTCGATATTCCACAGCGAAACACGCAGCTCCTGCTCGCGGAAAAAGGTCGCGCTGTCCGCCCGGCGATGCCCGTAAGGAGGACGGAACAACGGCACGAAGTTGTCCGGCAACACTTGCTGCACCAGCGCAGCGCTTCGCTCAATGGAATCTTGCCAGCCATTCCAGTGCGCATGTGAGCGGTATTCCCAACCCTGAAGACCCACGCATTGCTGGCGATATACGCGTTGCAAGGCTTGCGGTGTGCTGTTTTGCACCCGACTCTGGAGCGGTTTGCCCAGCACGAAGAACGTGGCGTTGATGTTCTGTTGCCGCATGAAGTCGGCCAGCCAGTCCGTGGCGCCATCGACGGCCGACGGCCCGCTCTCGAAATTGAGTAGAAAGGTGCGGTCCGGCATTTCCTCGCCGCTCAGCTCATCGGAGTTGTAGCGTTCGATTTCGCTGCTGGTTTGCGGAAACAGGGCCGCCATGCGCAGCAGCTCATTGAGGTAGCGCTGGTTGAAGGCATCGGCGGGTGCTGCCCAAGGCGCATAAAAGGAGTCATCGGCGACTTTGTATTCACTCGCGCGCTGTCGCAGCATCGGGACATCGTCCACCAGCACACAGAAAGAGGCGTCTGCTTCGCAGGATTTTTCAGCGGCTTTCCAGTTTTCGAACAGACGGGTCCACAAGCGCGTGCGCACGACGTTGATCGTCTGAATGTTGATCTGCCTCAAGCCCAACCGATCAGCGAGCTGTGTATCGCCAAGGCCCTCGCTCTCGAACAATTGATGGGCGAAGCTGAGGATCTGCGCGCGGGAGGCGACATCGAATAACTGCGGCGTGTCCAACGCTTCAGGCCAGACGCTGCGGTCGATGATGGCGATATCACCGGTAGCGGCGTGAGCATTGAGGCCCATCAGACAGGCACCGATCAATAACAGCTTGCGCAAGCCACGTGCTCCCAATCCTTGAACGAAGAGGCCAAAACCAGCGGGGCACTATAGCGGATTTGGCCAAGGCCAGCCGCAGTAGCGAACAGAAACGGCCTTCAGCCCACAGGGCTATCGCCACCATAGCTGGAGTCAGTCACGCACAACCCCTAGAATCGCCCCACGATCAAAGGAGACGACCCCATGCTGATGGTGATATCCCCAGCGAAAACCCTCGATTTCGAAACGCCCCCGACCACCGAGCGCTTTACCCAGCCGCAGTACCTGGATCACTCTCAAGAACTGATCACCCAATTGCGCGAACTGACCCCGATGCAAATCGGTGAACTGATGCACCTGTCCGAAAAACTCTCCGGCCTCAACGCCGCACGCTTCGGCAGTTGGACCCCGGCCTTCACCCCTGAGAATGCCAAGCAAGCCATCCTCGCCTTCAAAGGCGACGTTTACACCGGCCTCGACGCCGAAACCCTCGCCGACAGCGACCTCGATTACGCCCAACAGCACCTGCGCATGCTCTCCGGTCTCTACGGGCTGCTGCGACCATTGGACCTGATGCAGCCCTATCGCCTGGAAATGGGCACTAAACTGGCCAACGCCCGCGGCAAAGACCTCTATGCCTTCTGGGGCACACTCATCAGCGAATGGCTCAACGAGGCGCTGGCTGAACAAGGCGACGACGTCTTGCTCAACCTCGCATCCAACGAATATTTCTCCGCCGTCAAACGCCCGGCCCTCAAAGCCCGCGTCATCGACACTGAATTCCGTGACCAGAAAAACGGGCAGTACAAAATCATTAGCTTTTACGCCAAAAAAGCCCGCGGGATGATGAGCCGCTTCGTGATCAGCGAGCGTATCGAAAAGCCCGAACATTTAAAGCAGTTCGATGTACAGGGCTATCGGTTCGCCAAATCGCTATCGAGCGCGGACAAGCTGGTGTTTCTGCGGGATGAGGCCGACGCCTAGCCGCTCCGAGCAGGTGCGTCCAAGCGTGGCGCACCCTCCTCGCAAAATCCCTGCTCCCGACACACGCACTAGAGCGGCCATCACCATCATTCCCCTTCTTTCTTCTAAAGTGCCAAGCGCTGAAGTTCCGTTTTGCCGTTTATGCCAGACGAACGGCGCAGGCGTCAGAAGCTCGCCGCCAATAAACAGTCATGGCGCAGGTCCCCGAACTTTTTCTCAAAAATTTAACACTGGGATTGCCCACCATTCGTCTCCAGATTTTCACTAGTGGCACTTTTGCCCTAACTAGGGCCAACCCCTTCTAGATAAAGGGGGAAACGGTAAGTGCTATCAAAGTGCAACCATCAAACATCGACGCAGTGTTTCAAAAAATCTCAAAAAGAGGACAGACGGCCAGGAACTTCTGGGGAAACCTTGCGTTCCTACATCCCGTAACAATTCTCGCCCCCTCTGTGAGACATCTCTTACAAGGACTAGCGATAGATCTGGAAGTTGAGGTTCAACATAGTTAGGCACTTCGTCTAAATGGTTCGTGCAAGGAGAGAACGCACCAAACTAGTTGAGTTAAACGAGCAAGCACCAAAAGGGTGCCTTTAGCCACTGACGAGCGAGGCAAGACTGCATCATGGCCCAAAGCCCTGGTCCAGAGGCCCGCCAGGGACTCGCAAACACCCGCTGGAGTGCTATGCCATATCCCAGATCGGGAACGCATACAACTATGTATGGGTTACTCGACGCGTGTAATCGTTAGTATTAGAGCCCGCCTCATATATTCAGGCCGCTCAACTTTAAATTCTGCCTGTGCTTGTATCACGACATTAACGTGCCGTGCGAACGAGTGCGCGAAGCATGTAAGAAAGTTCTTATATCCAGCCAACTAAATGGCATAAAAATCGAGGAGATTACGATGCGTATTAGCATCTTTGGTTTGGGCTATGTCGGTGCAGTCTGTGCTGGTTGCCTCTCGGCGCGTGGTCATGATGTGGTCGGTGTGGACATTTCCAGCGCCAAGATCGATCTGATCAACCAGGGTAAATCTCCGATTGTGGAGCCAGGCTTGGGCGAGCTTCTGGAGGACGGTATCAAGACCGGCCGACTGCGCGGAACGACTGATTTTTCCGAGGCCATTCGTGCCACTGACCTGTCGATGATCTGCGTCGGCACGCCAAGCAAGAAGAACGGCGATCTGGAACTGGACTTCATCGAATCCGTCTGCCGCGAAATCGGTTTCGTGCTCCGCGAAAAGACCTCGCGCCACACCATCGTCGTGCGCAGCACCGTGCTGCCAGGCACCGTTGCCAACGTGGTCATCCCGATTCTGGAAGACTGCTCGGGCAAGAAAGCCGGCGTAGATTTCGGCGTTGCCGTCAACCCCGAATTCCTGCGTGAAAGCACCGCGATCAAAGACTACGACCATCCACCGATGACCGTCATCGGCGAGTTCGACAAAGCCTCCGGCGACGTTCTGCAATCGCTGTACGAAGAGCTCGATGCTCCGATCATCCGCAAGGACATCGCGGTCGCCGAGATGATCAAGTACACCTGCAACGTCTGGCATGCCACCAAAGTCACTTTCGCCAACGAAATCGGCAACATCGCCAAAGCGGTCGGCGTCGATGGCCGCGAAGTGATGGACGTGGTCTGCCAGGACAAGGCGCTGAACCTGTCCCAGTACTACATGCGCCCTGGCTTCGCGTTCGGCGGCTCCTGCCTGCCGAAAGACGTTCGCGCCCTGACCTACCGTGCCAGCTCGCTGGACGTCGAAGCCCCCCTGCTCAACTCGCTGATGCGCAGCAACGTGTCGCAGGTACAGAACGCGTTCGACATCGTCGCCGCCGCCGACACGCGCAAAGTGGCGCTGATGGGCCTGAGCTTCAAGGCGGGCACCGATGACCTGCGCGAAAGCCCACTGGTCGAACTGGCCGAAATGCTGATCGGGAAAGGCTTCGATCTGAGCATCTACGACGCAAACGTCGAGTACGCCCGCGTTCACGGTGCAAACAAGGATTACATCGAGTCCAAGATCCCTCACGTGTCATCGCTGCTCAATTCCGACTTCGACGCAGTGATCGACAACTCCGACGTCATCATCCTGGGCAACCGCGATGAGCGCTTCCGCGAACTGGCCAACAACGCGCCAGCCGGCAAGAAAGTCATCGACCTGGTGGGCTTCATGAAAGGCACCACCAGCGAAGACGGCCAGACCGAAGGCATCTGCTGGTAACGCAGCCGCAAGCTGCAAGTTTCAAGCGACACGTCAAGAGCCTGCTCCAGGTCTCGAGTCCAGCGCGTTCTGCCTGGGCTCGAGGCTTGAAGCTTGCGGCTTGCAACTGTTTTTTAGGGATGCAGATTATGAACGGGCTCAGACACGCCTTTCTTCAAGCCGCAGGTTGGCTGTTTTACTTGTGTTTGCTGGCGGTCATTGCGATGGCCCTGCCGAAATCGCTGTTCGACTCGCAGTCGAAAGACTTTATTTTTCTCGTCGGTATCGTCGGCATCTGGCGTTATTCGATGGGCGCAACGCACTTTGTGCGCGGCATGATTTTTCTCTACATCGTCTACCCGCATCTTCGCCGCAAGGTGCGCAAGTTGGGCAAGGCGGCCGATCCGTCTCACGTGTTCCTGATGGTCACCAGCTTCCGTATCGATGCGCTGACCACCGCCCAGGTATACAGCTCGGTCATTCAAGAGGCGATCGCCTGTGGCTTTCCAACCACGGTCGTCTGCTCGTTGGTGGAAAGGTCCGATGAGTTGCTGGTCAAGTCACTCTGGGCCAAGTACAACCCTCCCGCCCATGTCACCCTGGACTTCGTGCGCATCGCCGGTACCGGCAAGCGCGACGGGCTGGCGTACGGCTTCCGCGCCATTTCCCGCCACATGCCCGATGACCGTGCCGTGGTTGCCGTGATTGACGGCGACACCGTTCTGGCCGAAGGCGTGGTGAAAAAAACCGTGCCCTGGTTCCAGTTGTTCGGCAACGTCGGCGGCCTGACCACCAACGAATTCTGCGAAGTGCGTGGCGGCTACATCATGAGCGAGTGGCACAAGCTGCGCTTCGCCCAGCGTCACATCAACATGTGCTCCATGGCCCTGTCCAAGCGCGTGTTGACCATGACCGGCCGGATGTCCGTATTCCGCGCCAGTGTGGTGACCAATCCTGACTTCATCGCCGACGTCGAAAGCGACTCGCTGCAGCATTGGCGTCTGGGTCGTTTCAAGTTCTTGACCGGTGACGACAAATCCAGCTGGTTCAGCCTGATGCGTCTGGGTTACGACACGTTCTACGTGCCCGATGCGGCGATCAACACCGTCGAGCACCCGCCCGAAAAGAGTTTCCTCAAGGCCAGCCGCAAGCTCATGTACCGCTGGTACGGCAACAACCTGCGCCAGAACTCCCGTGCGCTGGGGCTCGGTGTCCGCCGCTTGGGCGTATTCACCAGCATCGTGCTGTTCGACCAGCGCGTGTCGATGTGGACATCCATTCTCGGCCTGACCGTCGCCCTGTTGGCCAGCTTCAAATACGGCATTGCATTTTTGCTGGCCTACTTGCTGTGGATCGGCATCACCCGCCTGATCCTCACCCTGCTGCTGTCGTGCAGCGGGCACCGCATCGGCCCGGCCTATCCAGTGATCCTCTATTACAACCAGATTGTCGGCGCACTGATGAAGATCTACGTGTTCTTCCGCCTCGACAAACAATCCTGGACCCGCCAGCCCACCGCTCTGAAACGGGACCTGGCCAGCTTTCAACAATGGTTCAACACCTGGTCTTCCCGAACCATGACTTTCTCGGCGGGCAGCATCTTCGTTGCCGTGCTGCTGACGTTGGTATGAAAAGGCTTTTGAGCAGCGCTCTGACAACACGTATGGATCAACCGATTAATCAGGAATTACCGTCATGAATACAGCCGTGAATGCAAACGTCGTCCATGAATCCGAAGCCCAGCGCCAGCACGCCCGGATCAAGATCCCAGCCAAGCTCCGCCTGCTCAACGGCCAGCCCAACGCGCCGCTGGTGCGCATCGAGGACCTGTCCGCTGGCGGCCTGAGCTACATCGCCCCTGCCAACCTGAAACCGCGCGTGGGTGACGTGATCAAGGGCCGCCTGCAGTTCCTGATCGATAACCTGGGCCTGGCCATGGACGTCGAACTGCTGGTTCGCGCCATCGATCCCGCCACGAACCGAATCGGCTGCCAATTCCAGCACCTCGAAGCGCAGGACATCGCAACCCTGCGCCACCTGATCACCTCTCACCTGTCGGGCGAGATCGTCAGCATGGGCGAGGTCCTCGCCACCCTGCAACGCGACAATTTCACCAAGGCCCGCAAGGTCAAGGACAACGGCAGCGGCCTGAGCGCGTTCGGCCGCCTGCGTGCAGTGACCTTCAGCGCCGGTATCTTCGTGGTCGGCCTGGCCGCCTTCGCATTCGTCGCCAAATCCGTCTACGGCATGTATTTCGTCAGCCACTCGACGTCGGGCCTGGTCAGTGTACCGACCATGGACGTGACCATGCCGCGCGAGGGCACCATGACCAGCCTGGTCGCTCCGAACGGTGATGTGGCCAAGGGCGCCCCGCTGGCCACCTTCAACACCAGCATGCTGGACATGCTCAAAGGCAATCTGGATCCGGATGAAATGCAACCGGCGAAGATCGAAGAGCTCTTCGGTCGCCAACTGGCCGGGACCATGACCAGCCCTTGCGACTGCATCGTCAGCAAGCAACTGGTCGCAGACGGCCAGTACGCAAGCAAAGGCCAGGTGATTTTCCAATTGGTGCCACGCAACACGGCCGCCACTGTCGATGCGCGCTTCACCTATCGCCAGTTCAACGATGTGCAGCCGGGCGCGCGCGTCAACTTCACCGTGGCCGGCGACGACACCACCCACAGCGGCAAAATCGTTAGCTCCACCGCGCTGAGCCCTGCCGACCTGTCCTCCGACCTGCGTGTGCAGATCCAGCCTGACGAATCCCTGAGCAGCACCCTGGCCGGGCGCCCCGTAGAAGTGGTCAGCGACCGCGGCCCTTCGCTGAACTGGCTGATCGATAAAGCCACTGCAGCAGGTCTCTGATCATGACAGGCCCTCTACGAAACGTGTCTGCTCCGGCGGTGCTGAACCTGGCCATCGCCGTGGGCATTGCCCTGGGCTTGAGCGGCTGCGGCCTGAACCTGCCCGACCAACGCCTGGCCAATGAAGCGCTGCAACGGGGCGATACCAACCTCGCGGAGCAGAACTATCGCCAACTGGCAGACATGGGCTACACCGATGCGCAGGTGGGTCTTGCAGATATTCAGGTCGGCACACGCGACCCCGAGCTCATCAAACAGGCTGAAGCGACCTATCGCGCAGCGGCGCAGACCTCGCCTCGCGCCCAGTCGCGGCTCGGGAAGTTGCTGGCGGTCAAGCCCAACTCCACCGAAGCCGAGCAGCGCGAAGCCGAGACCCTGCTGAAGAAGGCCTTCGCCAACGGCGAGGCTGGCACGCTGATTCCGTTGGCCATGCTTTACCTGCAATACCCGCACACGTTTCCCAACGTGAACGCGCAACAAAAGATCAACGAATGGCGCGCGCAGGGTTACCCCGAAGCCGGGCTGGCCCAAGTGGTGCTGTACCGCACCCAGGGCACCTACGACCAGCATCTGGCGGAAGTCGAATCGATCTGCACGCAAGCGCTGCGGACGAACGATGTCTGCTACATGGAGCTGGCAACGGTCTATCAGAAACGGGGTGAAGCCGACAAACAGGCAGCGCTGATCAAGCAGATGGAAAGCGGCTATGCCAGCGGCGCTGTCCCCGCCATGCGCGTCGACACCGTCGCCCGCGTCCTGGCCGATTCCAGCCTCGGCAAACCTGACGAGAAAACCGCTCAGCAATTGCTGGAGAAGATCGCGCCGGGCTACCCGGCGTCGTGGGTCAGTCTGGCGCAGTTGCTGTACGACTACCCCGAACTGGGCGACGTGAACAAGATGATGGAATACCTGGACAACGGCCGAGCTGCGGATCAACCGCGCGCCGAGTTGCTGCTGGGCAAGCTGTATTACGAAGGCAAGCTGGTGCTGCCGGACGCGAAGAAGGCCGAAGCGCATCTGAGCAAAGCCGCGCCGACACAGATTTCCGCGCACTACTACCTCGGTCAGTTGTACCGCCGTGGCTACCTTGGCAAACCTGACCCGCAACGCGCCGTCGATGAACTGCTGACCTCCGCTCGCGGTGGTCAGAACAGCGCCGACTTCGCGCTTGCGCAACTGTTCTCGCAAGGCAAGGGCATCAAGCCCAACCCGGTCAATGCGTGGGTTTTCGGCCAATTGGCCCAGGCCCAAGGCACACCGCAAGCGGCCGACCTGATGCAGCAACTCAACGATCAATTGCCACCCGAGAAGCGCGCCGAAGCACAAAGCCTTCTCCAGCGCGAGCAGCAGGTCCGTGGCGCTACCGCCCAGAACGCGCTGGCGCTGCAAACACTGCAAGAAGAAAAAGAAGGCGAGGACGCACCTCTATGAAGCTTAAGTTGAATCCTCTGGTGACAGCCGGGCTGGGCCTGGGCTTCACCTTGATGTGGGCCACGCCGACATTGGCTGCCTTGACCGATACGCCGAACAATTTCGGGATCGAGATCAAAATCACCGGGCAGGCTGAAGACGACCGTGACCTCGGCACCCGTGGCGGTGGCGATGTCAACGGTATCGGTCTGGACTTGCGTCCATGGGCCTACGGCGAATGGGGCAACTGGAGCGGCTATGCCATGGGCCAGGTGGTCACCGCCACCGACACCATCCAGACCGACCCGCTGGACCAGCAGGTCACCGACGCCACTGGGCAAAGCAGCCAGCGCGCGCGCAAGACCTCCAGCAGCCGCGAAGTGGACGACAGCTACGCCGCACTGCGTGAATTCTGGGTCGGCTACAGCGGTTTCACCCCCTACCCCGGCGAGATTCTCAAGTTCGGTCGCCAGCGTCTGCGCAACGATGACGGCCAATGGCATGACACCAATATCGAAGCGCTCAACTGGATCTTCGACACCACGCTGCTCAAGGCTGAGGTCGGCGCGGCCCAGCGTTTCAGCGAATACCGCACCGACTTGACCGAACTGTCAGCCGAAGACAAGGACCGTCAGCACATCTTCGGCGACGTGGCCTACCAATGGACACCCGGCCAGTGGGCAGGCATTCGCGCTCATCACAGCCATGATGGCGGCAGCCTGAAACATCAGGGCGAATCCATCGACGACCTGGACAAGACCACGCGCTCAGACCTGACCTGGCTCGGCATTCAGGCCAACAGCGACGCCTACAACTACCGCAACCTGAACACCCTCAATTACTGGGGAAGCGTGACCTGGCTGACCGGTGATCGCGATCGCCTGGGCACCACCTACGATGCCACGAGCGACCAGTACGTGGCGGGGCGCAAGGACAACGAAAACGTCAACGGCTGGGCGACCGACCTTGGCCTGCGTTTGCGCCTCGACCCGCAATGGCAAGTCGGGGGTGCCTACTCCCGCGCCAGCAAGAATTACGAGCAGAACGGGCTGGAAAGCAACCGCTCGAACTGGACCGGAACCCGTTCGCGCGTTCACCGCTTCGGCGAAGCCTTCCAGGGTGAAATGGCCAACGTGGAATCCGGCTCTCTGTTCGCTTCCTGGCAGATGCAGGACGAGTACGACGCCTCGCTGATTTACCACAAGTTCCGTCGGGTGGACGGCCACGCCGGCATCGGCGGTGCGGGCATCAATCCGGCTCGTGAAAACGTCGACGCTGACGGCATCAGCACCTTCGACTCCCTGCCGCTGGAAGACGGCCGCAAGGATTTGGGTCAGGAGATGGACCTGGTGGTCACCAAGTACTTCAAGCAAGGCCTGCTGCCTGCGTCGGTGAGCCAGTCGTTCGATGAGCCGTCAGCGCTGATTCGTCTGCGCGCGGGCGTGTTCAAACCCGGCGATGCGTATCACAGCGGTGTCGACGACTACATGCATCGCGCCATCGTCGACGTCATCTGGCGCTTCTGAGGATGACCACGATGGATTACATCCCCGTCCTGGCCATTCGGCGCGCCCACGAAGGCTCGGCGGTCAGCCACGCGGGTATGACATTCGACAGTGGTTTTCAGGTTGATGAGAGTGCAAATGACATGAACAGCCAAACAAGCAATTTGCGCCCTCGGGCGTGGCCTCACGCTCTGCTGGACAGTGTCGCGCTGAGAAACGCGGTGCTCGGCGGCATCCTGCTGCTGTCCGGCGTGCCCGCGATGGCGAACACCGCGGCGGTCGCCAAACCCGCCGCAGCGGCGGCGCAGGCGCCTGCCGACAGCGGAACGGTCAAGGACCTGCACGAAGCCAAGACCTACACCATCTCCAGCCCACCCGCCGAACCGCTGATGATGGACAAGCCCAAGCTGCCGGACTTGTCGGGTTATACCCAGCAAGCGATGCAGAAGAAGATCGTGCGCAACAAGGTTGCGAAGGTGTCGATCCGCCGCATGATGCAGGAAGACGCGTTGAAGGAATTCATCGGCGGCGACAACAAAATGGCCGAATGGGTAGCCCGTCAACATGGCATCCCACAGGCGATCTTCGTCGATGACGGGTACCTGAACCTTCAGGACCTGGCGAAGAAAGTACCCAAGCAATACCTGAGCGAAACCTCGCCAGGCGTGTTTCTTGCGCGCCTGCCGATCGTCGTCGGGAAAAAAGGTATCTTCGAAATCGACAAAAAGACCACCGAGCTGCGCCTGTCCCAGGAAGCCGGCGCCTTCGTGATCAACGACAACCAGCTGTTCATCCAGGACACCCGAGTGACCGGCTGGAGCGAGAAAGCCAACGGCCCTTCGACGTTCAAGGCACCCAAGGAATTTCGCCCCTTCCTGCTGTCTTGGGGTGGCACGCAGACCTATATCTTCAACACCAAGGTCGCAAGCCTGGGGTACAACAACAGTAAGTCGTACGGCATCAGTATTTCCCAATACACGCCAAACATGAAAGCGCAGATGAATCGGCCCGACCCTACCGGCTGGATCGTCAATTCCGAATTCTCGGACCTGTGGTATGGCTACTACTGCTACGAGACCCGCGACTTCGTGGTCAAGGGCAATACCTACCACGACAACATCGTCTACGGCATCGACCCTCACGACCGCTCCCACGGCCTGATCATCGCCGAGAACACCGTCTACGGGACCAAGAAGAAACACGGGATCATCATCTCCCGTGAGGTGAACGACAGCTTCATCATCAATAACAAGAGTTACGAAAACCACCTGTCGGGCATCGTGCTGGACCGTAACAGCGTGAACAATCTGGTGGCCTACAACCAGATTTACCGCAACCACACCGACGGCATCACGCTGTATGAGAGCGCCGACAATCTGCTGTGGGGCAACCGCGTGTTCGCCAACAAACGGCACGGCATCAGGGTCCGCAACAGCACCAACATCAAGCTGTACGAGAACCTGGCGATCGGTAATGGGCTGATGGGGGTCTACGGCCACATCAAAGACCTGACCGACACAGACCGCGACATCAAGCTCGACCCGTTCGACGCCGAAGTCTCGCTGATCATGGTGGGCGGCGAACTGACCTCCAATGGTTCAGGCCCCCTGTCCATCGACTCGCCACTGAGCGTGGAGCTTTACAAAGTGTCGATGCTCGCACCGACCAAGAGCAGCGGAATCAGCTTCAACGGTGTACTCGGCGATCGCCAGGACGAAATCCTCGATCTGCTGGTGCGCCAACAAAAAGCCGTGTTGATCGACCCGGTCGAAAGCCAGAAACAACTCCGGGACTGAGGAAGCCAAATTCATGCACGCACACTTGATCAAATTGCTGACCCTCTCGGGCCTCGCCGCTGCATTGTTCGCGGGCAGCAACACGGCGTCAGCCGCCGATGCGACGGCGCCAAGCTTCACCGCGGAACCTTGCTGCAGCCTGTGCCCGGAAGCGCATGATGCGAAAAACTACGTCACCCGCTACCAGCAGAACTTCACCACGCTGGTGCAGGCTCAGGGCGACTGGCTGTTCCGGACACGCGAGGACTTGCGCACAGAGTTCGACACCACCCCTGAAGGCTATCGCCGCATGCAGCAACTGCACGACGCGTTCAAGAGCAAGGGGGTCGAGCTCGTCATCGTTTACCAACCGACCCGCGGCCTGGTCGATCGCAACAAACTGTTCCCTGCCGACCGCGACAAGTTCGACTACAACACCGCCTTGCGCAATTACCAGACGATGCTCGGCCGCTTCGCAAAAATGGGCTACACCGTGCCGGACCTGTCGCCGTTGACCAACGAGCAGCAGGCCCACGACTTCTACTTCCGCGGCGACCAGCACTGGACCCCCTACGGCGCTCAGCGCACCGCGAAAATCGTGGCCGAGTCCGTGAAGAAAATGCCGGCGTTCGCCGACGTTCCCAAGCGGGAATTCGAGACCCATTTGTCAGGTCGCATGGGCAAGAAGGGCACCTTGCACAATATGGCGGGTCAGTTGTGCGGGACCAGTTACGCGATCCAGTACATGGATCAGTTCGAAACCGAACCCAAGGGCGAGGCTGCAGACGGCGATCTGTTCGGCGATTCCGGCAACCCGGAGATCACCCTGGTCGGCACCAGCCACAGTGGCAAGAACTACAACTTCGCCGGTTTCCTGCAGGAGTACATCGGTGCCGACGTGCTGAACGTTGCATTCCCGGGCGGTGGCCTGGAGGGCTCCATGCTGCAGTACCTGGGCAGCGAGGATTTCCAGAAGCACCCGCCGAAGATCCTCATCTGGGAGTTCTCGCCGCTGTACCGTCTGGATCAGGAGACCATCTACCGCCAGATGATGTCGCTGCTGGATAACGGCTGCGAAGGCAAACCGGCGTTGATGACCACCAAGACCTCGCTCAAACCGGGCATCAACGAACTGCTGGTCAATGGCAAAAACGGCATCAAGGATGTGCGCAACGGCAGCAACCAGATCGACATCAAGTTCGCCGATACCTCGGTGAAAACGCTTCAGGCGCGCCTCTGGTACATGAACGGCCGCCACGAAGACTTGAAGATCGAGAAACCTGAAACATCCGAAACCGACGGGCGCTTCTCCTTCGAACTGCGCAATGACGGCGACTGGGCCGACCTGCAGCTGCTTGCGCTGGAAGTTCAGGGCCCCGAAGCGGGCACTGCGCCGCAAGAAGTCGAAGCGAAAGTATGCAAACGCAACGTGTTCCCGAATGCCGCGCATCAAACCGCGCAAGCCGGGTTATGAGGCTCTTATGCACACTCCAAAACTGATGCTCCCTACCTTGCTCTCACTGGCCGTGCTGTCTGCGGCGGCCTTCGCCACCTCGGCCAGCGCAGCATCGAATCTGGTGCCGCCGCAGGGGTACTACGAGGGCGTCGAGAAATTCAAGACGGGCGAGAACAAGTTCACCTGCGAGGCCACGCCGCAGCCCTACACCGGCTCGCTGCAGTTCCGCAGCAAGTACGAGGGCTCGGACAAGGCTCGCGCTACCTTGAACACCGTGTCGGAAAAAGCCTTCCGCGATTCGACCAAGGACATCACCACCATGGAGCGCAACACCGCGAAAGTGGTGATGCAGTACATGCGTGACGGCCGTCCGGAGCAACTCGACTGCGCGCTGGGCATGCTCACGACTTGGGCACGGGCTGACGCACTGGAATCCACGGACTTCAACCACACCGGCAAGTCCATGCGCAAATGGGCATTGGGGAGCATGTCCTCGTCCTATCTGCGCCTGAAATTCTCCGAGTCGCATCCATTGGCTACTCGCCAACAGGATGCCCAAGTGATCGAAGCCTGGTTCAGCAAACTGGCCGATCAGGTTGTCAGCGACTGGAATAATTTGCCGCTGGACAAGACCAACAACCATTCGTACTGGGCGGCGTGGTCAGTGATGTCGACCGCCGTAGCGACCAACCGCCGCGACCTGTTCGACTGGTCGGTGAAGGAATTCAAGATCGCCGCCAATCAGATCGATCCGCAAGGCTTCCTGCCCAACGAGCTGAAACGCAAACAGCGGGCGCTGGCCTACCACAACTACGCCCTGCCGCCGCTGGCAATGATCGCCAGTTTTGCCCAGGCCAATGGGGTCGATCTGCGCCAGGAAAACAACGGTGCGTTGAAGCGTCTGGGTGACCGAGTGCTGGCCGGGGTCAAAGACTCGGGCAATGAATTCCAAGCGCGCGATGGTGAAAAGCAGGACATGACGGACCTGAAAACCGACATGAAATTCGCCTGGCTCGAACCCTACTGCTCGCTCTACGACTGCGGTCCCGATGTGCTGGATCAAAAACACAAGATGCAGCCCTTCAAGAACTTCCGCCTGGGCGGCGACCTGACCCGCACCTATGACCCAAGTCATGAAAAGGGTGAGAAAGGCGGTTCGTAAGATGTGATGCCCCCTGTCTGATCGTTCCCACGCTCCGCGTGGGAATGCCTTCCCCGGCGCTCCTGCGCCGTCCGCGGTGACGCGGAGCGTGGGTACGATCAGCACAGAGTGCGGCGTTGGCAGTGAGATTCATGTTTCACCCCTCCCGTTTTTCATGGGGGGGTTTGGGGGGGCTGTGGCCCTTGATGCTGGACAAACGGAGAAAGAAGGATGGTTTTCTCATCCAACGTGTTCCTGTTCCTGTTCTTGCCGGTATTTCTCGGCTTGTACTACGTGAGCGGAAACCGCTACCGCAACCTGCTGCTGCTGGTTGCCAGCTACGTGTTCTACGCCTGGTGGCGTGTGGACTTCCTGGCCCTGTTCGCGGCGGTAACGCTGTGGAACTACTGGATCGGCCTGCGCGTTGGCGCCGCCGGGGTCAAGACCAAACCGGCCCAGCGCTGGCTGTTGCTCGGCGTCGCCGTTGACCTGTGCATCCTCGGCTACTTCAAGTACGCCAACTTTGGCGTGGACAGCCTCAACGCGATCATGACCTCGTTCGGCCTAGAACCGTTCATCCTGACTCACGTGTTGTTGCCGATCGGGATCTCGTTCTACATCTTCGAGTCCATCAGCTACATCATCGACGTCTACCGCGGCGACACGCGTGCGACACGAAACCTGATCGACTTCGCCGCATTCGTGGCGATCTTCCCTCACCTGATTGCAGGGCCCGTGCTGCGCTTCCGTGACCTGGTGGACCAGTTCAACAACCGCACGCACACGCTGGACAAGTTTTCCGAAGGCTGCACGCGGTTCATGCAGGGTTTCATCAAAAAGGTGTTCATCGCCGACACCCTGGCCGTGGTGGCAGACCACTGCTTTGCGCTGCAGCACCCCACCACAGGTGATGCCTGGTTGGGCGCGCTGGCCTACACCGCGCAGCTGTACTTCGACTTCTCCGGTTACAGCGACATGGCCATCGGCCTGGGCTTGATGATGGGTTTCCGTTTCATGGAAAACTTCAAACAACCCTACATCAGCCAGTCGATCACCGAGTTCTGGCGCCGCTGGCACATCAGCCTCTCCACCTGGCTGCGTGACTACCTCTACATCACCTTGGGTGGTAACCGTGGCGGCAAGGTGGCGACCTATCGCAACCTGTTCCTGACCATGCTGCTGGGCGGCCTGTGGCATGGCGCGAACATCACTTACATCGTCTGGGGCGCCTGGCACGGTGTGTGGCTGGCCATCGAGAAAGCGCTGGGCATCAACACCACGCCAAAAACCTTCAACGTGGTGCGCTGGGCCTTCACCTTCCTGCTGGTGGTGATGGGCTGGGTGATCTTCCGCGCAGAGAACCTGCACGTCGCTGCCCGCATGTACGGTGCAATGTTCAGCTTCAGTGAGTGGCAGCTGTCGGACCTCAACCGCGCCAGCCTGACCGGCCTGCAAGTGGCCACCCTGATCGTCGCGTACATCACCCTGGCGTTCTTCGGCCTGCGCGACTTCTACCGCAATCGGGCCCCGCAAAAGCCTGTCTCGGACACCCCGAGCAGCGATGCGGCAGCTCAGGCGGATGGCCCAGCGTCAGCAGTCCCTGGCCTGATCAAGGCCGTGCCAGGAGACAAGCCGGGCAGCATCCATCAACCGGGCTACATCGTCGGAACAGAAGCGCAGGTGCAGCCTGCCTACTGGACCGCCGACTGGTCGCGCTACGTCATGCGCGCCTTGATCCTGCTGATGTTCGTCGCCTCGATTCTCAAACTTTCGGCGGCCAGCTTCTCGCCGTTCCTGTACTTCCAGTTCTGAGGCGCCTGACATGACCCGCTCATTGCGTTTCATATATATCTTCCTGTTCCTGGCCATTCTCCTGGTGCTGGGCCTGTGGTCGCTGCGCAGCTTCGTTGGCTTCTCGACTTCGAAAGAAACCACGGTGCTCGATGGCCACTGGACAAAGGCGGTGGAAACCCACTACGACGATCAGTTTCCGATCAAGCGCCTGGGCACCAATCTCTGGGCCGCGCTGGATTACAAGCTGTTCAACGAAGGTCGTCCGGGCGTGATTCTGGGCAAGGACCAGTGGCTGTACACCGATGAGGAATTCGACGCGGTGGTCAACGGCGAGCAAAACGAAGCCGACAATCTGGCCATCATCCAGGGGGTGCGTGACACCCTGAAAAAACAGGGCACCGAGCTGGTCTTGGCCATCGTCCCGGCCAAAACCCGCCTGTATCCCGAGCACATCGGCGACAACAAGCCTTCGGCCCTGCACACCGACCTGTACCAGCAGTTCCACGCCCAAGTGAGCCAGGCCGGCATTTTCGCGCCTGATCTGTTGGCGCCGTTGCAAAGTGCCAAGGGTAAGGGCCAGGTCTTCCTGCGCACCGACACTCACTGGACGCCGATGGGCGCCGAAGTGGTCGCCCAGCAATTGGGGGACGCGATCTCGAAAAGGACGCCGCTGAGCGGTGATCCGCAAACGTTCGTGACCGAAGCCAAGAGCACCGCGCCGTACAAGGGTGACCTGACCAACTTCCTGCCGCTGGACCCATTGTTCAGCAACCTGCTGCCAAAGCCTGACGACCTCCAACAGCGCAGCACCAATCCTGCGCAAGCCGAGGGTGAAGGGGATGACGCACTGTTCGCCGACAATTCGGTAGCCGTCGGCCTGGTGGGCACCAGCTACAGCGCCAACCCCAACTGGAACTTCGCTGGCGCGCTCAAACAGGCGTTGCACAGCGACGTGGTGAACTACGCCGAAGACGGCCACGGTCCGATCCTGCCGATGCTCAAGTACCTGCAGACGGACGCGTTCAAAAGCAACCCACCGCAAGTGCTCATCTGGGAATTTCCCGAGCGCTACCTGCCTGCACACAACGACCTGACCGAGTTCGATCCGCAGTGGATCGCCGAACTCAAGAAGGCCCGTGACCCACAACAAAATCTGGCGCAGAACGCCAATAACTCCGATTCGCCCAACCGGGCGCAAAACTGAGAGGACTCCTCAAATGACTATGCAGACCACTACTCACATGCCTACTCGTTCGACCAAATCCGGCCTGCTGAAAACTTGCGTGTTGGCCGCTAGCCTCGGCTTCGTCTCTCTGTCCGCCTTCGCCGGCGGCGACGCTGCCCTGTATGGCCCCACCGCGCCAAAAGGCTCGACCTTCGTGCGCGTCTACAACGCCAGCAACAGCGAGATCAGCGCGAGCGTCGGCAACACCAGCCTCAATGAAATCGGCCCACTGGCCAGCAGCGACTTCAGCTTCATGCCGCAGGGCGACTACAGCGCCAAGATCGGCAGCAACACCTTGCCGGTGAAATTGGCGAGCGACCACTACTACACCATCGTCAACAACACCTCGGGCGCCCCGCAACTGGTTGAAGAGCCGCCCTTCAAGAACAAGCAGAAGTCCCTGGTGCGCGTGCAGAACCTCAGCGACAAGGCGCTGACCCTGAAAACCGCTGACGGCAAGACGTCGGTCGTGGATTCGGTGAAGGCCAAAGGTACCGGCGAACGTGAAATCAACCCGGTCAAGGTCAGCTTTGCGCTGTTCGACGGTGACAAGAAGGTCAGCGACCTGAAACCCGTTGCGCTGGAACGTGGCGAAGCCGCCGTGCTGTACATCACTGGCAACGGCAGCAACCTGTCGCCTGTGTGGGTCAAGCGCCCGACTTCGACCCAGTAAACCTGAACACACCGCCTTCGGCTTTTGATTCTGGCCGAAGGCCGTAGGAGCGCGCTTGCCCGCGAAAGGGCCGGTACATCCGACACAGATGTGTGGAATGGACCATTGCAATCGTCCGAATGCGGCCCAGAGCAAGCGCGCTCCTACAGATAACGCACAACTAGAAACACCCGAAACGACAGATACAACCGACGTATAGCCCAAACAAACGCTATAGAAATTTTGGAGAAACAAAATGATTCCAGTGATCTTGTCAGGTGGCAGCGGTTCCCGACTCTGGCCTCTTTCGCGCAAACAGTTTCCAAAACAGTTTCTGGCATTGACCGGCGAACACACGCTGTTCCAGCAGACCCTCGAACGCCTGCAGTTCGAAGGCATGCAGCACCCGATCGTGGTGTGCAACAAGGACCACCGCTTCATCGTCGGCGAACAGCTCGACGGCCTGGGCCTGGACACTCAGGGCATCATCATGGAGCCGTTCGGTCGCAACACGGCGCCTGCCGTGGCCATCACCGCGATGATGCTTGCCAACGAAGGCCGTGATGAGTTGATGCTGGTGCTGCCCGCTGACCACGTCATCGACGACCAGAAAGCGCTGCAGCGTGCACTCGCCCTGGCCACCGTCGCCGCCGAGCGTGGCGAGATGGTGCTGTTCGGTGTGCCAGCCACCCGTCCTGAAACAGGCTATGGCTACATCAAGTCCACCAACGACGCGCTGCTTCCGGAAGGCGTCAGCCGCGTGGCGCAGTTCGTCGAGAAGCCTGACGAAAAACGCGCTCAGGAATTCGTCGAAGCCGGTGGCTACTTCTGGAACAGCGGCATGTTCCTGTTCCGCGCCAGCCGCTACTTGGAAGAGCTGAAGAAGCACGACCCGGACATCTACGACAACTGCCTGCTGACCCTCGAGCGCAGCAAGCACGACGGCGACAGCATCGAGTTGGATCAAGCCAGCTTCGCTTGCTGCCCGGACAACTCCATCGACTATGCTGTGATGGAAAAAACCCAACGCGCCTGCGTGGTGCCGCTGGAAGCCGGCTGGAGTGACGTTGGCTGCTGGGCGTCGCTGTGGGAAGTGCACGACAAGGATGAGCACGGCAACGTCACCAAGGGCGACGTGGTCATTCAGGACAGCCGCAACTGCATGGTGCAAGGCAACGGCAAACTGGTCACCGTGATCGGTCTGGACAACATCGTCGTGGTGGAAACCAAGGACGCCATGATGATCGCCCACAAGGACAAGGTTCAGGGCGTCAAGCAATTGGTCAACACCCTCAACGAGCAGGGTCGTAACGAAACCCAGAGCCACCTCGAAGTCTACCGCCCATGGGGCTCGTACGATTCCGTGGACATGGGCGGTCGTTTCCAGGTCAAACGCATTTCGGTCAAACCGGGCGCCAGCCTGTCGCTGCAGATGCACCACCACCGCGCCGAACACTGGATCGTCGTATCGGGTACCGCTCAAGTCACCTGTGACGAAAACGTCTTCCTGCTGACCGAAAACCAGTCGACCTACATCCCGATCGCCTCGGTCCACCGCCTGCGCAACCCCGGCAAGATCCCGCTGGAAATCATCGAAGTGCAGTCCGGCAGTTATCTGGGCGAGGACGACATCGAACGCTTCGAAGATGTCTACGGCCGTTCGACGCCGGGTATCGATGTAGGTGTGAAGACTCAGACCATCGCCCGTTGATCGGTCTGTAAAAAATAGTTGTACTGCCCCCGCCCGCCTTCTGTGTATCCCCATCCGCAGAGGGTGGGTGGGGGCTTTTTTATAGCCAGGAATGAGCAGAGCCGATACTGAGAAATTGCCTCATTGGCATCCTTTTTTTTAACTGCTGCCGGTGCCGAACCCGATTTTTTATCGTGCCTCCTTGATCAAATGCTATTGTCGCTTCAAACAACTTTCTAAGTTTGGGGTCATGACGAGTCAACACGCGCGTAAACACCGCCGGTCCCGTGACATCTGAAACAATCTTCAACTTCGCGGAAACTTCATCCGCCGTGCTGGAGGGCATAGCGCTCAACGCCACGCCCAAATTCTCGGTCTCACGAGCTTGATAAGCTTTGCTGACTTCATCGATAAGGGCATTCAACGCGCTGTTCTGACGATGAGAGGCAAAAGCATTGTTGTTGATGACGTATTCAGTCTTCGCCCAAGGCGGATTGACAGGGGACATCGTAAAAACCCGGTTTTTCTTGACTGCAAAGTCGTCAGACCTAATACCTCGCCTGAATTCGTCGTCCATGTCGACATAAATTCCCCCGTAATGATTGATCATGCTGTACCTGAGAACATCCGTAGCGGAGGCGTAGTTTCGAGGGTCGTCTCCAAAAAGATCGGAGTAGGCCTGATAGGAGGGTGAACGAGCGAAATCCAAAAAAAAAGGCTCTTCACGTAGTCGTGTCACACTGACATTTCGAGAATCCTTGAATTGCTCTTTGATTTTTTCAAAGCCTGTGTCGCCCGTTCCAAGATCCAGATGCACCCTCACGCTGTATTGCGGATTGAGTACTGAGGCATCCTTGATGTTAGGGAAATATTTATGCATCGCCTTACTTTTCCCTATCCAGATGTAGTGGATCTCCTTGGGGATTTCGGGCTTTTGCCCATCGTTATCGACGAATACCAACGGACTGTTATTCACCATTTTGTACAGATTAAGAGTTCCGACCTCGCCCATAGGATCAGGGTTGATCCACCGCATTAACCAAGGCGCGTAATACCTCAATCCATAGTAATAAAGCCCTGTCGCATCCCGTTCCTTTCCGGAATACCGGACCGTTTTGTAGGTCGCCTCAACCTCACTTCTCGCAGCGAACCACGCTGTCTCCCCGTAGGGGTAATACGCTTCTTGGCTGATGCGTTGCCCCGCTTGATCCAGCTCCAAGGTGCTCGACCCGAGATGATCCTTGAGGCTGTAACGCACTTGATCATTGTCAATGTTCGCTGGGCGTCCCGCTTCCCAATGCAACACGCGTACATCGCGACCTTCCGCCTCCGCAACGACGATCTGCAGCGCTTCGCCCGTCGCCTCGATCGTACGGATTTCCAGCCCCGGCAGATAACGCACCTCACTCACGTGCGTCACCGCTCTGGCACGAATGACACGCACCTTGCGCAGCCGTTCTCCTGCGGCGTCGTATCGATAAACTTCATGGTCGTTGACCCCGGATTCTCGCTTAACCGGGGTGACTTCACTGATCTGATTGCGCACATCCCAACTCAAGCGCTGCCCCGGCGCCAGCTCCCGTAAGTTGCCCGCAGCATCGAAGCCCTGCGCGATGTTTTCTTCACTGGGCGGTTGATCACCCGTTTGCAGCAATGTCCGATTGCTATAGCGTGCAGTGGAGAACAACCGTGTGTGATTTTGCGCACCCGTATGGACCATCTTCTGCAGATTGCCTCCGGCGTCGTATTCATAATGCTGGGTGTAATTGCGTAAATCCGCGGCCGTGGAAAAACCGAGCGCATCAGGTCCACGAGAGGCAACCGCCGACTCGTACCCCGTCGCATTGATCAATTGATACAACGAATCGTAAGCGAACGTGCGCAGGGGTTCGATTTGCTGATTGGCGAAGTAGCGCGTGGGCTGCGCCTTATCTTCGATGCTCAGCACATTGCCAACCGGGTCATAGGCGTAATGGAGGTCTTGCAGCCGACCGTCATCCACTCGCAGATTGAGTAATCGGCTGTCCGCCTTATCGAAAATGTGCGAAGTGACCACACCATTTCCGGCGGTTTCAGACTCAACGCGCCCCTGTGCGTCATAAGTAACGTCGATGCTCAGCGCTTGTACCGCCTGGCCCACCAGCTGCAAGTGGCTCCCTTTGAGCAGCCCCGACGGGGCAAATGTCGACAGGCGAAGATGGCCCATCGCGTCGGTTTGCCTGATGGCGTCACCTGTTGCCGAAAACTGCCAACGCGTCGGATAGCCCTCTCCGGCCTCCAGCAAGGCGTCTCGCTCGTTCAGGGCTTCTGGCCAGTCGGGCGTATCGAGCACCGTCAAAAATCGACGCGCCTGCTGCGTGATGCCACCCGTGATCGCAAATGCCTCGTTGAACAGTGAACCCGCCGGGTCATCGTGTCGGATCAGTTGCCCGCACTGATTACGCTCTGCAAGATCAGCCCCGCCATAGCTCATCCGCTCCAAACATCGCTCGTCCGAACCCTCGCCTTCGAAGATCGCAACCGGCCGAAGCAGCCCGTCGTGCTCCACCCGCTGCACGTGGTCTTTCGCCCCCCAGCGACATGCGCGTGCTCCAGCCTCGTTCAACAACTCGACAGCACAGCCCGCATCGACACTGTCAGTGAGCAGCACTCGCCCGGACAGCGAATGAAGATTGTGCAGGTTGCTGGGAGCATCGCTCGTCCCGTTGGCGGCGATCCATAAACGCGGATCCCAACGAAAGACCAGCCTGCTCGATGCATCGAACGCCGAACGATCAACACGTTCCGAAGGCAGGGCATCTACCCCTGAACGATAAAAAGACACAGCTCGAATCGGCAAACCGCGCGGCTCGTTCACGGTCAACGTGGGCGTGTGGGCGTGCAGCCTGGAGAGAGAGGACATGATGGGTGCAATCCTTGGCGGTATCTCTTCCAAGATTAGTGCGACGTTTTTCCGGTAACTGACCTCCGATCCGAAGGCCGGCCAAGGTGCCGTTTGGTCTCTTCCCACGAGGACGACATCGAACGTTTCGAAGACGTCTACGGCCGTTCGACGCCGGGTATCGATGTAGGTGTGAAGACTCAGACCATCGCCCGTTGATCGGTCTGTAAAAAACCGTTGTACTGCCCCGCCCGCCTTCTGCGTATTCCCCATCCGCAGTGGTGGGCGGTTTTGCCAGCAAACATCAAATGGAGGTTAGCTAGCCCTTTGAACAGGACGATTGACAGACCGCCACCATTTCTCTGGAAGCCTTGTTGCCATCACCAGCGAAGCCGTTGTATCAGCATTCATTCGCAACAGTGACGCCCTGACAGAGGGGATGTTTAGAAAAGCTCCCTTGCGCTGCTCGGGACTCTCGGCGTGCTCTGTAATCGCCTGCATGACCTCGATGTATTCGGGGCCAGTTGAACCGGTCTCGACAGGTGCCTGCCGAGCAATGCGACGTAGTGACTGCCTAACCTTTTTTGACCAGCTTTTAACTTCATTCTCGCTTGCCTCAGCGTCAAGAAACGGGACATGGTAGTAATGTGTATCGCGGGCAAAATTGGCAGCGTGAGCAGTTTCATGCACAAGCGTATGCGCAATTCGCAATACATGGTCATTCTCGACGTGAGATTTGAATAGTCGGATATTCCCGGCAGTATCCCCGAACTCTCCCAATAAATCCGCCGCACCCTGCATGTTTTTCGGCCCATCAAAAAGTTCTATCTCCAAATCTGCCTCGGGTGTGCCGAAGGAAACCAGAAGTTTCCTCTGCTTATCCAGTTCCTCAGCGACAGCATGCATAGTCTGTATACGAAGCCCTTCATCCAGCTTACCGAATGCGGCGTCGAACGCTTTGGTAACTCCCGCGCCCGGCCTGCTCTTGAGCAATTCATCGCGAGTGCGAGTGACAAAGTCCGAAGAAATGTCCAGAGCTTGCCTGACTTTAGCCAACTGACTTGGACTGAACGCTCCCAGCCCGCTCGCGACCATTACAGTAAGAGGTACATCGTATGGAGCAGCGCCATCAGGATCACCGTATCGAATCGGTGAGCTTTTGCAGAAACAAAACTGATTAATTCCGCCGTTCTCGCCATCAGGATCCGGACTCACCCATCGCATCAACCACGGTGCGTAATACCTCAATCCGTAGTAATAAAGTCCCGTCACATCCCGCTCTTTCCCCGAATAACGCACCGTCTTGTACGCAGCCTCAACATCGCTTCTCGCCGCAAACCGAGCCGTCTCACCATAGGGGTAAAACACCTCATGACTAATCAAATGCCCCGTTTGATCCAGTTCCATCGCACTGGACCCCAGGTGATCCGAGAGGCTGTAGCGAATCTGGTCGTTGTCGATTTCCGAGGGGCGTCCGGCTTGCCAATGCAACACGCGGGCATCACTGCGCCCTGCCGATGCGACAATCACATGCAGCACTTCACCGGTCGCGCTGTTGGTGCGGATTTCCAGGCCCGGTAGATAGCGCACCTCGTGGGTATGAGTGACCGCTGCTTTAGCTTGGGTAACACGCACTTTGCGCAGTCGCTTTCCTGCGGCGTCGTAGCGATAAACCTCGCTGTCATCTGCACCGGTATCCCGCTCGACTGGCGTCACTTCACTGAGCTGATTACGTGAATCCCAGCTCAGTCGCTGACCCGGCGCCAGTTCCCGCAAATTGCCACTGGCATCGAAGCCCTGAGCAATGTCTTCCTCGCTCGGTGGACGATCGCCGTTTCGCAGCAGCGTACGATTACTGTCCTGTGCTGTGGCAAACACGCGAGTATGATTTTGCGCGCCTGTGTGAATCATCTTTTTGAGATTACCCCCAGCGTCATATTCATAGCGCTGGGTGTAATTGCTCAGTCCGGTCGCTGTGGAAAACGAGCGAGGGCCGCGATTGGCGGCAGCGGATTCGTAACCCGTTGCCTCGATCAGTTGATACAGCGTGTCGTAGGCAAATGTACGCAAAGGCTCGATCTGTTGATTGGCGAAATAGCGTGTAGGCTGCGCCCGGTCCTCAATACTGACGACATTGCCCACTGGGTCATAGGCATAGTGCAAATCCTGCAGACGCCCGTCACCGCTAAGCAGCCGTGTCAGACGACCGTCGAGGGCGTCGTACGTCAGCGTTATAACAAGCCCATTGCCTGCCGTCTCTGACGCAATGCGTCCGTGCGCGTCATAACGAATGTCCCTCACCAGCGTTTGAACGGCCTGTTCTGTCGGTTGAACGTGTGTGAACACCAACTGCCCGGCGACGGTGTGCCTAAAGCTTTGAGTGTTGCCTTCAGCATCGACCTGCCGAATCTTGTCTCCTAACACGCCGAACATCCAGCACGTCGTGGCGCCTTCCTCGGATTCCAGCAGTTGATCACGCTCGGCCAAGGCCTCAGGCCAATCAGCGTCATCGAGCGTATTCAGGAATCGCCGCGTCTGCTGCGTCAGTTCACCACTCAGGGAAAAGGCGTCGCTGCTGAGCGAACCCGCCGGATCATCGTGTCGAATCAACAAGCTGCAACGGTTGCTCTCAGCCTGATCAGGCCTGCCGTAGGTCAACCTCTCGACACAGGTCTCTACCGAATCATCACCTTCAAAGATCGCAACAGGCCGAAGCGACGTATCGTACTCCACCCGCTGCCACTGGCCTTTGGCGCCCCAGCGACAGACACTCGCCCCCGCTTCGCTCAACAACTCGACGTCGCAGCCTGCATCGACGCTGTCACTCAGAAGCACTTGCCCCGAGAGCGAGTGGATCGCTCGCACATTGCTCGATCCATTTCCGGCCTGATTCGCCGCGTCCCACAATCGGGGGTCCCAGCGGTCCACACGACGGCCACTGGGATCGTAAGCAGAACGATCAACCCGTTCCAGGGGAACGTCATCACTGTCTGCTCTAAAAAAAGACACATCACGCACCAGATAGCCGCGAGATTCGCTCACGGTTAGCGTGGGGGTGTTCGCATGCAGCGCGGAGAGAGACGCCATGGGTTTGCAATCCTTTGCGATCTGTCTCAAAGATTAGTGCGGCATGGCTCTCACTCTGAACCGTCTGTCTGGAGAACGCCGCTTGGTCTCCCCTCTTCCCTTTCGGTACGATGCCCTCATCTGCCTTCGCGAGACGGAATTCATGATCATCGGCGCCGTACTGATCTTCACCTGGCTGATTCTGCTGCTGCGCTATCCGGCCAAAGCCTTGCCGGTCTCAATGGCAGCCGCCATTGGGTTGGGAATCGTCGCGGGGTTCGTGGTCTGGGAGGACAAGCGCGATGCTCAGCGCTTGGAGCGTCTTCAACTGCGCGTCAACTACGCCCCACAGCAATGCCCGGTCGGTCGCCCGCTGCTGGTGCTGATTGACAATGGCAACGACGTTCCACTGCAGGAGTTGCGCTGGAAAGTCGCCGCTTATGCCCCGGGCGATACCGTCAACCTCGCGGACGACACCTACACTGCACCACGCTATCGCGGCCCCGGCGAACTACTGCCGGGCAGCCAGTGGCAGGATTGCCTCCCGATGCCCCCCTTGCGTAACGGCTATCGGCCGCAAACCCTGGAATTTCGCGCCGAGCGCCTGCAAGGGACGTTTTCCGGCTAACCCTTTGACTTCAAGGAATGGATCACGATGGCTGTCATTCTGATCACCGGTTGCTCCAGCGGCATCGGCCGCGCCATGGCGGATGCCTTCAAAGGGGCCGGACATGAGGTGTGGGCAACGGCGCGCAAGACAGGCGATGTCCAAGCATTGGCAGCGGCCGGTTTTCAAGCGGTGGAACTCGATGTGAACGACAGTGCAGCCGTCGAGCGGCTGGCGAATGAGCTCCTTCAGCTTGGCAAAGGGCTGGATGTGCTGATCAACAACGCAGGATACGGCGGAATCGGGCCATTGCTCGATGGCGGTGTCGAGGCGATTCGCAGACAGTTCGAAACCAACGTGTTTTCCATCGTCGGCGTGACCCGAGCAGTGTTCCCACTGCTGCGCCAGAACAAAGGTTTGGTGGTGAACATCGGCAGCGTCTCGGGAGTGCTGACGACGCCTTTTGGCGGCGCTTACTGCGCGTCAAAAGCGGCGGTCGGTTCGCTGAGCGATGCGCTGCGCATGGAACTGGCTCCGTTCGGTGTGCGCGTCATGGAGGTGCAACCCGGCGCAATCGACACGCAGTTCGCCAAAAACGCCAGCCATGAAGCCGAACAGGTCATTCGGGAAAGCTCGCCGTGGTGGCCACTGCGCGAAGGCGTACGGGCCCGCGCCAATGCCTCGCAAACCCACCCCACCCATGCCGCCGATTTCGCCCGAGACGTGCTCGATGCCGTGCAACGACGCCAACCGCCGCGTCTGCTGCGCTCCGGCAATGGCAGCCGCGCGCTGCCGCTGATGGCGAGGCTTCTGCCCAAAGCGCTGCTGGAAAGGATCCTGCGCAAGCGATTCAAACTGGATGCTTCGCTTTAACTGACCCCAACCACGCCGTTTTCTCTAACGCGCGTAAGAAACGGCCAAGCCCCGTGACGCCTTTTCGCCTGTCACTCGGTAAATATCCTTTCAGCGTCGGAAAACTCGTCGCGTCATACTCTCGGCTGTGTCCCGAAGAAGGACCCGACCAAAGGCTTCTGGATGAAGCCGCTCATTATCAAGGAAGATGCCATGAGTACAGATACTGCGTTACATGATGGGCCAGCCGCCCCCGAGGATTTGAGCGAAGAGGCGCTGACGCGTCTGAGCGACGAAATGATCGCCTTGATCGACGATGTCTACGATCCGAGCCTGCTGGATCCGCTGCAATACATCGACACCGCGATAGGTGAGATCGTCAGTGCGTCTACAGCCCCGGACGAGTTGAAACAGCAAATCAGCGCCGAGACGGGGATCAAGGTGCAATTTCGAGAGACCTACAAGGAATCCAGTGGGCTGATCTCGATCTCCGGTGAGCTTTTCCCTCTGAGAAGCCAGAACTTTACTCTTCGGGAAATCGTTACCGACACCTATCGGCGTGCGCTGGCAGCCGAGACTGCAGTGAGCGTCGTGTGGCCTGACGATTACCCCGAAGATCTGATCACTGCATTGGAATCGGCAAATCTCCAGGCCCGATACACGGCTGAAGTCGAGCGACGCTTGAAGACGCCGAACGCAAAGAGACTTTCGAAGCTGCTGCTGTCTGTCGAGGCCGATACGCACTTGGAGAATTTCGCCATGCGTGACGATGCGCCGCCCGTCTACCGGGAGACGGCGCGGGCGTACCTCCGGGGTGAGGTCAAACTTCGACTGGTAGAGCTCCGAACCCGCAGCAGGATCTACACCGTAGGACAGGTGGCCTATTTGCCCTGCGCAGATGAACCCACTCATGGCGGGCTGGTGATATTTCTGGGTGACCCCCAAGGCAACGCGGTTCATGTGCTACCCATGAAATACCGCAATGTCTTCATTCAGATGCCTGTGTTTCGCCGTGCGATTCTTCAACGACTTGCGCTGTATGACCAGCTAAGTCTGGGGGACTACAAGCTGCGGCCGATCATGTCTTACATCAGTGTCCCTCCGCGCGCGCGGCCGGCGTTGAGCTTTCCTCCTGCCGAAGACATTTTCGAGACCCTCAATACCCTTCAGATCGAGCGCATGGTTTCAGATATGGACACCTTGGTGTCGACCGATGGCGAGCGACTGTTGGACCAGGCTTTGGACGCAGGGGTGTTCATCCTCAAGACGCTCGCACTGTTGTCGACACTTCCGCTGGGGCCTGCGGGCGGTATGTCAGTACGCTTGCTGGCCAGCTTTCTGCTCGGGCAGAGTGCTGCCGTACTGGAGGCCATTCGCGGCGCACAAGCCGATATACCCGAACAGGCAAGTGCTCAATACGAGGCTGCACTTTATGAAAGCATCAGCGGGATCGTCGTGCCGCTCGGTGTTGCCTTGGCTGGCAAGACGCTGTCAGCCATCACCAGAACCCGGATCAGCACCAGGATCTTGAAGCACTTGAGAAAGGCCCAAACCTTTCACGGTCAGGTCTCACCCCCCGATATGATCAAGCCACACTCGGGGGACCTCAAACGCATCAAAGGGGAGCTGGTCGACAGGCTTCGCCGGGGGCCGGAGCATGCTCAGCGGCTGGTAGAAACGGATGCTCGGCTGTTGAACAGGCACGTGGAAGGTCACGATCTGGTGGTGTATCGAGGCAAGGTCTTCAGGGGCGACATGCGCCCGCCTGAGGAAATTTTCGCCAAGGGTTTCGAACTCAGGACACCCGCCTTCGAAATTCAGAAAGACATTCATCAGATCACGGGTGTGCGCGGAGGCTTTGGCGGTGACCCCAACGCACTCGGACTCGACGGCAGAGGCATTTCGACCTCCGCCTATTACTACCGGGAACACACCGGCGCGTTCGTCTACGGCGGTCAAAAGGGAGGGCACACCTATCTGATCGACGCGCGGAAACTGGATGGCTATCACCTCTACCAGAACCATCACAACGCCAGGCATCCGACGCAGGCGAACAAAATTCGCTACAAGCCGACCGAGATCAACTTCGGTGAAAACATTCCCCCCAGCAGCATTCTGGGGGCCTACAACTCGGCGGGGGTCTTCATTCCCAACAACCCGGCCCTCAAGCACTACGTCCGGGATCTCACGATAAAGATCATCCGCGAAACGTTGGCTGGCGTGGCTGTCACAGCGACGACGACATCGGTCCTGGCCGCCGGGATCACCGCTGCGTACGCCGTCGAGAGCATTGAGGTGCCGATCGACTGATCCACGGGCGCGCGTCCCTCACTGAGGATTCACGATCACCGTACAGGTCATCCCCGCCGCCAGGACCACGCCTGCCGGTACGCTGTCCAGATGAATGCGTACCGGCACGCGCTGGGCCAGGCGCACCCAGTTGAAGGTGGGGTTGACGTCGGCAATCAGCTCGCGGCTTTCCGGGTTGTCCCGGTCATAAATGGCCCGCGCAATGCTTTCCACATGCCCCTTCATCACTTCGCCACTCATCAACTGCATGTCGGTCGGGTCGCCGACGGTGAGATGAGGCAACTTGGTTTCTTCGAAAAAGCCGTAAACCCAAAACGAGTTTTTGTCGACGACGGCCATTTTCGCCTCACCGATACGCGCGTAGTCGCCGCGATGGACGTTGAGGTTGGTAACGTAGCCATCGACCGCCGCCAGCACGCGAGTGCGCTGCAGGTTCAGTTGCGCGGCCTCCAGTTGGGCGATCGCGAGTTGGTAGTCGGCCTGGGCCGAGTTAGCGACATTGGAGGCGTCTTCGCGGTTTTCAGCCGAGATCACCAGCGCATCCATGTCCTTGCGGCGGGCGGCATTGACCTTGCGCATCTCCCAGGTCGCCTTGCGCGACGCCACCACGGCCTCAGCCTGCTTGACCGCCAACTGGTAGTGATCGGGGTCGATCTGCATCAGCAGGTCGCCTTTCTTCACGGGTTGGTTGTCCTTGACAGGCACGTCGATGACCACACCGCTGACGTCGGCGGCGACATTGATCACGTCGGCCCGGACACGACCGTCGCGGGTCCACGGGGTGTCCATGTAGTGAATCCACAGCAGGCGGCCTATCCAGATGGCCAGTGCCAGGATCAATAATGTCGCGATCAGACTGATGAGTTTTTTCATCTCGAGTTCACATGTGCCTTAACGGTAAACGGTCAGCGCCATTGCGCCGAACATGCAGCTGAACAGCCCCAGACGCAGTAACGCCGGATGCCAGAAGAATCGGTACAGATCGAGGCCGGACATCAAGCGATCCAGCGCCCAAGACAACACCATCGCAACCAGAAACATCAGGGTCACGGTCGGCATGTAAACGCCGTGAAAGGCGATTTCACGAGGCATGCGAAAGTCCTTGCGCCAATTGCGCGTCAGCTTGGGCGGGCGCAAAGGCGGCCAGCGGTGATTGCGGGTCGAGCAGGCAGGTCCGGATGAAATGCAGGTAGCTCTTCACCCGGCGCAGCGCCGACGTGTCGAAATGCGGGGCGAACGGCTCGTCGGTGTTCTGCACGCAGTTGATCGCGTGGTCCACCGCATACAGGCAACGCGCCAGGTTGTGGTGATCGGGTTGGATGAACAGCCGCACCAACGCCCGCCCCATGGCACGAACCGCTTGTTGCCAGGGCTGGGATGAGGCGTAGCTCGGATGCACGGGAAGCGCGTCCTGCTCGCGACGCAGTTCGATGATTGCGTGGCCGACTTCCAACACCACGAACATCCAGCGCAACAAATTGCGCTGCACCTGCGGCTGGCCCGCTGCCAACCCGTACGCCTGGTGCATGAGGTCCCGGGTGCGGCTTTCGAAACTGGAGCGGATGCCGCGCAAAGGGGCGCTGATGGCAAAACTCACCTGCTGGCGCAGATCGCTTTCCAGTCGCCGCCAGAACCAGCGACTGTTGGGCGGCAGGATGATAGCCCCCGCCGCGGCGCATAACAGCATGCCGATGACCATGCCGATGTAGTCGTTGATGAACGCATAAGGGTTGTACACCGTGAGGTTGTCCGGCGCCGAACCGATGCTGAAGAAGATCAGCAAGCCCAGCCCATACCCCGCCCACTGCGGCCGCGTGGTGAGAAACGCCCCCACCGCGAACACCGGGGCCAACACCATGCACAGCAGCGCAAAACCGTCGATCCGCGGCAGCACGAAGAACGTGATGAAAAACCCGAGGAGCGCCCCGATGAAGGTCCCGCACGCCATTTGGAAGGACATGCGGCGGGGATTGGGCGTGGTGGCCGACAACGCGACCGTGGCCGCCGACACTAACGTCATCATCGCCCCGCTTGGCCAGGCGGTCGCGACCCAGTACCACGACAGCACGGCCATGATCACCAGCGCCCGCAGACCGGACGCCAGCGACAGCGTCCAGTTAGTGGTCGATACGAATGGCTCGACCCACTTCTCGCGCGCGTGACGATGGTCGGCCAGCGAAGCGTGGGTCTGCGCGTAGTCGTGCATGTCATCGACGAAGCGATAGAGCAGCTCGTACGCCGTGTGGAAGTCCAGCAAGTCGTCGTCGCTGGGGTCCGTCTTGACGAATTCGGCACGCAGGCTGCGGACGTGGTCGGGCATCTCGGATTTGAAGGCGCTCAAACGCGTGGCCAGCAGCGCAGCGTCCGCATCGGTCAGGGCGCGTCCGGCAAAGGGCTCGAGCAATCCGCCCAGCGCGTCGAGCCCCGGCTCGATGGCCTGGACAGCCGGCGTCAGGCCACGGCGGCGCAAACGTTCGAGCAGCTGGTGCAGGGCGTTGAAGCGCGTGGTGATGGTCATGAACTCGCTGTTCAATCGGTTCAGACGACCGTTGCGGCGGCGCATGTGCGGGTCTTCGAAAACGGTCACCGCACGCTGGCCCTCGAGGCCAACGGCATCGGCGATGAAACGCACGTTGCTGGCCTCGAACGCCTCGGGATTACTCTGCCCGCGCAGTCCATCGATCACGAATCGGGCGAATACGCCAAATCGCTGATACACCGTGTTGCGCATGGCAACGCCGGAACTCTGCGGCAGGATCGCCGCGCTGATCAATGTCGAACAGACGATGCCCAGTGAGATTTCCAGCAACCGCCAGACCGCTGCCATGAACGACGTTTCCGGGTGCGCGAGCGCCGGAAGCCCGGTGAAGGCTGCGGTGTAGCCCGCCAGGACGAACCCGTAGGCGCGAAAGTTGCGATAACGCGCAGCCCCTGCGCAACAAAAGCCTACCCATAGCGCCATCAGGGTCAGAAACGGCGCACTGTCCTGGGGGAAGAGCGCCATCATGATCACCATCGCCACGGACCCCGCCACCGTGCCGAGCAGGCGATAGAAACTCTTGGCGAACACGTGCCCGCTCTGCGGCTGCATCACGATGAACACCGTGATCATGGCCGTGCGTGGCTGCGGCAGTTCGAGGCGCATCGCGATCCAGTACGTGAGGAAGGCGGCGATCAGTACCTTGAAGATATACACCCAGGTTACCCCGTCACTGCGCGCCCAGCCGTTGAGTTCGCGACGCAATTCCAGGGATTTGAGCCAACGCAGGACGGTGGTCATTTCAACAAAGGCCCTGTATCGCCCGATAGGACGATATCGCGGACAAGCGCGCTCCTACGTTGGAATGCGATCCCTTGGAGGCGCGCGCTGGGCCTGGGCGGCACATCCGACGAAGTGGCCTGTTTGTCTGGCGGAACATTCATCTGATCACCGTCCCAGCACGCTCAGCGAAACCGGCGTTTTCGGCGCGACGGTTTTTTCAGCCGCTGGCGAATCGTTCCCTGCCATCAATCCCCCACCCAGCGCCACCACCAATTCGGCGTGAACGGTCAGACGAGCGGCCTGTACCTGCTGCTGAACCTGCTCCTGATGAAACAGCAACGTTTGCGCGTTGAGCACATTGAGGTAATCGGTCAGGCCGCGTTGATAGGCGACCCTTGCGATGTCGTAAGTCTTCTGCGCAGCCGCCACCGATTGATCGGCGAAGACTTGCTGTTTGCTCATCGACTCGCGGCGAATCAACTGATCGGAAATGTTCTTGAGCGCATTGATCAAGGTTTGGTTGTACTGCCCTACCGCAGCGTCGTACCCCGCCGATGCCACACCCAGTTCCGACCGCAGACGCCCGCCATCGAAGATGGGCAACGTGACGGCGGGGCCCACGCTGTAGTTGAATTTCTTACCGGTGAGAAACTCCAGCATCCCGCCACCGGTGGCCATGTAACCGAGGCTGCCCATCAAGTCGACGTTGGGGTAGAAGCCGGCATGGGCGACGTCGATGCCCCGAGCCTGGGCCGCCACGCGCCAGCGGCTGGCCACGACATCAGGGCGCTGGCCCAGCAGTTGCGCAGGCAACGAGGACGGCAGTTTGAGTGCTGTCCCTAGCGACAAGGTCGGACGCTTGAGGCTGGCGCCGTCGCCCGGCCCCTTTCCAGCCAGGGCTGCGATCTGATTGCGACTCAGGGCAATGGCTTCATCCAGCGCGTCGATCTGGCGGTGGGTCTCCGGCAGCGGCGCCTGTGCCTGACTCACCTCGAAGTGAGTGCCAATCCCCCCCTTCAACCGACGCTGAGCCAGTTCGAGGATCTGCTCCTGCTGGGCAAGGGTCGCCTCGGCGATGTCACGCTGGGCGTAGTTCAGCGACAGCTGAATATAGGCGCGGACGATGTTGTCCTGCAGTTCCAATTGCGCCTGCCGCGCTTGCGCTGCGCTCATATGGGCCATGTCCAGCGCCTGCTCGGTGCTGTTGCTTTCCTTGCCCCACAGGTCCAGGGAATAGCTCAGGCCGATGGACGCGTTGTTATCCCACGTACTGGTGTTCGACAGGTCGCCGGGGCCGTAGAACGGGTCGGTGGGCCAGTTGTGACGTTTGAGAGTGCTGTCCGCGGTAGCGTGCAACGACTCAGCGGACTCGGCGACGCCGGCCATGGCCCTGGCCTGCCGAACCCGGGCGGCGGCAATCGCCAGGCTGGGACTGCCCAGCGCCGCCAGCTCGATCCAATGGTTGAGTTGATCATCGCCATAGGCCCGCCACCACTGGCCGTCCGGCCAATGGGCATCCTTGTCGGCTTCCTTGATGGCCTCGTCGGTCGCCAGACTGTCTGGCGATAACGTGGTGCTCTGAGGGGCAATTCCGCCGGTTCCAATGCAGCCGCTGATGAGTAACGTTAAAGCCCAGACACTGAGGGGCATGAGGCCCCTGACGATGCGACGCGGCACAGCTGCAATTACCCGAAATGAGAGATGTGGAAGCGAGCGGCGATTCTAGGACGCGTCTGTTTCGCCGATAAGCCGGGCGTTCTGCGAATCTTTGTTACCGAAAGGAAGATAATCCTTTGGTATGGCTGACATAGATCAGTAACTTCATGTCACAATTTGCTATCTCACCAGAGAACGGCCCATGGACACTCTGCAAAACATGCGCGCTTTCAGTTGCGTGGCCCAGGCGGGCAGTTTCACCGCTGCGGCCGCTCAACTGGACACCACAACCGCCAACGTTTCCCGCGCTGTTTCCAATCTCGAAGCGCATCTGCAAACCCGCCTCCTGAACCGCACCACTCGCCGCATCGCCCTGACAGAAGCCGGCAAGCGCTACCTCCTGCGTTGCGAGCAGATCCTTGCTTACGTCGAAGAAGCGGAAGCAGAAGCCAGCGATGCGCATGCACGCCCTGCCGGGCAATTGAAAGTCCATACCATGACGGGCGTCGGCCAGCATTACGTCATCGATGCTATCGCTCGCTACCGACGAAACCACCCCGACGTGTCATTCGACCTCACGATGACCAACCGCGTGCCGGACCTGCTCGAAGAAGGGTTTGACGTGTCCATCGTGCTGGCCAGCGAACTGCCGGACTCAGGCTTCGTTTCGCAGCGGCTGGGCATCACCTACAGCATCTTTTGCGCTTCGCCGGCCTACATCAAAGCCTTCGGGCTGCCGCAGAAGCCGACGGATCTGCTTAACCATGCGTGTCTGCGGCTGGTCAGCCCGGCCTTTCCGCTGGAAAAGTGGGCATTCGACGGACCCGAGGGCCAGGAAACCGTGACCATCGGCAGTTCGCCCTTTCAGGTCAACTCGGCCGACGCGATGAAGGCTGCCATCAGCAGCGGCATGGGCGTGGGCATCCTGCCGATCTATTCGGCCATCGAAGGTTTGCGTAACGGCTCGCTGAGCCGCGTATTGCCGCAATACCGCTCGAACGAGCTGAACCTGTATGCCATTTACCCGTCGCGCCAGTATCTGGATGCGAAGATCAAGACCTGGGTGGAATACCTGCGCGGCTCGCTGCCGGAAATCATGGCGGCCCATGAGGCGGATTTGCAGACCCACGTCCTGCCAGAGTTGGTGTAACGGCGAACGATATCCATTGCCGGACCGCGCGTGCTCTGGGCGGCGTTCCGACGATTGCGGAGTGCCAGTCCTACTACCTGCTGTGGCCCACCGCAATCGTCGGATTGCCGCCCAAGGCAAGCGCGCTCCTGCAAAAGCCGTTGCGCGGCTCCCCCTGCCCAACCTCCAACAAGAATGTTAGCGTGCTACGCATCGTCCTTCTGAACTGCCGAGAGAAGCTATCCGATGAAAAAGACCGTCCTTGCCTTCAGTCGCGTGTCCCCGGAAATGGCCGAGCGCCTGCAGCAAGACTTCAACGTGATCATTCCCGACCCTAAAAAAGGCGACTTGAACGCACAGTTCAACGATGCCCTGCCCCACGTGCACGGCATGATCGGAGCGGGCCGCAAGCTGGGCCGCGAGCAGTTGGAGAACGCCGCGCAACTGCAGGTGGTGTCGAGCATTTCCGTCGGTTACGACAATTACGATGTCGATTACCTCAGCGAACGCGGCATCCTGTTGACCAACACGCCGGACGTGCTAACGGAAAGCACCGCGGACTTGGGTTTCTCGCTGATCATGAGCACTGCGCGACGCGTGGCCGAATTGGACGCCTACACCAAGGCCGGGAAATGGACGCGAAGCATCGAGGCGCCGCAGTTCGGTACCGATGTCTACGGGAAGACACTCGGCATTGTGGGTATGGGCAACATCGGTGCGGCCGTCGCACGTCGCGGGCGACTAGGGTTCGACATGCCGATCCTGTACAGCGGCAACTCGCGCAAGCCGGCGGTGGAGCAAGCGTTGGGTGCGCAATTCCGCACGCTGGATCAACTGCTGGCCGAATCCGATTTCGTCTGCCTGGTCGTACCGCTGAGCGAAAAGACTCGACACTTGATCAGCACGCGTGAACTGGCGTTGATGAAAAAAAGCGCAATCCTGGTGAACATCGCACGCGGTCCGATCGTCGACGAACAGGCCCTGATCGAAGCGTTGCAAAACGGCACGCTGCGCGGTGCTGGGCTGGATGTGTATGAAAAGGAGCCATTGTCCGACTCGCCGCTGTTCCAGTTGAGCAATGCCGTGACCTTGCCACACATTGGCTCGGCGACCCATGAAACCCGTCAGGCCATGGCAGACCGAGCCTACAGCAACCTGCGCGCCGCATTGTTGGGTGAGAAACCGCGGGACTTGGTAAACCCCCAGGCCTGGAAGGGCTGAGCCTTCATGTGGACCGTTCCCACGCCCAGCGTGGGAACACACCTCAGAGCACCGACCTCAGGCCAACTTGGCCGCTGCCGGCAATACCGCTTTCGGTTTCCTGAACACCAGAACATTACCCACCATGACCAATGCCAGCCCCATCAAGGCGGGCAAGGTCCACTGATAGCCTTCGGCGAACGCCGAGACGTTGAGCGCTACCACGGGGAACAGCACGGTGCAGTACGCGGCGCGTTCCGGGCCCATACGACCCACCAGCGTCAGATACGCCGTGAAGCCGATCACCGAACCCGGAATCACCAGGTACAACAGCGAGCCGATGTAGCGGGCATTCCATTCGAACGCGAACGGTGTTCCGCTGATCAGGCAGTACCCACACAGCATTGCCGCGCCGTACAACATGCCGTACGCGTTGGTGGTCAGCGGCCGCAGGCCGGCCTTTTGCTGCAGGCTCGACAGCATGTTGCCCGCCGAGAAGCACAGCGTGCCAAGCAGGGCCAGACCGAGCCCGATGAGCGTTTCGCGACTGGCGCTGTGCCCCGAAAGCTCAGGCCAGAACAGACACCCCAGGCCGAGCAAGCCCAATGCGCCACCGGCCAGCACATTGCGAGCGATTTGCTGTTTGAAGAACACCCGCGCGTTGAGCGCATTCCATAAGGTGGCGGTAGAAAACACCACCGCCACCAACCCGCTGGGAATCCAGCGGCTCGCCGTGTAGAAGCACATGAAATTGACGCAGAACAGGCAAAGCCCCTGCGCCAGGCAAATGAACTGCCCCCGGCGCCCGAGCCGTTGCAACTTGCCGCTGACCAACAGCAGCGTGAACAGAATCAAAGCCGAGAGGGCGAAGCGGTAAACGATCGACACCGGAATCGCCACCTCGCCCAATTGCAGCTTCAGGGCTATCCAGGTGGTGCCCCAGATCAGGACGGTCAGCAGGTACAACGAAATGTTCATGACAGGCTCCTCGATGAGCCACCAGTCTGCTCGACGCCTGTCGGCGCCACTTGCAAAAACTTGCGCATTTGCGTGCTCCCCCGCTGCCAGCGAGCCTCTCAGGGAGTAGGATGCAAACACCGCAACCGATGGCGTTCACGTCTCGGCAGTCAAGGTTCCACGAGCAGCCCCATGCCCCCACTCGACCACATTCAGGTATTCCAGTCGCTGAACCGCTCGCCCCATGCGCGCTTGGAGCAAAGTGCCTCGTTGGGAGATGGCGTCGTGGCTGCACTGTGGAACAACCGCCACGATGCCCAGGACTATCACGCCCCCAGCCACCATACCCTGTCCTGCTACATCGACGGTGGCACAGGGACTTACCGCCGAGATCAGCCCGACCGCAAAGGCGCACCGGGCAAGCTGTGCGTATTGCCTGCCGGGCACCAGTCGTCATGGGTGGTCAATGGCGATATCCGGCTGGCTCACCTTTACATCAGCCCTGAGGACTTCGCGCACCGTTGCGTCACGTTGCTGGACCGCGAGCCTCGGGAAATGATGCTGCGCGAAGCCACCTTCCTCGATGATCAGGCGCAGGCGGAGCGCTTTCATCGTTTAATCCGCATGAACTGGAGCGAACCGGGTGACCGTCTGCAGACCAGCAGCTTGGCGCATGACCTGCTCGATCACATGGTGCTCAACCAGATGGGACTGCGCGAAGGCCTGAAGCTCAAGGGTGGCCTGGCGCCGCACCTGCGTCGTCAGCTGGTGGAGTTCATCGAGCTGAACCTCGCCGAACCCCTGAGTCTCGGGCAACTGGCGAACCTGTGCGCGCTGTCCGAATACCACTTCGCGCGGATGTTCCGTGAAAGCTTCGGTTTGCCGCCACACCGCTACCTGCTCGCCCGCCGCATCAACCGGGCCCGCGAACAACTTCGCAACACGCGCCAGCCCTTTGGTGACATTGCGCTGGCCTGTGGATTCGCCAGTGCCAGCCATTTCAGCAACACGTTCAGGCAGGCGATGGGCGCAACGCCGGGGGCCTATCGGCTGGCGTTTCAATCCTGAGGACGCATCCCGAGCGGGTTCGTGCCGGTGTTCGACCTCCGCACCTAGAAAAACCTGGCCACGCGGTGCGTCAGACAGCCCGACAGGCAAGCTCAGGCGCAGCGCTCAGAAGCCTCTCAAAAGGCCAGCGTGGTCGCCAGAACCACTTGCCGCGCGTCCCCGAGGGAAACGAAATACTGGCTTACTGCCGAGCTGTAGTACGTTCGGTCGAACAGGTTCTTCACGTTGAGTTGAAACGTGAGCGTTTGCCCGTCCAGCTTCGTTTCGTAGGTCGCGAAGGCGTCGGCGATGGTATAACCCGGCAAGGTGAAATCGTTCGCGGGATTGCCCGCTCGATCGCCTACGTAAGTGGCGCCGGCGCCGACTCTCAGTCGATCACCGCCCAGCACCGCACCCGCGTCGTACGCCGCCGAAAGCGAGCCGCTATGCCTGGGCACGTTCTGCAAACGGTGACCCTCCAATGTCGGGTCTTTCGTCACCCAGGCATCCGTGAAGGCGTAGCCACCGATCAGGCTCCAACGCTCGGATAACTGCCCACTGAGCTCCAGTTCGACACCCCGTGAACGCACCTCGCCGGCCGTGCTGTAGACCGTGCTGGCGCTTGGCGCGTCGAAATTGGCCACCAGTACGTTGCGTTTCCTGATATCAAACAGCGCCAGCGTGCCGCTGACCCCGCTCTGCAAATCCCATTTCGAGCCCAGCTCCCAGGCCCTGGACTGTTCGGGCAAGGTGCCTGAATCGAGCACGGTGCCGCCCGTCAGCGCCGCGATGCTGGCGTTGGGTTTGAACGCCTCGGTGTAACTGCCATACAACGACACCTCGTCGTCGTATCGATAGACCAGCCCCGCGCGGGGAATCCATTTTTCGCCGTTCAGGTCGGTGTTCCGGGTGAACGGAATGCCCTTGCCGGCCTGCTGATCGAAGCGTTGATAGCGCGCACCCGCGACGAATACCCACTTATCGTTCAGGTGCAGCGAATCCTGGAGAAATAACGCGTCACTGCGCAGAACATCCAACTGATTGCTGTCGGGGGCGCTGACGTGCGTACCCTCGACCTCTCGGCCATACATCGGGTCCAGGTAACTGAAGGTGCTCAGGCTCCTTTGCCGAATCAACTCACCACGGTAGAACTTGCGGTACTCGTCATCGAGTCCCACCAGCAGATCATGGCGCATTCCCGCGATATCGAGGCTGCCATCGAGGCTCAGCGTGGTGAAACGGTCCGTGCTCAAGGCGTCCCCGGTACCATCCATCGAGCGACTCAAGGTGCCGCTGGCCGGGTTCACGGCGGTGACCCGCACCTGGCTGGCGTCGTAGGTTTCCCGGTTGTAGCTGTAGCCCAGATGGCCCTTCCAGTTCTCGTCGAACTGATGATCGATTTGCAAGTGATACAGGTCCGAGCGCCCCTCCATGCTATTGAACGGCTCGTCCAGCCTACGAGTGGCTGGAATGTCCAGCGGATGATGGGTGACGGGGTCGATAGCGGTCCCTCGGTCGAATGGCGTCAAGAACTCACGATGCTCATAACGAGCGATCATTTGCGTGGCCTCGCCATACCAAGCCAGCGATGGCGCCACCAGGGACTCGCGATGAACGCCGAAATTGCGCCAGTAATCTTCGTCCTCGTGGTCAACGATCAAACGATACGCAAGCGCCGAATCGCCCACCGGCCCCGTGCTGTCGAACGTGGCGCCGCTGCCGTTTTTCCCCGAGCCGTAACTCGAGCCTCGGGCCGTCAGCGCATGGCTGGGCTGCGATTCGGGCCGTTTGCTGACCACGTTGATCACCCCGCCCGGATCTTGAATGCCATACAGCAGCGAGGCAGGGCCTTTCAGGACTTCCACGCGCTCTGCCGTGGCATTGAGGCTGCGGCCCTGAACCACCGGCATCCCGTCGCGCATGATCGAACCGTCACGGTTTTCGCCAAAGCCGCGCTTGATCAGCGTGTCCTGGGTACTGCCCAGCGTGTTGCCCTGAGTCACGCCGCTGACGTTTTTCAAAGCGTCGTCGAGGTTACGAGGGGCCAGGTCTTGCAGCACCTGAGCAGGTACCGTACTGACGAACTGCGGATTTTCCAGCGAAGGGGTGGAGGTCCGCATGACGGAGGCACTGGCCGGAGGCTGCCAGGTCTTTGTGCGGTCGCGCGTCGCGTCGATTTGCGTCAGGTCCAAGGCAATGGCGCCGTCGCTCGGTGCAGGTTCCAGCGTGAACGTATCGTGGGTCGCACGACGAAACCGCAGCCCCGATCCACTCAGCAATCGGCCCAATGCCTGTTCGGCAGTGAATGATCCTTTGAGGGCGGCAGCCTCGACGCCATACGGAGCGTCCTGCGTGTAGATGACGCTTTGCCCGGTGACACGGCTGAATTCGCTTAGCGCCTGGGGCAGCGGTTTGGCAGACAGTGAAAACGCATACGCAGGCTCGTCCGCCTGAACGCAAGTGCTCCATACGGTGACCAGGGAAATGCCGAGCCAGACTTTCACGTGCAAACACACCTCTGCATGATCCGCTCAACGAATCACAATCACCCGCCCCAACGCTTCGTACTGCTCGAACCCAACGACCGATTTGAGTGCTGCCAGCACCGCCGCCGGGTCTTTGCTCGGGAAACTGCCACTGACTGTCTTCGCAGCCAGCCGATCGTTGAGCACCACGATCCGCCCTGGGTAGTAGCGGCCCAGGTCGTCAATGACTTCCGCCAACGGTGTGCGGTAGTAATTCAGCCACCCTTGACGCCAGGCCAACTGGCTTTCGCTGTCGACAGGCTGAGGAGGCGCCGTGTGGATCGCGTCATAGGTGACGCGCTGGCCCGCCGTGAGTGTCTGTTGCGGCAAGTCGGCGCCCGCCTTCACCCCCACGCGCCCGGACAGCACCGTGACCCGCGCCCCGTCGGGCTGCAGGCGCACTTCGAACTGTGTTCCCAGCACCCGTGTTTCACCCTGCTTTGCGTCGACCACGAAAGGCTGGCCTGTGTGAGTGACCTGAAAGAAAGCCGCACCTCGACGCAAGCGCACATGCCGCTCGCCCCTGGAGAAATCCACCGCAATGGCGCTGTCTGCGTCGAGCGTGACCTGTGAGTCGTCGGCCAGCGTTACAGTGCGCACGAGCCCCGGCCCCGTAACGTAATCGGCACCCATATCGTCGATCCAGCGCTGTGGCTGCCAGCCCAAGCCTATGCCGACCGCCATCACCACCGACGCGGCCATCGCCAGTGCGGCGGTCCAATGTGGCCATAGACGCCTGGACGGCGCATCCATCTTGCTGAGCAACGCGTCCAAGGCTGCCGAGTCCTCCGCGGCGAGCTTGGACGCCGGCTCTTCACTCAGCTCCCAGATCACCTGGGCCTGCGCGTAAGCCTCGGCGTGAGCGGGATCGGCGCGCAACCAGCGGCTGAAACGCGCCTGATCCGCAGCACTCGGCTGCTCGTGAAGCAGGGCAAGCCACTGCAAGGCAGCGGCATGTTGTTCGGGCGAAACTATCAGAGCGGAATCCAGAGGCGCTTTCATCGGCGAGCGTCCTGATCCAGGCTCGCCTTGCAGACTTGCAGGGCGCGCATCATATGTTTTTCCACCGCGCTTTGTGAGAGCCCCATGGCCTTGGCGATTTCGCCATATTTGCGTCCGTGGATGCGGTTGAGCAGAAAGATACGGCGGGTCTTGTCGGGCAACTCGCGGAGCGCGGCTTCGATATGGCGCAAATCGTTGCTCGCTTCGACGGCGGCTTGTGGCTCATCGGTACGCAGGTCCTGCTCGTCGGGCAGCAGCTCTTCATTGATACGGGCACGCGTGCCCTCGGTGCGCAAATGATCAATGGCGATATTACCCGCGCAGCGCAGCAGGTACGTGTTGAGTTCCTCGACCTGAACCAAAGGTCGCCGCCAGAACCTCACGAACAGGTCCTGCACCAGGTCCGCCGCCGTTGCCCGGCAACCGACGCGCCGACTGACCAGCGCTTCCATCTGCGAGCGTTGAGAGAGGAAGACTTGCAGAAAATGCGCCCGTGCCGCTTTAGGGCCATCGGGGTCGGCGTCAGCAGGCGCCGAGGTCGGGGGGACGAGGTCGATCATCTTGGGCTCAGGCCGAATGTTGAAGGCAGGCAGCGACCGGCGCGAGCAGCGCACCGATTCCTGCCATCGACAAGGCCAGCCTTGGCCAATAGGACATCGCAAAAACCAGCACCACTGCGCTGGCCATCAACGCGGCAGACCATTGCACCAACGCTTGCCCCAAGCTCAGGGCCCAAACGGCCACCCAGAGCGAAGCAAGCAACGTGCCCCAGCCCATTAATTTGAGCCACCGACTCCGCGCGACCGACAATGAGCCGCCGATGAGCGCCTCGTAGTGACGGCTCATCGACAAGCACAGTGCCGTGAAGCCGAGGTAACAAAGCAACGTCGCCAGCACCATCAGTTGACCTCGCGAACGTTGGCGGAGGCGCCGTCCGGCTGATGACGCAAGCCAGGGGCCCGCCTCACGTCTTGGGAGGTGAACCTACCCTCCAATGCGGCGCTGCTGTCCCGCCGGAACCTGAACGCTCCCCAGGCCAGAAACACCCCCGTCGCCGCCGCAGTCGCATCCAACGCTGCCTGGGTCATGTCTCCCTGTTTCAACGAGGCCAGCAGATAGTCGCCCGCCGTTAGCACGTCCAACACCGGCAGCGTGCAGTACAGCAATGCCCCGAGCGTCAACTGCTCTCGCCACGCGGTACGGCCGTCACGCAGGAACACACGGACGAAGCCATGCAGCAAGGCCACGGCCCATACGTAGAAAAACACTTTCACTTCCCAATCGCTTCGCGGGGCGAAACCGGTCGGCAACAGTCGGTTGGCCCAGAAAAAACTGACCACCGCCAGCATCAACCCCGCCATCCCGGACACATTCAATGCTTCCACCAGCCGCAGCTCGAAAGGCATGACGCCAGCTTTGGCGTGCTTGAGCTTGCGTTTGCCCAGCCAGATCACCAAACCGGTGCCGATCATTGCGGTACCGCCGATACCCGCCAGGAAGTACAGCCAGCGCAGGAGCGGGCCGGCGAAATGCCCCATGTGCAACCCGTAAAGCCCACCCGCCAGCACCAGCGATGCCGAGCTCATGGTGGTTTGATTCTTCAAGTCACCGCTCACCCCATCGAACACCAACGCGGTGCCGGGTTCGTTGGCAATGTGATCGGCGCCATGGCGGGTCAACGTCACCGAAGCATTCGCGCTGCCGGGGTTGTTGACCGTTATCAGCCCGACCCGACTGCCCGGCCATTTGTCCGCCGCGACAGCGAGCATTGGCGCGATCGGTGCCAGCGGCGCACGTTCGGGCGCTGGGGGAGCCGTTTTGAATGCGGGGAACAGGTCGTCGAAAAAGCCCTGCGTATCTTTACCGTAGGTGGTGAGAATGCTGGCGGGCATGATCATGGTCATGAAAATCACCAGGCTGCTGTAGGTGATCATCAGGTGGAAAGGCAGCACCAGCACCGCGACTGCATTGTGACCATCGAGCCAAGTGCGCTGCCCTTTGCGCGGGCGAAAAGTGAAGAACTCCTTGAAGATTTTCTTATGGGTAATGATGCCGCTGATCAGCGCGACGAACATGGCCATCGCGGCCAGCGACGCCAACCAGCGGCCCCACGGATGAGGCATCTGCAACTGGAAGTGGAAACGGTAGAAGAACTCGCCTCCCTTGCTGTCCCGGGCCAGGACTGGAGTACCGGTCAGCGAGTCCAGCGGTTTTTCCTCGAAACCGCCCTTTGCCTTCGCCCAACTCACGCCCAATTCGGGGGTGCGCTCGTCCGGCAGCCGAATGAACCAGCGTTTGGCGTCGGAAGCGTTTTGCTGCAGCCAACCCTGCGCCAGGCGAATGCTGTCCACCGTCGTGACCGCATGAGGCACGATTTCCGGTTGTGTCCATCGGGTGATTTCGTTCTTGAAATACGAAAGCGTGCCAGTGAGAAAGATCGCAAACAGCAGCCAGCCGAATACCAGCCCAACCCAGGTATGCAACCAGGCCATTGCCTGGCGAAACCCATCTTTCACAGCAGCCACCTCGCACTGGCGTATACCGTGCCGAGGATCGCGCTGAGCATTATCAGGCCATACCAGGCGCGCCACGCGGTACGGCAGGCGAAGCACCACAGCACAGCCGGCAAGTACACGAGAAACGACAACGTCATCGACAGCACCGCCGCTTCAGCCCGAGGCAACGGCAGGAACTGCGCCATGCAGACACTGGCCAAGGCAGCCAGCAGGTAGCCGCCGATCAGCGCCGCCACTACACGGGATGCAACGGCCAACCGGATGCCGACGCTTACTCCCGCGCGCGTGCGGGCAGGTATTGGGCGCCGTTTCAGGGCGCAAGGGCTTGACGACGAGACTCGCATCAGGAAAAGACCCTCATCACGGCGTCAGAGATTTCGCGGCAGTACGAGCGAATCGTCATCAGAGGAAGGGGTCCCGATCAAGGTCAATGCGAAGGCCGAATAACGGCAGAAGCATAAAAGAACGCAATATTAATGATAAATATTCTCATATGCAAAAAGATTGGCAATCTACTTCGCACAGTCTCGGCAGACGTGAGGGGATATTATCCAAACGCATGTCTTACGGCGTCGAAAAGTGCTGTATCTCCTTTTTAAGTGACTTGAAAAATCAATTCTGCAAGGAAATATTTCTCTGTTTTGGGGGTTGAATTGTTATCCGTTCGGCGCCAACACTGTGCCTGAGGGCAGACGAAAATCCATCTTCGTCGAGACTCTCCCGAGCAAGCCAAAGTAAGGGAAGAACTATGCAAATCCAGGTCAACAGCGATAACCACATCGAAAGCAGCATCCGACTGGAGGAGTGGGTACGAACCACCGTTGAAAGCACGCTCGAACGCTACGATGAAGACATCACCCGCGTCGAAGTCCATATCGGCGACGAAAACGGCGACAAGCCTGGCCCCCATGACATCCGCTGCCAGATGGAAGCCCGGCCGAAAGGACACCAACCCATTTCCGTCACGCACAAGGCCGATTCGCTGGACCAGGCCGTGGACGGCGCCGCGCTGAAGCTCGATCACGCGCTGGATCATCTGTTTGGCAAGTTGCGCAGCAAGCGTGGCGGCGTTTACTCCATCAGTGGCGCCAACAGTCGTAATACCGACCAAACGGACGCCCTGCTACAGGAAGAATTTCTCGAAAACGATCAGGCTCGGCAAGGCTGAGTCGCTCGGCTAGATAACAGAGCGATCAAGATGAACAGGCGGGCCCGTCCACACGGGCCCGCCTTTTTTACGTCTCAACAACAGCCAAACGGCAGGCAGCTTGATGCTCACGAGCCTGAATCGGCCGATTAGACAGCCTTCTGGCTAACCTCGAGAACTGACCAACCCGTCAGGTCACGCACACAAAGCAGGCACCCAGCGCGTTAATGGTGCTCGGACCCTGAAGAGGCGGCAGTTGGCTAGCACTGCACACTGATCCGAAACGATTAACTCAGTCACATTTCAGGTGCTTAAAGGATTCACGAGCGATTGAAGCGCGCTGAAATCGCTGACTGGCCCGAACCCTGCAAGTATCAGAGCGTCGAGCCACCACCTCTGCAGGCCCCGCTTTTCATGGCTCGACGGGGCCGCTGACGACCACCCGACGCAAATGGACGACGACCGTCCATCCACCGTCCAGAACTAAAGGGACTAACCCTCAGTCAACTTATGCAGATCGATAATCAGGTATCAGGCCATGGACAACCCTTTTCAGCAGATCACTGATGCATTCCACCCAGAGTACCGGGTCAATCTGAGTATCCAGGGCCTAGACGGCACCATCATGCTGACCCTTTCCAACGCGTCAGGCGTGGTTGCGAAACGCCTGATCAGCGCCGAGCAGCGCAACTCTCCGAAGCGTTTGCGCCGTCTGATCGAAAGCGTTCAATTCGGCATTGCCATCGAACAGGGTCACAGTGCGATCAAGATTCTGGCCGCCATGACCGATGGCGACCTCAAACAACTGACGCCGCCCCCGGCGAACCAGCAGCCCTTCAATCGTCCGCAGTTGAATGTGGGCATTTGACACCGAACGTCTGAGCCGGAAGTTTTCCCGCATGATGCGAAGCTGAAGGAGGCGACGAGTACCCTCGCCTCCCATTTCGCGGATCTCCCCCTCCCCGCTTGCAGTGCAGTGTTTCTAAACCGAAGGCCTGTTGTTATTGGTTCATGTGGCCAAACCGGCCGAACACTTCGCCAAGCCCCTCAGATCTCTCCCTTTTCCTCGATCACCGCGCCCTTCTTGTTGCTGTGCGGGTCCGGCACTTTCACCGAAGGAAATTGCGACGATGCGTAGCGCACCACAAGGATCGCGAAGGCCAGCAGCAGAATTGCACCACTGAGGTACACGACACCCAGGTCCGGCGGCGCGTGGTGCGAGACGTCGGAGATCAGCAGCCGGGTCAGCGCAGTGATGGCCACGTAGATAAGGAAGCGAACCGGCATGTGGTTGGTCTTGAAATAAATTCCGACCATCGCCCCGAGTTCCAGGTAGATGAACAGCAGCAAGATGTCATCCACCGTGATATGCCCTTTTTCGAGCATGCCCAGAAACGCCATGACCGCCGCCCATGCGGTGACCGCGCCGATGGCGAACAAGGCCAGGTAATGGAAGGTTTCGACGAACAGATTGCCGAGCGATTCGGCGCAGCTGTGTACGTGCTGACGGAGGGACTCGGCCCAATTGATTTTCACGATGCACTTCCTTGGATGACACGAAACGGAGGATGCCAAGCGCGTATGACGCGCTGATGGCCGTGCATTAAAAGGGCCATCCCTCACGGTTGAGAACGTGACCGGTTGTCGCAAGGCTTTATATGAGCATCAATAATGCATACGAAATGCCACTACCCAGGCGACCAAAATTGCCTTATGCTGCGCACTGTATAAATAAACAGTAGCCGCCACGTGCCGACTGTTGGCCCGCCGCCTCAGCGGTCCTTATGCGCTTCAGGCGAGGTCGCAACCCTCGCCGCGCGTCAGAGGGTCGCTGCACGGCCGGGCTCACCACCACACTGGAAATGACGACGAGGCCAAAATGGCTGTTGAAACCCTTTACCGCAGTACCCGCGATTTGGAGACTACGTTCGTGGACCGCAAACTCGCCGATGCGCATGATCAAATGCTCGAGCTGGCAGAGCTCCTCACCGACGTTTTGATGAAGAACGTACCGGGCTTGTCCGAGAAGCATGCGGAAGATGCGAGCATCTACATGGCGAAGAATCGCGCAGTGTTTGCGGCGGCGTTCAAGAACAACGCCACGGCATTGAACGAGCTTTCCGAGCCTGGCAACACTGACAGTGAAAGCTGATGTGCCAGCTGAAAAAGACGACCTCCTTCGGGAGGTTTTTTTATGCCCTTACGCGGTCACCTGCCGCGACACACGCCTTCGAGCGAAAGAGCAAAACCCACCGTCCCCAAATCAGAAACAATGAGTCTCACATTAGCCTGATTGTCTGCCAATCCATCGGTCCGTAAATTCACTTCCAAGCCAGCCACGATGCAGCAAGCACGTTGACAGTGGCGATCCGAACTCTTTGAATCGAATCCGAAGGAATCTGAACATGACCGACCGCACGCTGAAGACGCTCAAGAAGACCCTGGCCGCTACCCTCCTCGCACTGTCCGCTAGTAGCGCCTTCGCCGCTGAAACCGCGGTACCCGAGCATCAGACCCAAGCGTTTCTCAACGCACTGGCCGCCGGTGGCGGTCGTCCACTGGAACAACTGAGCCCGAAAGACGCTCGCGCCGTGCTGACGGGCGCTCAAAATTCGGTAAAAGTGGACATGTCAGGCATCGAGGTCAGTGAACAAACGATCAAAGCCGACGGCCAGGACCTCAAACTCACCATCGTGCGTCCGGCGGGGGCCAAGGGCGAATTGCCGGTCTTCATGTACTTCCACGGTGGCGGCTGGGTTTTGGGCGACTACCCGACTCACGCGCGTCTGATTCGTGATCTGGTGGTTGGCTCGGGTGCCGTAGCCGTCTACGTCGGTTACACCCCCTCGCCTGAAGCTCATTACCCGACCGCGATCAATCAGGCGTATGCCGCGACCCGGTGGGTCGCCGAACATGGCAAGCAGATCAAGGTCGATAGCTCGCGGCTAGCGGTGGCAGGGAACAGCGTAGGTGGCAACATGGCCGCGGTCGTGGCGTTGAAAGCCAAGGAACAGGGCACGCCTAAACTTCGCTTCCAATTGCTGCTGTGGCCTGTGACGGACGCCAACTTCGACACGGGCTCCTATCAAGCCTATGCCGAGGGCCACTTCCTGACCAAAAATATGATGACGTGGTTCTGGGACAACTACACCACTGACGCCAAACAGCGTGCCGAGATCTATGCCTCACCACTGCGTGCGACCACCGAGCAACTGAAGGGGCTACCGCCGGCACTGGTTCAGACAGCCGGGCTGGACGTGCTGCGGGACGAAGGCGAGGCCTACGCCCGCAAACTGGATGCCGCGGGTGTCGACGTCACCGCTGTACGCTACAACGGGATGGTCCATGACTACGGCTTGCTGAACCCACTGGCCAACATTCCGGAGGTCAAGGCCGCCCTGCGTCAGGCCGCAGGTGAACTCAAAGCCCACCTGAACTGATCGCCCTGCCACATCCCGCCCGCGAGGTGATCGTGATCCTTCGCGGGCCTTTTGCGTTGCAGCAACAGCCTGAGGTGGCGCGGATCAGGCACGCGGTCCGGTGTAGTCGAGCGCCCATTTCTCCTGCGCATGCAACTGCCCCTTGAAACGCGCGATTTGCTCGGCGACGCACTCCGGCGAGGTACCGCCCCACCCGCTACGCGCAGCCAATGCAGCATCGAGCGTGAGGCAGTCGAGCACTTCAGGGGTCAGGCGGGCATCCGTGCGGGCGAGCATGTCGGGAGTAAGCTGCTCCAGCCCAATGTCTTGGGCCTCGCACAGCTGCACCAATTGCCCTGTGATCTCATGGGCCTCTTTGAATGGCACGCCCCGCAAGGCGAGCCAGTCCGCCACTTCGGTGGCCAGCGTGAAGCCCAGCGGCGCTTGGCGCAGTAATTCGTCCTTGCGTACAGTCATCGTCGCGACCATGCCCGCAAACGCCGGGAGCACCAGGTTCAACGTATCCAGCGTGTCGATGACCGCATGTTTGTCTTCGCTCAAATCGCGGTTGTAGGACAGGGGCTGCGCCTTGAGGACTGAGAGGATACCTGTGAGTGAGCCAATGATGCGCCCCGACTTGCCCCGCGCAAGCTCAGCGATATCCGGGTTCTTTTTCTGCGGCATGATCGAGCTGCCGGTCGCGTAGCCATCGTCCAGATCGACCCAGCGAAACTGCCTTGAGGTCCAGAGGCAGAACTCTTCCGCCATGCGGGAAATGTTGATGCCCAGCATGCTGCCGCAAAACAGGAACTCGGCCACATGATCACGGCTGGCGACAGCGTCGATGGAGTTCTCGCACGGCCCGGCATACCCCATCTCCGCAGCCGACCGCTGCGGGTCGCGTGCGATCGCCGAACCCGCCAGCGCGGCCGCGCCCAGCGGGGACAGGCTGAAGCGCTTGTCGAAATCCTGCAGCCGTTGAATGTCGCGATGAATGGCCTGCGCATGGGCCATCAGATGATGGGCGAAGACAATGGGCTGGGCCTGCTGCAGGTGGGTGAAACCTGGTGCAATGGTGTGAATGTGCTGCTCGGCTTGTCCGACCAGTGCCGTTTGCAGCTCCAGAATGGCAAGGGTCAAGCGGCGGACCTGATCCCGGAGGTAGAGTCGCATATCGTTCGCCGTCTGATCATTGCGCGAACGCCCGGCACGCAGCTTCCCGCCCAGAGCACCCAGCCGTTCGGTCAGCAAACGCTCGATGAACGTGTGTACATCCTCATCAGCGGCAATCGGCTGCACGACGCCCGCCGCATAGTCCGAATCGATGGCCGTCAGCGCTTCGATGATGCGTCGGGTTTCGTCGGCATCGAGCAAGCCCGCACGATGCAATTCATTAGCATGGGCCTTCGACCCGGCCACATCGTAGGGCAGGAGACGGAAATAGGCATGAGGCGCGCGTGAAAGGTTGGCCATGGCTTGGGCAGGACCGGACTTGAACCGCGCCCCCCAGAGGCGCTCGGTAGCATCAGACATTTACCTTCTCCTTTGACACGGTGGTTGCTGAATCGCGAACGCAGAATCGGTCACAGGACAGGGATGCTAGGAAACTTCAGCAGAGGGGCAAATGTTTCAAATGGCAAGTCTACTTGCAGATATTGGAAACCTGTTCGTCATTCAGGGCTTTCATTCCTTGCAGGAAAACGGTTTCCGCCATGGTCAGGCGCTGCTCGAGGTTCCAGAGCACATGGATATCAATCTCACAGACGCTGTCGTCTGGGGGAAGTCGCCAAAGCGTGCCTTCCGACACTCCCCTTTCGCACAGATGTTCCGGTAGGCAGCCGATGCCAAACCCGGCCAGCACCAATCGCAGCACTTCTTGCGTGTTGGCAGACGATGCGATGATCTGCCCGTCCAGGGCATGCCGACCGCGAAATTCCGCCAACGCTGACAGGGTCCCGCCGAGCAGATCCCCGGCAAAGCTCACCAAGTGTTCATGCCGCAGGTCGTCAAGGCTCAGGTCCTTACGCCCGAACAAGGGGTGCTGATCGCTGCAATACAGCCCATAGCGCTCCCTCGTTAGCCAGGATTGCCCCATCCAGGGTTGAGCGACGCGATGGACGGCCAGCCCGAAAGTGGCCGTTTTTTGTGCCAACGCACTGACGATGGCGTCGCTCGATTGCACTTCGACCTCCAGGGCAATGCCTGGATAGTCACGGTGCAATTGCGCGAGAAAACGGTCGAAGGGCGGGCACTGTATTCCACTGACCGTCAGCAGACGAACCCGCCCGACCACCTGACCGCTGGACTGTTCGAGGGCGGCGTCGAGTTGCGCGAATTGCCCCTGCAGTTCGGTGGCGACCCGCAGCGCCTCGATGCCCGAACGCGTCAGGCTGAAGCGAGGCCCGTGGCGTTCCACCAAGGCGGTCCCCATTTGTTCTTCCAGGCGCTTGAGCGCCTGGCTCACCGCCGGTTGTGACAAATGCAAACGAGCGGCGGCGCGGCTGATGCTGAGCTCTTGGGCCACCACTTGAAAGGTGCGCAGCAGGTTCCAGTCGACCCGCTCGCTCAGTGGGCGCGAAGAGGTTCGAGGTGGCGAGGGATGTGAGGGCGTTGTCACGGCGTCAGCCTTTATTGGCACACGGAATATTAACTATAAGAAATGCCACATTGAGCCGGTGGCAGGTTGTCTTTAAAACGTGTGCATCAAATACGCCAACTCACTCAGGGGACACCCCATGTCAGAACGCCCCGCAGGAATGTCTGCTCAGGAATGGGCCGCGCGTTGCGACCTGGCCGCGCTCTATCGACTCATTGCGCACCTGCGCATGACCGACCTGATCGACACCCACATCTCGTTGCGGCTGGAAGGCCCGGACGGCCATTTTCTGATCAACCGCTACGGCACCCTATTCGAGCGGATGAAAGCCAGCACCCTTGTCAAAATCGACGGCGAAGGCCGCGTGGTCGACGAATGCTATCCTGAGCATCGCGTCAATCGCGCAGGATTCGTCATCCATTCGGCTATCCACCAGGCACGACCCGACCTGCACTGCGTCATCCATACCCACACCGCTGCCGGGATTGCCGTTTCGGCACAAGCCCAAGGATTGTTGCCCATCAGCCAGCACGCGTTGAAGTTCTATAATCGCGTGGCTTACCACGCTTACGAAGGCATTGCGCTGCGCACCGCCGAGCGCGAACAACTGGTCAAAGACCTGGGGCCGCGCCACAAGGCGATGATCCTGCGCAACCATGGCCTGCTGGCTGCTGGGGGCAGCACCGCCGAAGCGTTCATCAACATCTATTTCTTGGAGCGAGCCTGTCAGGCACAGGTTCAAGCCCTTGCCGGGGGCACAGCGTTGCTGACACCGACGCCCGAAACCTGCGAATTCACCGCGCGTCAGTTCGAAAGTGAAGGGGAAGAAGAAATCGTGGACTTGGCCTGGGCGGCCGCACTGGAAATGATCGAGCAGCAGCGGGACGACTACTGTTCGTGAGCCACCCGATGCCGCAAATGCGACGGGGCACTCGATGCACGTCGCATGCTCTCATTGAGCAGCGCGGGTAAGACCATCACTCAAGGTTCAATAGACGCTCCGCCAAGGCGTCAGCCACCCGCGCGGGTGAGCGCTTTTCCGCCTGCGCATGAGCGAACACTTCGGTCAGCCGTGTTCCTATCTGGGACAAATGTGCGGTGATGGTGTGCGAGTTTTCCCCCTTATGTTGCAGGGCGACGTAGATCAATCCGCCGGAATTGATCACGTAATCGGGCGCGTACAGGATGCCGCGTGCTTCGAGCTGATCGGCGATGGCCGCGCAGCTCAGCTGATTGTTGGCCCCTCCGGCCACGGCGGCGCAACGCAGCTTGGTCACGCTGTGGCTGTTGAGCACGCCCCCGAGTCCGCAGGGAGCGAGGATGTCGCACGGGGTACTGAGCAAGGCTTCGCTCGCGACGGGTTTGGCCCCCATCTGCTCCATTGCCAGTTGCACCTTGCCGCTATCAAGGTCAGCGACCAGCAGTTCGGCCCCTGCCGCGTGAAGTTGCTCGGCCAGTGCCCAGCCGACGTGACCCAGCCCTTGAATCGCCACCCGCAGTCCTTCCAGGTTGTCGCTTCCCAGCCGCGCCATCGCGGTGGTGCGGATCCCGGCGTACAGGCCCATGGCCGTGTAAGACGAAGGATCGCCTGACTCAGTGGTGCTGGTGACGTGTTGGGTGTATTGAGCGATGCAGTCCATGTCTTCGCTGGACGTCCCACTGTCGATGGCGGCGATGTAACGGCCATCAAGGGTCTGAATGAAGCGTCCGAACGCTTCGAACAACGCGGCGCGGGCGGGCACGTGCGCAGGTCGCAAGATGACAGCCGTCCCTCCGCCCAAAGGCAGGCCAGCCAGGACGGCCTTGTAACTCATATTCCTTGCCAATTGAATGGCATCTTCAACAGCACTCTCTTCATTTGGATAGGAAAGGTAGCGCACGCCGCCCAGTGCAGGCCCTTTCTGACTGCTGTGGATCGCGATCACGGCTTTGAGGCAGGTCTGCGGATCGACGATCAAATGCAACGACTGAACGCGCGCGCTTTGCATGAGAGCGAGCATTGGCAGTGCTCCCGGTTTTTTGTATTGCGAGTATAGGCGCTGCCGAAAAAAACGACGGGTGAACGAGCAATCTTCCAGCAGGGAATCGACGAATACCGGGCAGAAACGATCAGCCGGCATTCGCCACTGGACGAACACCGCCGCCAGCGCTAAAACGAAACTTCCAACGTACCGTTTCAGCCGCCTGTTCCGACGGGAGACGTCGATGAACCCACGCCAGTGCTGCCTTGACTGCCTGCACCGCACTCCGCCTGCCACCTTTGAGGCAGCGCTGTGGATTTCGGTCGAACATGATGCTCAGGCCGACCTTCGGCATTGTCATGAATCGATGGACGAGGTCCACCGGCGCATCAGCGCGGCGCTGCCGCTGCTGCCTGCCAATGAGCTTGCTCAACCCTTGCTACGGCAAATGGCGACCCTCGGCTTCCAGCAAGACGACGTCGCCCAGCCCAAGCCGCCAGTGGCGCTGTTGCACAAAATCATCGATCGTCGTCGAGGTCAGCCATTGGGCTTGGGGATCATTGCACTGGAGCTGGCCCGTCGCCTGGAAATTCCATTGGAAGGCGTGAACTTTCCCGGGCATTTCCTCCTGCGTGTGCCGGGTGCGGACCATGCGCTGGACCCCTGCGGTGGTCGCCGCCTGTACCCCAAGGATTGTCGCGAACTGTTGCTGCGCCAGTTCGGCCCCGACATGCCACTCAGGGCCGAGCATATGCGCACTGCCACTCCTCAGGCGGTGCTGCAGCGGTTGTCACGCAACCTGCGCCATCTGCACCAAATCAACGACGATCTCATTGCATCGCTCAAAGATGCCAATCGGGTTCTGGAACTGGGGCAGGCCAACACCAGCGATTACCTCGCTCGTGCCAGCCTGTACCAGACGCTTGAATGCCCTCAGGCCGAACGGTACGACTTAGAGCATGCGCTGATGTTGAGCGACGACCCGGTTCAGCAAATCCGCTTGACGCAGCGATTGGCGCAATTGCCATCAAGCCGCGCCGTGCACTAGGCAGGGATAGTGTACGCCCGATCCAGTTTAAGTTTGCGCCAGGCCCACACCCCTGCGCGCACGCCGATGCCCTTGAGCAGCGTAAGGGAGCCCTGGAGGAACGCGCGAACTCCGTCGGCCGTGGTCACTATCCCTATCACGCCGAAGATCAGCAAAGGCAATGCCGCCGCTTTGTCCCCGGAGGCGTAAGCGTCGTAGGCCTTGATCAAGGTCACAACGCTCGTCAGAGTGCCCCAGGCAAAGCTGGCGACCGGAAATGGCAATAGAAGGATGGTCCCCGTCCATCTGATGACATTCCATGCCGTCGACAGCCTTTTTTCAGCCAAGCTCTCGATTTCCTCGTCGACGTCCGCAATCATCCGCTCGAGCATGTCGCCATACAGTTGACCGGCATCGCGCAGGCGATCTTCCATTCGGTTGACGATGGTCAAAAACGAAGGATCGTGTTTGCCGCCTCGCTCGAAGTTGTCGATGAAGGTCCCAACCCTGCGCTGCCCAGCGTAAGCCACCCGACCATAGAAGTAGCTCTGCATCGAGACCGAACCCAGCAGCGCGCCATAATCGGTCAAGGGCCTGAAGTGCACTCCATCCGGCGCACCGGGGGTGTAAAGAAGTTTGTAGCCCGGCTCGCCTCGAGCAAAGTCTTGGAATATGTATACGCCTTCGACGATCTGGCCCGCCATGCGAAATGCCGAAACACCAGTGGTCCCATTACCAACGTTGCTCGATTGATCAGTGCCTAGCGCGATGATGGCGCCGCGAAGCCAGCTATATTGCGGGTCGCTCAGGTCGCCTTCTAAATATTGCAGCATTGCGCCGCGAATCATCTCGTGCTGCACACGCTTGGCCATCAACGCCTTGCGGCGGGCGTAACGCGGGTCTTTGCGTCCGAGAAAGCCTTCAGTGAGAAAATCCATGTAACGCGCACCGAGATCCGCTTCCCGCACCTGTTTGTCGGCGAATTGAATCAGGTGGCGCGGCAATTGCGACACATCGAGACCCGTCGACGAGTAAAGATGAATGGCTTGGCGGTGAGACAGGATGTCCTCTGTACCGTACATGACCAGTTCAGTCAGCGAGCGCAATGGCGTGTGCTCACCGAAATCCGGCGTCTCGAAGTACGGCTGCCCCAACCCGAAGTAGAGCGTGTCGGGATCGACATGGCGTTCATACCCCTGGCTGCGCAGAAAACCGTTCAATTCCGCGGAGACGTGCTTGTGAGCGTAGTCCTGCAGTGTGACAAGCCCCGGACTGAGCTTTGCAAATTCAGCATTGAGTGCACCGATTCGCGCCTCCACCGTTGCCAGCAACTGCCTGGAGACCAGCGAACCTGGTGCGTCCAGCGGTGAGACGGCGATCTTTTCTCCTTTTACGATCGCGACGACCTTCAACAGGACCAGCAACGCCAGGTTCGCTTCGTAGTTCTCATGCGGGCAAGGCTCGAAGACGCAGGTGTCCGGTCCCCACAGCGTGGGCTTGAGCTGGATGTCATTGAGCTGAGCGTTGAGACCGTGTTGCAGGGGGCCCGCCAACTGGTCATGAACGAAGGAACGACCGGACTCGCTGGCCAGCCAACCCCCTACGTGAAAGCTCAGCTGCCGCCAGGAAGCGAACTCATAAAAATCCTGCCCCCCCGGAGCGCCGGGCGCATAGAGCACGAAATGCTCGTCGACCGCCGTCTTCTCGCTAAACACGATGAGGTCTCTGAAACGCGCTCCTGTGCCCATGATGTGCAGGCTGCCGATGCTGTGATCGGCGTCCGGCCTGCGGACATCCCCGCGGATCTGTATCAACAGCTCGTGGCTTCGGTCCTGAAGGAGATGGCCTTGCATCAACGCTGCCTGCGCGCTCATCGCCAGGGCGCTGTCGCGATGGCGGGCCATGGTGCGAAGGTTTTCCTCGTCCAGATAGCGATCGCGTAGGGCATGTGCGTATCGCTGTGGAATGTCCAACTCATTGAGCATGGTGTCGATGAACGTGCTCGTAAAGTCCACGTGCAGCCCAGCGGGCGCGACCTGGACCTCATCGCGGGTGGCTGGCAGCCCGTTGACCGCAAAGTGCAGCAACGTCCCCTGATAGACCGCGTTCAACGGTTCACTTCCATCGACACCAATCGAGTCGTTGACCGTCAGCTCGATCGCGGCAGGATCGAGGGTCAACCCAAGACGCTCACGGCAATACTTCACCATCTCAGCGGCTGCGAAACCTTCGACGGATTCAAGGCCGGTGAGCACGGCTTCAACATCTCGCTTACGGCGCAAATGCTCCTGTTCAAGATTCGTGAGATGGACTTGATGGTCAGGCTGCGCAAATTTGCGCCAGCGAGGCTGGACCAGCGTGCAAAGGTCGCTCGACAGACGGGCGAAGCGTTGACCCACCGCTTCATCCAGATCGCTGCAAACGCGTACACGCTCGAGGTCCCGCAGAAAAGAATCGGTATCCGACCCGGCATCGCTGTGCTGCAGCAGGTGATGCGAATCGTCCCTCTGCTTGGCCTGCACCGCACGCGTGAACGTGTCTATCAAAGGAGCGTTCAGAGGGGTGAAGGCCCACAGGTGAGCGACGACAGGCCCGTGGACGCTCAGCCGTTGCTGGTCACGCGACCTCAGGAGGAGCGTCAATGCGTCGGCGGGGTCGCTGATTCGGCGAGAGAGCTCTTCGCGCAGTGCCGCTAACGACCCGAAACGCGCGATGCCGCCTCCGACCGCCACCAGAAACACTTCACCTTGCGGCTGAGTACTCTGCTCAGCCGATGCGTTGACGGCCCAGGCCGACGGCAGCGTTATCACCGAATCGTCGACCGCCAAATCGATCGAAAACACGCCTACAGGCCCCCGGCTCTCTAGAACCTCCGACAGTCGCCGCTGCTCCTCTTCAGACAGCTGGCGGGAAAGGCCCAGCAGTGCGATGTCGTTTTTGAGCGTCGTGTCATGCAGCGCCGACAATTGTTGGCGCGCCGAGCCTTCGTGCATGGGCTCGGGCTGGTCCCAGAAGCCGTCCAGGTTGCGTATATAGATGTCCGGCAACTGCGCGACGGCATCGCGCACGATCTCGATCACCGATCGGCGCTCTTGGACAGCGATGCGCAGGGCGGGATCGAACGTGTCATGGCGAAGAAACACCTCGGCGTCCTCGAGCGCCTCGAGAGAAATCGCACCCCGTAACACGTCGATCATCATATTCATGACCGAGCGGGAAACCCGCCCGACTTGCGCGTCCTCACGGTTGAAAAACAGCGCATCGGGGTTGGATACGCTCAGCCCTGTTTCCTGGCTTATGCGAGTCTTCAGGTACGTATGGGCCAGACTGTGCAAGGACTGACTGTTGTCCAAGAGATGGGCGGATTCAGCACCCGCTTCTGCGAGCGCCGCCAAGTGGCGGGTCACACCGTCAAAGGTGCCGAGGGCAGATGAGTTTTCAGTTACAGAGTTCATAGGTAACGCTCCAAGATTGAATCACCTTTCTCCGTCGCGGCATCCAGCCGTTCAGGCACGCAGAGAGGCGATGAAAAGGAGCGTCTATAAAAAAGGTTTGTAGCGACTGGATGGCGGTAAATATTGATTGGTCGCTAAAGGCTGGTACGACGTAATCGGTAGGAAAAACCATTTTAAATGGTAGGACGGATGACATTATTGCCATCCGGGTAAAACTGCATGTCATGAACCGGGCTGTTTAGGAAAGATTGAGTATCTTACTCTTCTCTCACCTCGCGGCTGCCCTCGCCGCGAACCTGGAACCCGAAGGGGAAGCGCGATTGTTACCGGCATCAACTTCTCGAACGGGTTCTACGACGTAGATTTTCAAGCTCCTGGATCTAACGTCTTGTTTAGCCGCTGCGCCTGCAGCGGCTTTTTTTCATTTTCAAAACTGTCAACTCTTCAGACATCTGCGACTCGATTATCACGAGCAGCCTGACTGTGTTTAAACATCAGCCATCGACACGGAATTGCCCAGGTCATTTAGTGGAGGCACACAATTCGATGACTAATCAGGCATACCACCTGAAAGGTCACTACACGCGGATATTCACCAAGGATCGCTGCCGGGGCGTTTTCGCATACTCCTCCAGCGCCATGATGATTGAAATAGAGGTTTTCAACTCAACCATTGCGCCTTTTGCAATTTCGTTACCTTCGTTGATGACACCCTGAAGAAGTGTCAGTTGCTCATCGAAAAACCGATAGGCATTCACCTCTCGGTCCATCTCGATTTCTCGGCCCGTGGCATCGTACTTCACGTTGATTGATGACATCACGCCCACCAGATCCCCATCAATTATGCCCCGATCGGCCAAAATGGCGCCGATCTCTCTCAGTTGCTTGCTGCTTGTCTTTCGGGGATCGAATCCGGACAAATCAATATTCAGCCCCTCCAGCTTTTTTAGGCCGGATACGTCTTTATCAGCCCAGAACTGTCTGACTTTTGACTTGACCGCTTCTTCGGAGGGTGTAAGTCCAGACTTGACGTCGAAACGCCGGTCGGGGGCTGCGAAATACGTTCTCAGCCGGTTTTCGACTTTGCTCAAATTCCCGATCATACAACCTCCTGTCGATAGATTTATCGACAGGAATGTCGTGCGAGGACCTCAAGAGTTGAGGCAGAAATGATCGAAACAACGCCGTTTTCGAGTTTCGAGAGCCGTCCTACTATCGCCTCAGAAAACTTCCTACAAAAATGGCCTGTTAAATCCCCCGAACCGGCCATTCCAAGCGCACGCTAAGGCGATCACCTCGCGAACCGCTGCAAATTGGCCATCATCTCTTTCAAGGCCTCGACATTGTCTGCTGGGTGCACGGCATCGTTGAAGTCGTCAATCTTGCTCCACTGCGACGCGACGTCTTCAGGAGAGAAGCCCGCACGTGGATCGAACCCGGCGCCCAGGCTACGCTCCCAACGTACTTTGCCTATCCAGCCCCCGCCCACTTCGTACAAGCCCGAGGTGTCTTGGCACTGCTCACTGCCCAAATACACCACCAGCGGACTGACGAGCTCAGGCTTGAGCAACTCGAATACACTCGCCGGAATCAGGCCTTCAGTCATTCGGGTGCCACCCGTGGGGGCGATGGCGTTGACCAGAATGTTGTTCTTGCGCCCTTCCAGTGCCAGCGTGCGAGTCAGGCCATACAGCCCCAGCTTGGCCATGCCGTAGTTGGACTGGCCGAAGTTGCCATAGATGCCCGAAGTGGATGAGGTGAAAACCACGCGGCCATAGTTTTGTTCGCGCAAATACGGCCAAGCGGCACGGGTGACCTTATAGGCGCCTTCAACGTGCACCTTGTAAACCAGGTCCCAGTCCGCGTCCTCCATTTTGGCGAAACTCTTGTCGCGCAGGATGCCCGCGTTGTTGACCACCACATCCACTCTGCCGAACGCATCCAGCGCGTGCTGAACGATCCTGCCGCCCTCGGTGACCGAGTCGTGATTGGCCACCGCTTCGCCGCCAAATGCTCGAATTTCTGCGACCACGCGATCGGCCGCCGACGCACTGGCGCCTTCCCCATGGGCAGACCCGCCGAGGTCATTGACCACGACCCGCGCACCGTGGCGGGCGAACAACAAGGCATGAGCGCGTCCGAGGCCACCGCCCGCCCCCGTCACGATCACTACCTTTGCGTCATAACGTATGGATTCGCTCATTGAACCTTCCCCCCCGATGATGAAGCGCTTCGACCCTGCGAGGCCGACAGCCGCTGTACAGTCACGGGAGTGTCAGCTACCCGAACCGGGGTCACAATCAATACGGGGCAGGCTGAATGGTGCTCGATAACGCAACGGGATGATTCATCGACTGAAGGATCGGTGCCGTGCGCGGGGTGAGCGGCGCTGGCCGAAAACCCGTCAATGCCGCACGAAAGCCGTCGTACAGGCGTAACACCTGTAAAGGCGCCTCGGTCTGTGGGTAATGGCCGATACCGGGCAGCGAAACGACGTCGGCTTCAGGTATCAATTGCCGATACCGCTGTGCCATGTGTTCGCCGGAAACCGGATCGGCAGCACCATTGATGAGCCGCATGGGTACGCAATGCTGCTGCATCGCTTTCACCCAGCGCTCTCGGTGCGTGATGCGTTCGGGAATGTAATGAATCAGGCGATACAAGACTCGCTGGCCGGAATGGGCCGCGATCAGACTCCAGAAGTCATCCAGCTCACTTTCGCTGGGCCGGGTATCGGGCCCGAAAATGCGGCTGAAATCCCGATCCAGCCAACTTCGATCAAACAAATGGCTGACCAGCCAACCCACGCGACCTAACAGGAGTTTTTGAGCCCGAACCGCCCGATGCGCCTCTGGAAACAGTCCGCCGTTGAGAAACGCGCAACTGGCCATGCGGAACTGCCCCTCGGCATGCCTCGCGATCAATTCCTGCGCGACACTGTCGCCGTAGTCATGGGCGAGGACGTGCACCGGCTGCGAGACCGCCAGATGGTCGAGCAACGCTTGTTGCAGATCGGCCTGCTCAAGGAGGCTGTAGGCATGCCGACGCGGCTTGGCCGAATCACCGAAGCCGAGCATGTCACAGGCAATCACCCGATATTGGCGAGACAGCGGCTGCCACAGGTAATTCCAGTCCCAGCTCGCTGTCGGAAAGCCATGAATCAGCAGCAGGGGCTCGCCCTGCCCCGCGACCCAGTAACGAATGTTTCGGCCGCGAAATTGGAAATCACGCCCGCGCGTTCGCCAGACGCAGAGCGGGATCTCGGCAGGCCTCATTACTGCGCATACCCGGGGGAACATTGGTCAAGCTTTCGCAACAGCGCTGGCCACGCCAGTTTGCCGCCCATGCCTTCAGCGCTGCGGGTGACGCCTGCGACCATGGCTTTGGCGCCCGCCAGAATATGCCCGTCGATGGGAATCAACTCTGCACCGCCGCCTTGGGCGAGTACCTGAATCTCGCAGGCCCGCTGAAAGGTGAACATCATGAGAAAGGTATCGGCGATGCTGGAACCGCACGTCAGTAACCCGTGGTTATTGAGCATCAGGAAATTGCAGCCACCCAGGTCGGCTTGCAGGCGCGCCTTTTCTTCAGGGTTGAGAGCGACGCCTTCATAGCCGTGGTAGGCAAGGCTGGCCATTACGAACAACGACTGTTGGCTGATCGGCAGCACACCCTGTTTCTGAGCGGATACGGCGACACCGGCGGCGGTGTGGGTGTGCATCACGCAGAGCACGTCGTCCCTTGCTTCATGAACCGCACTGTGAATGGTGTAGCCGGCTGGGTTGATGTCATAGGGGCTGTCCATGAGTTTCTTGCCTGACTGGTCGACCTTGACCAGACTCGACGCGGTGATCTCATGAAACATCATGCCGTAAGGGTTGATCAGAAAGTCTTCGGTGCCCGGCACCTTGCCCGAGATGTGGGTAAAGATCAGATCGTCCCAGCCATGCAGGGCGACCAATCGATAGCAAGCGGCCAGATCGACCCGGGCTTGCCACTCTTCTGCGCTGACCTGGTCTTTGACGGTGTGATTGATGTGGCTGACGGTTTCGGCAACGGCCTGTGCGACGTTCACGATCGGCTTCCCTCGGCATTTGTTCTGCTCTAATGGATCAGCAGTCTAGTCACCGCCGGTGAATGCGGTACTTGCCTTGGCAGCCAGCTTAATGACCATGCGAGTCAGCGGCCATCCCACGCCACTGCGGCAGGCGGATCAGAGCAGCCACACCAACAACGGTGCGGCGAAGAGATTGAGCAGCCCGGTCAGCACCATGACCAGCCCGGCCACCGAGCCTTCTTCACCACCGACCTCCCTTGCCCGACTGACCCCCGCACCATGGGCACCGACGCCAAACAGCGCTCCGCGCGCCAAGGCCGTGCGCAGTGGGAGCCACTTGAGCAACACGCCGCCCAGTGCTGCACCGAACACACCGGTGCACATCACGAACACCGCCGTCAGTTCGGGAACGCCCCCCAGATCATGAGCCAGCGGCATGGCAAACGGGGTGGTGATGGAGCGAGGGACCAGTGACATCACGACCGACGTGTCCAATGCCAGCGCCTTTGACAATCCGAACGAACTGCCAATCGAAGCCGCGCTGCCTGCCAGCATGCCGATCAGCAACGCTGGCCAGTGCCGGGCGAGCAAGGCGCGCTGTTGCCAGATTGGAACCGCAAACGCGACAGTGGCGGGACCAAGCACCCGCATGAGCCAGTGCGTGTCGGTGGCATATTCGGCGTAAGGGGTGTGCATCGGCAGCGCGACCGCCAGCAACACGGTAGGCACCAGAATCAACGGGGAAAGCAAGTAACGCCCAGTGCGGCGATACAACCAACGGCTGGCAAAGTAAGTGCCGAGCGTCATCAGTAACCAGAAGACCGGCATCAGCTCAAGGGTCATGCCTGATCCTCCGCCGGCCGATCTCTGAGGCGACAGACCACCTCGACCGTCACGGCAGTCACCAGCATCACCATCAAAGTGCTGCTGCCGATGACCAGCATGATCCGCCAACCTTCCTGGCGCACCAAGGCGCCGTAGTCCAACAGGCTCATCAGCGGCGGGATGAAGAACAGCAACATTTCTGCGAGCAGCAGCCCGGCACCGGTTTGCAGCGACGCGGGTTTTACCGCGCCCGTGGCGAAAATGACCAGCAATATTGCCAGGCCAATGACCCCGCCGGGTATTGGCCAATCAAGCCATGAAGCAATCTGGCAGCCGATCCAGTACACCGCCAACAGAGCAATGAGCTCGACAACCACGCGTGCGAGACGAGGCAAGCGTTTCATGATGTTCAGTTCCTCCGATGGCCTCTAGTGTAAAGGCCGACCTCCCATCCCAATAACGAATTGTTCGACTTCAATGTATTCCAATTCGGAATTCAGTACGCCACACTGCACGCATCGCCCGGCTGCCGAACGGGCATGACGGGGCGGTTATTTCATGGAATTCAAGCAACTGCGCACTTTCGTGGAGGTGGTTCGCGAAGGGGGCTTCACGCAAGCGGCCAAAACGTTGTATGTCAGCCAATCGGCGGTCAGCAAACAGGTGGCGCAACTGGAAGAAAGTCTGGGCGTCACGTTGCTTGATCGTCACGGTTCCCAGGTCAATCTGACGGCAGCAGGCCGCGTGGTGCTGAATCGGGCGGAAGAAATGCTGATCCTGCGCAATGGGCTGCTGCGTGAGCTCGACGACTTGAGCAATCTGGCCCGTGGCGAACTGCACCTTGGGCTCCCGATGCTTGGAAGCGACACACTGTTTGCCAAAGCCTTCGCCGAATATCGCCGGTTGTATCCGAACGTCACTATCCATTTGCTGGAAGGCGGCAGCCGCGCCATCGAGCAGGCTGTCATGAGCGGAGAGTTGGAGGTCGGTGCCAGTTTGACTCCGAGCGATCCGGCGTTTGCCTCACAGGCGTTTTGCGACGAACCGTTGGACGTACTGCTGCCCGCAGACCATCCGTTGGCGCACTTGAAAACACTGGAACTCGGCCAGTTGGCCGACACGCCCTTCCTGTTCTACCAGCGCAGTTTCGTGCTCAATGACCGGCTGCTGCAGGCCTGTCAGCAGGTTGGCTTCACCCCGAGAGAAGGAGGCCGTAGCGGGCAGGCGGACTTCCTGGCGGCACTGGTGGCCGCCGGTCAGGGAGTGGTTCTACTGCCGCAGGTGGTGGCGCGGGCCCTGGTTCGGCCCGGCGTCGTGCACGTCACGCTCACGGCCCCTGAAGTTCTGCGCTGGGATATCGCCTTCATCTGGCGTGAAGGCGCGTATCTTTCAAGGGCGGCCCAAGCATGGCTGGACCTGGTGAGACGCTGACACGGGGTGTCAGGCGTTGAGTTTCTCGACGAATTCGGCAAGCCAGGGCTCGGCGTCGGTTTCAGGGGTAACGGTTTCGCTTGCGTCCAGACGCAACATCTCCTGCACTTCGCGCACGCCCAACTCCATGAACAGCTCACGGAACTGCTCGCCTCCCCCACAGAAGGTATCGCCATAGCTGGCATCCCCGAGTGCGATGACCCCGCCTGGAAGCCCCCGCCAAGCGGCGGGCAGCACGTCGCGGATCTGCGCGTAAAGGGGCTGGACGTTATCGGGTAGCTCTCCCAAGCCTGTGGTCGATGTGACGGCCAGAAGGGCATGGGGGGAGAATGCTTGCAGATCGGCCAGGGTCACGCGCGGGTTGAACAGAACCTCGTGACCGGCATCCTGAATGATCTGTTGGGCATGCCGAGCGACCTCTTCAGCCGACCCGTACACCGAGCCCGAAACAATGGCGACTTTCATTGGGAATCCCTTGGAGAGTTGAAATCGTGCGGCATTATGCCCCAGCGCGACGGAATGTCTTAGAATGGCGCTCACGTCAGATACCCGCGAAACGGATCGCATTACGCGGCAGACAAGCGCATGCTGCTCCTTGGAAGCAGGCTGAAAACGCAAAGCCGCCGAGCAACTGACGAACGGCGGCAACCAAATAGTGAATTTTGTGTCTGCTCATTCAATTACCGGTTAACAGAGCTTGACCATGCAACACGACAACCTTCTCACTCAGGATGAACTCGATTTCATCCTGAATATGCAGCATAACCCCAAGCTGAACGTGCGCGACAAGTCACGTAGCCTGGTGGTTAACGGCGGCGTGCAGATCCAGGATCTGTTGACGCGTCTGGCTGCTCACGAGCAGGTCACGCTTCAAGCCCAGTTCGACAACCAGCAGATGACCTTCCCCTTGCACCTGGTGGAAGACGAATTTCATGCGCTGCATCTCGAGCTGGGTGCACCGAGCATCTTCGAAGAAGGCCCTCGCATCCGCCCATGGCGGCTGATCCTGACTGAGCCCATTGCGCTGGAAACCGAAAAAGGGTCACTGACAGCGCTGTGGGTTCACGAAATTTCGTTCAAGGGCATTCTCTTGGAGAACCGCAGGCAGACCAAGCCGCCCAAGTATTTCTCTGCCTATTTCACGCCCACCGGCCTTGCCCCCATCGCCCTGCGCGGCACGTTCGAGCGCCTCACCGAACAAGGCCTGGCTGCCTATCGCCTGAACCAAAACAGCAAAGAAGACATTGAGCGGTTGCGTCAATACATCCTCCAGGAACATCGCAAGATCCATCCTTCCATGCACCTTTGAAGCGGCATCCAGTTGGCGACCGCTAATCTTCGACCGATCAGCGCTTTTCGATACCACCTGCTCCCTCCTCTTGTCACTTGCGGCTTGAAGCTTGTCACTGGCATCAGGAATACTATTTGCACGCTTTTCTGCGAAGCTGACGCAACGCCACCACCCCGGCGCTGCGCCATGTGATTTCCCTACCCGGGAATCTCACTCGTCTACCGGAGATACACAATGTCTACGTCCCCCGTCACGCTGATGGTTGCGCGTCGCGTCGCCCATGGCCGCTATCAGGAACTGATTGCCTGGCTGCACGAAGGCGAGCAACTGGCTACCGACTTTCCCGGCTACCTGGGCTCAGGTGTGCTCGCACCGCCGCCGGGCGACGACGAATTTCAGATCATTTTCCGTTTTGCCGATGAAGCCACCATGCACGCTTGGGAGCATTCTGCGTCCCGACGCTCCTGGTTGGTGCGGGGCAGCGGCCTTTTCGCCAAGAATTCCGTCCACCGGGTGCGCGGCATGGACGGGTGGTTCGGCACCGTTGGTCAGCGCCCGCCGCGTTGGAAACAGGCGATTGCGATCTGGCTGGCATTTTTCCCGGTTTCGCTGATTTTCAACTACGTGCTGGGTCCGTTGCTCAGCCAGTTCGACCTGGTTCCTCGCATCCTGATCAGCACCCTGATCCTGACGCCGTTGATGGTGTTCTGGTTCATCCCTCTCTCGACGCACCTATTGTCTGGATGGCTGCACAGCGCACCCACTGCAGCACCGGCACCTGCGGAATCGGCTCGGCACACTGAGCCTTCTCGGTCTTCATGAGTCTTGACCGGAGGGCGCTTAGAGCATCGCAGCCACCCTGCAGGATGATCGCGCTCGACGATGGACTCACCTTCACGGTCACTGTCATCCGGCAGTGACCGCCGCCCAACGACGCTTGAAGCCACCGTGGTTTCGGCGCGTTGGACGCAAACAATGCTCCGCTGTTGTGCGCCACTGACCATTGGGTTAATTTTGCCGCTGACGATCGTTTTCTGATGGCTCATTGCTCGCAATGAGCGGCCCCGCCTCAGCGACCGACGCCGTTTCTCTCCCTGATCACGCGTGAGCTGCCATGGCCTCCTCTTCTGCCCCTGTCCTGATCACTGGCGCAAGCCAGCGCGTCGGCCTGCATTGCGCGCAAAGGCTGCTGGAGGAAGGCGAACGCGTGATCATCAGTTACCGCACCGACCGACCGGCCGTACAGCAACTCAAGGCGTCAGGTGCCACTGCGATACAGGCTGACTTTTCGTCCGAGCAGGGCGTGATGGCCTTTATTGCACAGCTCAAGGAGCGCACAGACAGTCTGCGCGCCATTGTCCACAATGCTTCGCAATGGCAGGCGGAAACCGAAGGCGACGAGGCGCAGGTGTTCCAGAACATGTTCAACGTTCATATGCTCGCGCCGTATCTGATCAACCTGCATTGTGCCGATCTGCTCCGGCGTTCGGAAAGGGCCGACATCATTCACATCGGCGACGACGTGACGCGCAAGGGCAGCCGTAATCACATCGCCTACAGCGCGAGCAAGGCGGGACTCGATAACCTGACGCTGTCCTTCGCCGCACGCTACGCGCCTCGCATCAAGGTCAATGGCATCGCCCCGGCCATGTTGATGTTTCAACCCGACGACGACGCGGCGTACCGCGCCCGCACGCTGGCCAAGTCCGCGCTGGGCGTGGAGCCTGGGCCAGACGTGGTTTACCAGAGCGTGCGCTATCTGCTGGATAATCCCTATGTCACCGGCACTACATTGACCTTAAATGGTGGACGGCACGTCAAGTAGGCCGCCCCAAGGAAACTTTCGATGACCCTGTCATTGCCTCAGCACTACCGCGAAATCCTTGTTGGCCTGGGTGAAGATCCCGAGCGCGAAGGCCTGTTGGATACGCCGAAGCGCGCCGCCAAAGCCATGCAATACCTGTGTCATGGCTACGAACAGACGCTGGAAGAGATCGTCAACGGCGCCCTGTTCGCCTCGGACAACGATGAGATGGTCATCGTCAAAGACATCGAGTTGTACTCGCTGTGCGAACATCATTTGCTGCCGTTCATTGGCAAAGCCCATGTGGCCTACATGCCTACTGGAAAGGTCCTCGGGTTGTCGAAAATTGCGCGCATGGTCGACATGTTCGCGCGCCGACTGCAGATTCAGGAAAACCTGACCCGCCAGATTGCCGATGCCATCCAAGACGTGACCCAGGCGGCAGGCGTAGCCGTGGTGATCGAGGCCCAGCACATGTGCATTATGATGCGTGGCGTCGAGAAGCAGAATTCGACCATGAACACCTCGGTGATGCTGGGCGCCTTTCGCGCCTCCACCACGACAAGAATGGAATTTTTGCAATTGATCGGACGGAGCAAATAGTCCATGGCAAGACTCGAACCCGGCACTGCGCGCATACGGGTCAAAGACCTGTGCCTGCGCACCTACATCGGTATCAATGAAGAGGAGATCCTCAACAAGCAAGATGTGCTGATCAACCTGACGATCCTCTACGCGGCCCAGGAAGCGGTGCGTGACAACGACATCGACCATGCACTGAATTACCGGACCATCACCAAATCCATCATTCATCACGTTGAAAACAACCGCTTTGCACTGCTGGAACGCCTGACCCAGGAAGTGCTGGATTTGGTAATGGCGCACAAGGCCGTGCAGTACGCCGAGGTCGAAGTCGACAAGCCCCACGCCCTGCGGTTCGCCGAGTCGGTCTCCATTACGCTGGCGGCAGAGCGCTGAGTGATTGGCCTGCAGGCCTTCACGAGGATCGACGGAGCCTGCTTCCAATGACGCAGTGGGCGTCTTGAACCATTGCTCAGCTGCGCTCGGCCTCCTATCATCCGCCCATCTTCTACTCCCTCAGAGCCCATCATGACCGAGCAACAACGCCTCGAACTCGAAGCCGCCGCTTTTCGTCGTCTGGTCGCGCACCTGGACAGCCGCAAGGATGTACAGAACATCGACCTCATGAACCTGTCCGGTTTCTGCCGCAATTGCCTCTCCAAATGGTACAAGGCCGCCGCTGACGATCGCCAGATCGACATCACCCTCGATGACGCCCGTGAAGTGGTGTACGGCATGCCCTACGGCGAGTGGAAATCCCTCTATCAGAAAGAAGCCAGCACCGAGCAGCAGGCGGCGTTTGCCAAGGACAAGGAACATGACTGACATGACCGCCCTGCGCGCTCGGCTGAAATCCGGCGACCACGCCTTCGCCGACACCCTGGCCTTCATCGCCGCGCACTACGACTACCAGCCGCAGGCCTTCACCAATGGCCCTGTGGTCAACGCTGCCGGTCAGAACGAAGGCTCTTGCAAGACTCTTGGCCTGGCGCTGCTGGAAGGCTTGAGCGATGAAGAGGCTTTGCTGGCCTTTGGCGAACATTACCGTTCCGTGGTGGCGACGCCGGAAGGCAACGACCATGGCAACATTCGTGCGCTGATGGCACATGGTCTGACCGGTGTGAAGTTCAGCGCGCAGCCGCTCACCCGCAAGGCGTGACGGCAACGCCGATACTGTTGCAGCTCTGCCTGTCTGCAGACACAAAAAAACCGGCTCGATGAGCCGGTTTCGTTTTGCAGGGTACCGTCAGAACGAGGCGTTCGCCAAACCGTCCAGATAGCGCTCGACGTCCAGTGCAGCCATGCAGCCTGCGCCGGCGGAGGTGATTGCCTGTCGATAGACGTGATCCGCCACATCGCCCGCAGCGAAGACACCTTCGACGCTGGTAGCTGTGGCATTGCCTTCACGGCCGCCGTTGACCACCATGTAACCATCTTTCAGCGCCAGTTGGCCCTCGAACAGCGAGGTGTTCGGCGTGTGGCCAATCGCAATGAACACGCCGTCGACCTTCAGTTCGTCGAAGCTGCCGTCATTGTTCTTCAAGCGAGCGCCTGTCACACCCATACCGTCACCCAGCACTTCGTCCAGCGTTGCGTTGAGCTTGAGTTCGATTTTGCCCTCAGCGACACGCGCGTGCAGCTTGTCGATCAGAATCTTCTCGGCGCGGAAGGTGTCGCGACGGTGAACCAGGGTGACTTTGCTGGCGATGTTGGCCAAGTACAACGCTTCTTCCACAGCCGTGTTACCGCCACCGACCACGGCTACCGGCTTGTTGCGGTAGAAAAACCCGTCACAGGTCGCACAGGCCGAGACGCCTTTGCCCATGAACGCTTCTTCCGACGGCAAGCCAAGGTAGCGAGCGCTGGCGCCCGTGGCGATGATCAGCGCATCACAGGTGTAAGTGCCACTGTCGCCCTTGAGACTGAACGGCTTGCCGGCCAGATCCACCGCGTTGATGTGGTCGAAGATGATCTCGGTCTCGAAACGCTCTGCGTGCTCGCGCATGCGCTCCATCAATACCGGGCCGGTCAGCCCATGGGGGTCACCCGGCCAGTTGTCGACTTCAGTGGTAGTGGTCAGCTGACCGCCCGCTTGCATGCCGGTGATCAGCAGAGGTTTGAGGTTGGCGCGGGCAGCGTAAACCGCAGCACTGTAACCGGCAGGGCCGGAGCCGAGGATAATCACTCGGGAATGACGTACATCAGACATGACACACTCCTATCGACCGGCCATCGTTACGGGTGGTCGGAGTTACTGAAATCTGTACCGGCGTACCGGCTGAATAAAAAGGATCGGCGAGTGGCTTCGCACAGCACGCCCGCCCATCCAAAAAATCGTGACGCTGCGGCCTAGACCGCAGCGACCGTGTTACAGGCTCTTGGCGTTCTCAGCCAGGTAATCAGCCACGCCCGAAGCGTCAGCCTTCATGCCTTTCCGGCCTGGACGCCAGCCAGCCGGGCAAACTTCACCATGCTGTTCGGTGAATTGCAGCGCTTCAACCAGACGTACCATCTCATCAACGTCACGACCCAATGGCAGGTTGTTCACGACCTGGTGCTGAACCACACCGTTCTGGTCGATCAGGAACGAACCGCGCAACGCAACGCCGTCGTCGTGTTCGATACCGTAAGCGCGGGTGATCTCGTGCTTGATGTCAGCGACCATGGTGAACTGGACTTGGCCAATGCCGCCCTTTTCTACCGGGGTGTTGCGCCAGGCGGCGTGGGTGAAATGCGAATCGACGGATACGCCGACCACTTCGACACCCAGTTCGCGGAACTTGGCGACGCGGTTGTCGTGGGCGATGATTTCCGACGGGCAAACGAAAGTGAAGTCCAATGGCCAGAAGAACAGAACGACGTATTTGCCACGCAGCGAAGACAACTGAAAGCTATCGACGATCGAGCCGTCACCCAGGACTGCTGCCGCGGTGAAATCAGGGGCTTGTTTGTTTACCAGAACGCTCATCAAAACTCCTTCGAGGTTCAGCGTGAATGGAAATAGGCTTGGAATTTGCCCGCAAGCTTATCGGGGCGGGGAAGATTAAGGAAATATCGTTTCACAATCCAGTTCATAGACCGCCGCTATTCCGACAGGCCGCTGGGCAAGGTTCCTCAGTAGACTCTACCTTCGCGAGAGTGTTTCGGCGAATGTCCATGTGCGGAGGCGGCTTCCGTCGCCGTGACAAAGCCGGTAAGGTCGGCCGGATTCCCAAGCTTGGAGGCCCACATGCCTGCACCCGCCCTGTCTGGCCCGCAATACCTGCGTGAAGGCCTTAAACTGGTTCTCAGCCCTGGGCTGCGTCTGTTCGTGCTCTTACCCTTCACCATCAACCTGGTACTGTTCAGCGGCCTGATTTATTTCGCCGGTCACGAATTCAGACTCTGGGTCGATTCATTCATGCCGACGCTGCCCAGTTGGCTGAGCTTTCTTAATTACATCCTCTGGCCGCTGTTCGTGGCGCTGGTCGTCCTGATGGTGTTTTTTACCTTCACCATGATCGCCAACGTCATCGCCGCGCCGTTCAACGGCTTTCTTTCGGAAAAAGTGGAAGTCGTGCTCCGCGGCAAGGATGATTTCCCGGCGTTCAGTTGGGGGGAACTGATCGAGATGATCCCCCGTACCTTGAGCCGGGAAATGCGCAAGCTCGGCTATTTCCTGCCACGCGCCATCGGGCTCTTCATCCTGTCGTGGATCCCCGTGGTCAACATCGTCGCTGCGCCGCTGTGGCTGATTTTCGGCGTCTGGATGATGGCCATTCAGTACATCGACTACCCCGCCGACAATCACAAGATGAGCTGGCAAGACATGCTCGCCTGGCTGCGCGCCAAACGTTGGCAGAGCATGAGCTTTGGCGGGATTGTGTACCTGGCGCTGCTGATCCCGGTGGTCAACATTCTGATGATGCCTGCGGCGGTGGCCGGGGCGACGATGTTTTGGGTCAGGGAGCGAGGGGCGGAGACGTTGGCAGCCAAGATATGACTAAAAAGGCCTCTAACCGAGGCCTTTTTTGATCACATTTTAGCCAAACCGTACGTGTTGGCACCGATCACCAACCATATCAGCAAGCCGATACTGATCCAGATGACATTGCCAACAGTGTAACCGTCATTCGCCAAGCCATTCGGGTCTACATTAACCCGATTAATGAATCCTTGAACTCTTGAGATGATCAAGGTTTGCAGCACCAGTGCTGCCGTCCCCACCATGAAGTCGAGCCAAAGCAAGTTCGGCACATCTTCAGCTCCCGCTGGCCTCAGATACAGGCCATAAACGAGTCCAATAAAAAACGGAGAGACTTGCAGGAGAATCAGCATGGCACTGCTCAATGCCCAATAACGCATACCCGTTTTGTCAAAGTTCTTACATGCCCTATCGACTTTGCAAAACAGTGAGGGAGCATAGAAGAACGCCAAGATCGTACGCGCGGTAGGCCAGATCGCACGGCCCGAGTGGTTTCCGTAGTTTTTCCAGTTCTGATAGAACCAGTAAACGGTGTAGAGACCATGCGTCAATAGCATCATCACGATCAGCTTGCGGGGCGCAACCGTGAAAAACTCGGGCTCATCGTTCGTGGCTGGCTGTAGATCAGCCGCAGGCGGCGTATAAAAAACGTTAGACACATCGTTCCCTCGGTGAGTAAGTGCAGCGCATCCTAGCGGTCAAAACCTGCTTTTAATCACCTCCCAAAAAATCAGGACGGTTCCTACAAAAGTCTTCCGAACATCCCACAGCCGAGCTGTTCAACCATGGGCTGGCCCACTCCGGGCGCTCTCATCAGGAGTGTCATGTCTATGGAAATGAATCGTGTCAATACGTCGAACCCGCCTCAGTTCGTGCTGCTGCAACCGAAACCTCAGCCAGAACCCAACGCGCCTAAGTTCCTGCAGGCGCTCGCCGAAGCAGTGGAAACGGTGACATCCACGACTTTGAAAGCGGAACCCGCAAACCTGGCAAGACAACTCAAACCTCGTTGCCATCTGGACTTGGTCAGCTTGAACCCTGTGCAGACGAGTTATGTGTCGGAAGCGGCGGCACTGGAGCGAGTTGGCAGGTCACGTATTTTGCCGCTCACCGCCGCCGAATAAAGACCGCACCTGTTTTTGAACAATGGCAAGTAACGCTATGCGCCATTGTTCAACCGTCACAAATCCATCACCCAGCCGCCACACAAGGGAAACACTGCCCTCTGAAACTGGCTGTCATGATGAAGTCCCTGCACATCACGCTGATCACTGAAACCTACGCACCGGAGATCAACGGCGTGGCCAATACGCTGAGCCGATTGTGCGACGGTTTGCGCACACGCGGACACCGGGTGGAGGTGATTCGGCCGCGCCAGAGTGAGGATGAACTGCGGGCGGCCGGGGATGATTTGATGCTATGTCGCGGCTGGCCGATTCCAGGGTATCCCGGCCTGCAATGGGGGCAGTCGTCGATGCACAAACTGCTGAGGCGCTGGCGGCGCAATCGGCCGGACGTTCTGTATATCGCGACCGAGGGGCCGCTGGGGCTGTCGGCATTACGGGCGGCGCGGCGGTTGCGTATTGCTATCGTCAGCGGCTTTCACACGAACTTCCAGCAGTACACGCGCCAGTATGGCCTGGGGTTCATCACCCGCTTGCTCATTTCTTACCTGCGCTGGTTCCACAACCGCTCCAGTGCCACGCTGGTCCCGAGTGTCAGTCAGAAAACCGAGCTCGCCCGTCGAGGTTTCGAGCGGTTGGAGCTGCTGGCGCGGGGTGTGGATTGCCAACTTTTCCACCCCTCACGACGCTCGAACGATCTGCGTGAAACCTGGGGCATGCGGCCCCACGATACGGTCGTATTGCATGTCGGGCGCTTGGCGCCGGAGAAGAACTTGGGTCTGCTCAAGACCAGCTTCGACAGCCTCACCGCTACCTACCCTGATAAGAGGCTCAAACTGGTCATCGTGGGCGATGGCCCCAGCCGCATGGAGCTAGAGCAGCAATTGCCTGAGGCGGTCTTTTGCGGGGCGCAGCGGGGCGAAGCGTTGGCAGTGCACTATGCGTCAGGTGATGTGTTTCTGTTCCCCAGTCTCACCGAGACCTTCGGCAACGTGGTACTCGAAGCGCTGGCCTCGGGGCTAGGCGTGGTGGCGTATGACGAAGCGGCGGCGGCTCAGCACATTCGTCACGGACACAACGGCGCAGTGGCGATGCCGGGCGATGAAGAAGGCTTCATCGATGCGGCGCGCTGGATGCTGGAAGACGATGAGACGCTGCGACGGGTGCGGTTGAACGCTCGCCAACATGCCAGCCGACAAGGCTGGGCGGGGGTGATCGATGCGTTCGAGGATTACTTGCGCACCGCAAGTGAAATGCAGAGCGGGTTGGCGCTGGAGGTGTGATCCAGCGCGCTGCCCCTGTAGAAGCGGGATCCTTCACGAACGTGTCAGACCCGCTTCAACGCCCGCTGACCACGGATGATTATCCCCGCGCTCAGGTGGCAACAGCTCCCGGAATCACTCGAGCCGGCCCAGCGCATCCCGACTGAACGGGAGGATGTCCTGCTCACGTCCTTCCCGCACTTTGATGGCCCAGTCCGGGTCGACCAGCAGCGCGCGGCCCACCGCCACCAGGTCGAATTCTTCATCGCTCAGTCGCTTGAGCAAGTTCTCCAGACTCGCCGGTTTGGCAACTTTGTCGGTATTGACCATGAACTGAAGGAACTCACCATCCAGACCGACACTGCCCACGGTAATCGTCGGCTTGCCGGTCAGCTTACGCGTCCAACCCGCCAGGTTGAGGTCGGAGCCTTCGAACTCCGGCTCCCAGAAGCGGCGCGTCGAACAGTGGAAAATGTCCACACCTGCGTCCGACAGCGGCTTGAGGAAAGCGTCGAGCGCTTCGGGGGTCTGCACCAGCCGCGCGCTGTAATCCTGCTGCTTCCACTGGGAGTAGCGAAAAATGATGGGGAAATCCGGCCCCACGGCCGCGCGCACCGCTTGAATCAACTCGATAGCGAACCGTGAGCGCTGCCCCAGGTCGCCGCCGTATTCATCGGTGCGCTGGTTGGTCCCCTCCCAGAAGAACTGATCCACGATGTAACCGTGAGCACCGTGAATTTCCACGCCATCCATGCCAATGGCCTTGGCGTCCTTCGCAGCCTGGGCGAATGCCGCGATGACATCCGCGATGTCTTGCTTGCTCATGCCATGAACGACTACTTGGCCATCTTTGAGCTTTTCAGTCGGGCCGTATGCCGGGATGGTCCCATCGGGTTCGGTGCCCAGCCGGCGCACAGCGCCTACGTGCCAGAGTTGCGGAACGATCTTGCCGCCTTCGGCGTGAACCGCCTCGACCACGTTCTTCCAGCCCGCCAATGCCGCTTCACCAAAGAACTGCGGCACATTGGGGTAACCATTCGAGGCTTTGTGACCGACCGTCGTGCCTTCCGTGATGATCAAACCGACCCCGGCCGCTGCACGGCGCCGGTAATACTCGACCACTTGGGCATTCGGCACGCCTCCCGGCGAAAACGAGCGGGTCATGGGCGCCATCACGACGCGTGTTGGGAGCGCCAGGCCACCCATAGTGAAAGGTTTGAACAAGGCTTTGACTGGCATTGGAGCTCCTCGGCGGCCGCAAATATGATGAAGGTCATAAAGCATGAGCCGACGAGACCGCGATGCCTAGCACTATTGATTTGGGTGATTAAGATTCAAAAGCTGATAATCGATCTTGTAGGAGCGCGCTTGCCCGCGATTGCGGTGTGTCAGTTATTGTGAGTTCAACAGACAGATCTCAATCGCGGGCAAGCGCGCTCCTACAAAAAGGTGCAACAGAGATCAATGCAGCGCCTTTTCAATGGCCTGGATCACGGCGGGGTCATCCGGTGCAGTGCGTGGTGAGAAGCGCGCCAGCACACGGCCGTCCTGCCCAACGAGAAACTTTTCGAAATTCCAGGTGATATCGCCTGGGAATTCCGCGCCCTCACCCGCCAGCATTTGATAAAGCCGGTGGCGATGCGGACCATTGACTTCCAGTTTGTCGCCCAAGGGGAACGTAACGCCGTAGTTCAGTGAGCAGAACTCCCGGATTTCGTCCTGAGTTCCGGGTTCTTGGCCGGCAAATTGGTTGCACGGCAGCCCGAGAACGCTGAAACCGCGATCTTTGTATTTCTGATAGAGGTTTTCAAGCGCGGCGTATTGTGGCGTGAGGCCGCATTTGGAGGCGACATTGACCACCAGCACCACTTTGCCCTTAAGGGGCGCGAGAGGCAGCTCCTGACCATCCAGAGCTTTTAATTTCAGGTCGTGAAATATACTCATGACGAAACGCCCCCCGCTCTTTGCCTATAACCATCCACCGAAAAAGGCGCCCTGTCGGACCGCGAAAACCCATGGATTTTCGCAAAGACCGCGAGGACGCCTGGCCAGCCATTAGAGCTTAGCAGGACAAATCAGTGGTGATGGCCGCCTTCGCCATGCACATGACCGTGAGCGACCTCTTCCTGGCTGGCGTCGCGAACGGCAACGACCTTGACCTGGAAGTTCAAACGCTGGCCCGCCAATGGATGGTTGCCGTCCACGGTCACATCATCGCCGTCCAGATCACGGATGGTGACGATCTGCATCTGACCATCGGGCGCCGAGGCGTGGAACTGCATGCCGACTTCCAACTCGTCGACGCCTTCGAACATGCTGCGGTTCAGGGTGCTGACCAGCTCTGCGGAGTACTCGCCGTAGGCATCTTCCGGTTCGATAGCCACTTTCAGCTCGTCGCCGACGTCCTTGCCTTCCAGCGCCTTTTCCAGACCCGGGATGATATTGCCCGAACCATGCAGGTAAACCAGCGGCGCGCCGCCGGACGAACTGTCAATGACCTCACCAGCGTCGTTAGTCAGGGTATAGTCGATGGAGACAGCCTTGTTGGCGGCGATCGGCATGGGTAAGACCTTTTGCAAAAAGAGAGATGAGCGACCAAGTCTAACCAAGCCCTCGCGCGAAAGCGAACGCAACTCAGACGGACGGCCCCGATTGCGCGACCCCGCATTTCCCAGAAACGACACCACCGTAACCGGCTTCCGGCAAGACCAGGACGGCCACTGGATCGCTGAACTGTCGTGCGGCCACACCCAGCATTTGCGCCATCAGCCGCCTTGGCAATCGCGGGCATGGGTGCTGGATTCAAAGCAGCGCCAGGAAAAAATTGGCCAGCCCTTTCATTGTGGCTGGTGCGCGCAGGGGGCAGATGACGATAACCTTGCGCCCCAGGCTCCATACGAAAAGTCCTGAGACTCGGTCATGCTGCGTTGAAAACAGCCTCGGAATGCTCATTTACAACCCGTAGATTCCGCTTCTTTGGCTATTTTCGCCTTGCCTTACCTTCGCCTCAAAACATTTCGTACGGAGCCTGACAAGACACTTGAGACGCTGCGTCTGAACGGCGTCCTGTTTCGCCCGGTCCATTGATGACCTTTGCACGCTCACCTTCGAGAAGCCCGCATGCAGACTTTCTTTATCGCGCCCACAGACTTTGGTGTGGGTTTGACGTCCATCAGCCTGGGGCTGGTGAGAACCCTGGAGCGCGCCGGACTCAAAGTCGGCTTTTTCAAACCCATCGCTCAGCCTCATCCGGGCGATCTCGGCCCAGAGCGCTCGACCGAACTGGTGGCGCGCACCCACGGCCTCAGGCCGCCCAAGCCGCTGGCCCTGGCCCACGTCGAGCGTATGCTCGGCGAAGGCCAACTCGACGAACTGCTGGAGGAGATCATCAATCTCTACCAGCAAGCCTGCGCCGGTCGCGATGTGGTCATTGTCGAAGGAATGGTGCCAACCCGCACGGCCAGCTATGCCGCCCGCGTCAACCTGCATCTGGCCAAGGCGCTGGATGCCGAAGTGATTCTGGTCTCGGCGCCTGAAAACGAAGTGCTCACGGAGCTGTCGGGCCGGGTAGAGCTGCAGGCGCAGATGTTCGGCGGTCCGAAAGACCCGAAAGTGCTGGGTGTGATCCTCAACAAAGTGCGCACCGAGGAAAGCATGGAAAGGTTTTCGGCTCGGCTCAAGGAGCACTCACCGTTACTGCGCAGTGGTGATTTCCGCCTGCTGGGGTGCATCCCGTTTCAGGCTGACCTTAACGCCCCGCGCACGCGAGACGTGGCGGAGTTGCTGGGCGCTCAGGTGATCAATGCGGGCGACTACGAACAGCGTCGCATGTCGAAGATCATCATCTGCGCGCGCACCGTGCTCAATACCTTGCAATTACTCAAACCCGGTGTGCTGGTGGTGACCCCAGGCGATCGCGACGACATCATCCTGGCGGTGAGCATGGCCACCATGAACGGCGTGCCCTTGGCGGGGCTGCTGCTGACCAGCGACACGCATCCCGACCCGCGCCTGATGGAGCTGTGCAGCGGCGCCCTGCAAGCCGGGCTGCCCGTGCTGTCGGTCAGCACTGGCTCGTACGACACCGCCAATCAGCTCAATCAATTGAACAAAGAGATTCCCATCGATGACCGCGAGCGGGCGGAAATCATCACCGACTTCGTCGCCAGCCACCTGGACGCCGCCTGGCTGCATCAACGCTGCGGGACGCCGCGTGAGATGCGCCTCTCGCCTGCCGTATTCCGCTACCAACTGATTCAGCGCGCCCAGACCGCCAACAAGCGCATCGTGCTGCCCGAGGGCGCCGAACCGTTGACAGTGCAAGCTGCGGCGATCTGTCAGGCGCGGGGGATTGCGCGCTGCGTGCTGCTCGCCAAGCCCGAGGACGTCCAGGCCGTTGCACGCGCCCAAGGCATCGAGTTGCCCCCAGGGCTGGAAATCCTCGACCCTGACGCAATTCGCGAGCGCTACGTCCAGCCGATGGTCGACTTGCGTAAAAACAAGAGCCTCAACGCTCCAATGGCCGAGCAGCAACTGGAAGACCCTGTGGTAATCGGCACCGTGATGCTGGCGCTGGACGAAGTGGATGGATTGGTTTCGGGGGTGATCCACTCCACCGCCAATACCATTCGCCCCGCGTTGCAGTTGATCAAGACCGCCCCAGGCTGCACGCTGGTGTCGTCGGTGTTCTTCATGCTTTTCCCCGAACAAGTGCTGGTCTACGGCGACTGCATCATGAACCCGCACCCCACCGCCCAGGAATTGGCGGAAATCGCGGTGCAGAGCGCTGACTCGGCGGTGGCGTTCGGGCTGTCGCCGAGGGTGGCGATGATCAGCTACTCCAGCGGTAATTCAGCCAGCGGCGAGGAAGTGGAAAAGGTCCGTGAAGCCACACAACTGGCGCGGGAAACCCAGCGCGGCCTGCTGATCGACGGCCCATTGCAATACGACGCCGCGGCCAACGAAACCGTCGCTCGGCAACTGGCGCCAGACAGCCCGGTGGCCGGGCGCGCCAACGTGTTCGTGTTCCCGGATCTCAACACTGGCAACACCACCTATAAAGCGGTGCAACGCAGCGCGGACTGCGTCAGCCTGGGCCCGATGCTGCAAGGCCTGCGCAAGCCGGTCAACGACCTGCCACGCGGAGCTCAGGTCGATGACATCGTATACACCATTGCCCTCACGGCCATTCAGGCCGCTACCTTGCCGCAGTAACACCCGCGTGCAGGTTCTTGCTCACAATAACGCCGCCGGGCATCCACCGGCGGCCGTCTTACCTCGGAGTTCGATTTTCCATGAGTTCACTGTCCGCCCCCTTGCGCGGCGTCATCGCCTCGCTGCTGTTGGCGCTCAATACGGTCGTCTGCTGCACACCGCTGTTCATAGTCGCCCTCTTCAAACTCTGCCTGCCCTTCCCGGCCGCACAGAAACTCACTGACTGGCTGATGGGCCACATTCATGAAGCGTGGATCAGCAACAACAATGCCTGGATCAACCTGCTCGGGCGGACCCGCTGGCACCTGAGCGGCCTGGAGGGGCTGGACTATCAACACTCGTACTTGGTAACCAGCAATCACCAGAGTTGGGTCGACATCATGGTGTTGCAGTACGTGCTCAACCGGCGCATTCGCCCGCTGAAATTCTTCCTGAAACAGGAATTGATCTGGGTCCCGGTGATCGGCCTCGCCTGGTGGGCACTGGGTTTTCCTTTCATGAAACGCTACAGCAAGGCTTATCTGGCAAAGCATCCAGAAAAGAAAGGCAAGGACCTGGAAACCACGCGCCGGACCTGCGCGAAATTTCGCGACAACCCGGTGGGCATTTTCAATTTCGTTGAAGGCACCCGCTTCACTCCAGCCAAACAGGCCCAGCAGCAATCGCCGTTTCGTTACTTGCTGAAACCCAAGGCCGGTGGCATTGCCTTCGTATTGGACGCAATGGGTGAACAACTGGAATCCATCGTCAACGTTACCCTCCACTACCCGGCAGGTCGGCCTGGGTATTGGGACCTGCTATGCGGGCGGGTGCGCGAAGTGGTCGCGCATTTCGAAGAGGTGCATATCCCTGCCCAGTTCATCGGCAAGAGCTACGATCAGGACGAGGCCTACCGTGCGGCGTTCCAGCAATGGATCAACGGGTTGTGGGAAGAGAAGGATGCGTTGCTGGAGCAGATGCATCAGCGTTATCCCCGCTGACTCCCCAGCGCCGCCTGGCGCGCCAATCTCGCGTTGCGCCACGACGGTGGCCGCCACAAATAAAAACCCCGGCACATAGGCCGGGGCTTTCAAGACTGGCGTCTGACGGCAGATTCAAATCACTGTTGCGGGTATTGCTGACCTGGAATCGGCTTGAGGTTGACTTCGACGCGGCGGTTCTGGGCGCGGCCATTCACGTCGGCGTTGCTGGCAATCGGCGAATCGGGACCGGCACCGCGGACCGACAGGTGCGAGGCATCCACACCTTGCGACGTCAGGTACGTCGCCACACTCTGTGCCCGCTGTTGCGACAGATCCATGTTGTGCTGACGGCTGCCTGTGCTGTCGGTGTAGCCGACGATTTCGATCATGTTCTGGTTGTATTGCTTCAGAGAGCCCGCCAGGTTGTTCAACGGTGCGTAGAAGCTGCTGGCGATGGCCGAAGAATCGGTGGCGAAGGTAATGTTGCCAGGCATCACGAGTTTGATGTTGTCACCCTGCCGCTGCACTTCGACACCGGTGTTGGCCATGCTGGCGCGCAAGGCGGCTTCCTGTTTGTCAGCGTAATAACCGTAACCCGCAGACGCCGCACCGACGACGGCTGCGCCAATCAATGCACCTTTGCCACGGTGGTTGTGGTCAATGGCGGCGCCGGCGACGGCCCCAGCCAGCGCACCTAGACCACCGTATTTGGCGGTTTTGCTCATGCCGCCGGAATTCTGAGCCTGTCCCTGATTGTCGTATGGATTTTGCGACGCGCAACCCGACAAAACGGCGAGCGCAGTGGCAGCGATGATCAAACGGCGAAAGGTAAACATCTGGAACGAGCTCCTGTTTTGCTTTTACCCAGCCACTGCAAGGGCCGGGCGATGTGCCCAATTAGAGCATGCTCCCTGTCAAAAATTCCTTAACACCGCCTGAACGATTTCACGCCCGCACGAAAGGGTTTTCTCGCATCTCGTCCCCCAGCCGCGTGTCCGGGCCGTGGCCGGTGATCACCGTCGCCTCTTCATCCAGCGTATAGAGGCGCTCTCTGATCGAGCGAACGATGGTGGCCTGATCGCCGCCCCAGAGGTCGGTCCGACCGACACCGCGTTTGAACAGCGTATCCCCCGCAATCAGCAATTGCGCCTCTTCGAACCAGAAACTCATCGACCCCGGCGTGTGGCCTGGGGTATGGAGCGCAATGCCGCACCCGCACGCCAGTTCCTCGTCATGCTCGAGCCAGCGATCCGGCGAAGGCACCGGCACGTAGGGCACGCGAAATACCTGACACTGAGTTTCAAGGTTGTCCCACAGAAACTTATCCTCTTTATGCAGGTGTAACGTCGCGCCGGTCTTCTCCTTCAACTGCCCGGACGCCAGAAAATGATCCAGATGGGCGTGGGTGTGGATGATGCTCACACACTTCAACCCGTGGGCTTCGAGCTTGGCCATGATCAATTCCGGATTGCCGCCGGGGTCGACGACCACTGCGGTCTTGGTGATCGGGTCGCCAATGATCGTGCAGTTGCACTGCAAAGGTCCGACGGGGAAGGTTTCTCGTATGAGTGGGGTGTTCTGAGCATTCATGGTAGGGGGGTGCCAGCGCTGAGTTCGACAGGGTCGGGCAAGGGTCACCCGAAATCGAGGGACATTCAACCCGCCCACATTCAGCAAAATTATTTTCGGCGGCCTTTTTCACACCTCTTCGAGCATCCGCCGCTAACTATTTGCCTCGTTGGAAAAATCCGGAAATCGGGCCATTTTGCGCGCCGTTTTGACCGATGTCTTTTTCGAAATACTGCCCATATACTGGCCCTGCGCAACCATCGAATCCGGTGGCGTTCGAGTAGATAAGATGTCACTCGATGATCCCGCAGGGCAGCCAGACCTACGTGTTGCGAGCAGGCGCCATGCTAAGAAAAATAGCCGTCTCCGATTTGACGCTGGGCATGTATATCCACGAATTCTGCCGCCCACGGCTTCATGATCCGTTCTGGACGCAAAACGTCGAACGCGAGCTGTGTGACGAGGCAGTATTGCAGCGCATCAAGGCCTCGATACGCGAGGTGTGGATCGATACAAGGCGCGGAAGAGGTCCGGATGAGCGGGCGACGATTCTGGCCGAAGCGTGCTCCATCCCGTACAAGCCCGACACCGCGCCAAGCAGCCTGGACGAGGAGCTCATACGCGCCAAGGCGATTTGTGGCCGGGCCAAGGCGGCCGTCATGACCATGTTCACTGACGCTCGCATGGGCCGGGCCATGAATGCCGAGGACGTCGACCTGCTGGTCGAGGAAATCTCGGCCTCAGTGATGCGTCATCCCCATGCACTGATCAGTCTGTCCCGCCTGAAAACCTCCGACGAATACACCTACATGCACTCTGTCGCCGTGTGCGCCCTGATGGTAGCGCTGGCACGGCAGATGGAAATGAGCGAGGAACAGGTGCGCGAAGCCGGTGTCGCCGGACTGATGCACGACGTGGGCAAAATGATGATTCCCGCCGCCATCCTGAACAAGCCGGATCGGCTGACGTTGGAAGAGTACGAGGCGATGAAGCACCATCCCGAAGCCGGACTGAAGATCCTGCAAGACACACAGCAAACCACCCCGGCAGTCATGGATGTATGCCTGCATCACCACGAGAAGATCGACGGCAGCGGCTATCCCCACGGACTCAAAGGCGAAGCGATCAGCCTCTTCTCGCGCATGGGCGCAATCTGCGACGTGTACGACGCCGTGACCTCAGATCGCCCTTACAAAAAGGGCTGGGATGCTGCGCAATCGATTCGCGAAATGGCGTCTTGGAAAGGCCATTTCGACGAGACGATTTTTCAGCACTTCGTGAAGACCATCGGCATTTACCCTGTCGGCACATTGGTTCGCCTGAAAAGCGAGCGCCTGGGTGTCGTCATGGAACAGGGCGAAAAATCACTGCTGCATCCTAAAGTGAAAGTCGTTCTGTCGACCCGCACCCGCTTGCCTTGCGCTCCCAAAGTCATCGACCTGGCCCACGCCGATGAAGAGGACGCGATCGTCAAGTGCGAACTGGCTGCTGACTGGGGGCTGCGCGACATTGAAAAACTATGGGCGGGAGAGGCTTGGGTTTAAACGTTCGCTCGCGCCGCAACGGCAGGATGCCGACGCAGGTAACCAACGGTGGGAGTGATTACCCGAGCAATCCCAGTTCCTGTGCACGCGCTACCGCCTGGGTACGCCGCTCGACCCCCAGCTTGCTGTTGATGTGGCTGGCGTGGGTTTTCACCGTGTGCAGGGAAATGAACAACCGCTCGCTGATCTCTTGATTCGAACAGCCCTGCGCGATGAGTTGCAGGACACCCAATTCGCGCGCACTGAGCGTGTCGCCGCCGGAACAGGCCACTGGCTCACTCATGTCTCGCGCGCATGGCAGGGCCTTTTCAGTGCCGGGGGGCAGTTGATTGAGCAGATAGTCGACCAACCGGCAGCGCGGGCGTTTTAGCAATTGCTCGTGCAGCCAGGCAGCGTGTTGATGAATCACACCATGAAACGGCAACACCGCGCCGCCGGTCGCGCCCAGAAGGCTTCGATCAAGCAAATCCGGCGCCTTGGACGTGTCGTGCGCGGCCAACGCGAGCAGCAGATGCTGAGTCGCGGCGTATACCCCAAGCAGCCCTGCGCCAATGCGATGGGCGTGGTCCTCCAACTGGCTCAAACGGCGGGCGGCGTCCTCGTTGCGCCCCTGGACCCGCACCAGCGAGGCACGCAGCAATTCAATGTGCTGCGGCATCTGCGGCAGGCATTCGGGCGCCGCTGCAGGCCGTTCGCCGCCATACGTCTGGCCCAAGCGCAGCAGCCAGGCATCGGCCAGGTCGATGCGCCCCTGCGCCAGCCACAGCTCGCACTTGGCTAACGTGATCATCGCCAGATAATAGACCGGCGGCACATCCCAGATATGCATCAGACGCTCGGCCTCGGCCAGTTCGGCGAAGGCATCGGCAAAGCGTCCTTCTCGCCCCGCCAGGCCCGCGATGACGCAATGCCCGATCAGCACGCTGATGTCGCGACAGGCGCGGGCCTCGCTCAGCCCCGCTTCGAGCCTAGCGCGGCCGGCCTCGGTTTGCAGGCACTGAACAAGCAGGTACCCCTCGTACAGCGTGAGCCTTGCGCGAACCGCGTAAAGCCGCTGTGACGACAGCCCGGCCAGACGACGCAAACCTTGACGCACCTCCTCCAGCGCTCGCAACGCCTCGCCCCGAGCCTGCAATGTGCGCGCCCGATCGTAGTGGGCCAGTGCCTCGAACAAGGGGTTGGCCACCCGCTGCGCCAACTCCAGCGCTTCGCGGTTCAGAGACCGGGCGCGCCATAGGTCGCCCTCGGCAATCGCCAGATTGGCCAGTGTCGACAGGCACAGCAGGCGCTGGCCATAACGCTTTTGCGGAAGGCTGGCCAAGGCTTCATTGCAATAGCGCTCGGCGGTTTCGCGGTCGCCACGGCCGCGCGCGATGATTCCACTCAATGCCAGCCATTGAGCGAGCATGGATTTTTGCGCGGTCGCCGAAGGCGCAGGCAGAAAGCGGCTGAGGTGATTGCCCAGTTCCTCGGCCGCGTCGAGCTGGCATGCCAGCCCTAACGCCCAGGCGTACAACACGATCAGTCGGGGGGTGCTGATCAGCAGGCTGTCCGGCAAATCCATCTTCCAGCGCAGCAGCATGCCCACGTTCTGCTCGGCCAGCAGTTGCTCTTCGGAGAGGTTCTGCACCAAATTAGCCGCGACATCGTGATGCCCCGCCCGCAATGCCTGTTCAATGGCTTCATCGAGCAGCCCCTGCTCGCTGAACCAGCGACAAGCATTCAGGTGCAGCCGTCGTTGTTGGGGCGCCACTGTGCTGCCGGCCCGCGCACGCAAGAGGTCGGAGAACAAGTGATGGTAACGGAACCAGCGACCGTGCTCATCCAGAGGCACCAGAAACACTTGGTGAGCTTGGAGAAAGGCGAGCATTTCGGCGCTGTCATGGGTGTCGCGAGCAGCGTTGCACAGGGCGCTGCAGAACCGCTCAAGGCAGGCTGTTTCATACAAAAAAGCCTGCACCTCGGAGGGCAGGCAGTCGATGACTTCCTCCAGCAGGTAGTCGCGGATCATTCCCTCGCCGCCGTTGAGTTCCTGCGCCAACGCATCGCCCCCGGCCTCCGCAGCAGCCAGCAACCAGAAGCGCAGCCCCGCCACCCAGCCCTCGCTGCGCTGTAGCAGGTTGCTGAGGGCGTCTTCGCTCAGGGTGCTGCCGCGCTGATCGAGCACCGCCCGGGATTCCTCGTCGGTCAGACGAAGATCCTGCTCAGAGAGTTCGAGTAACTGGCGCGACAGACGCAACCGCGCCAGATGCCAGTCCGGCCGCTGGCGACTGGTGACCATCACGACCATACCGGCAGGCAAGTGGTTAAGGAGAAATTGCAGGCAACGATTGAGTACCGGGCCCTGAACCAGATGGTAGTCGTCGAGCACGAGCAGCAGGGGTTTGCTCAACATCAGGTGCATCGTCAGCTCATCGAGCAGGCCATCGAGCCATTCCTCGAAGGCGAAGGGCTGATGTCGCTGGCGCATTTTCAGCAGCCCTAGGGCCTGGCTACCGAGTTGGGGAAAGAAGTGTTGAAGGCCGGCCAGCAAGCGCTCGAGGAAACGCCCGGGGTCGCTGTCGCGCTGGCTTAAGCCCAGCCAGAGGTTCTGCCATTGCTCGGGCAGGCTCTCGCAGAATTCGACGGCAAGGGAGCTCTTGCCAAAACCGGCTGGCGCGCTGACCAGCAGCAGACGCCCTGAAAGCCCCGCCCCCAGACGTTCGCACAGACGTGGTCTGGGCACGTAGCCCTCAGGCAGTGGCGGACGGAAGAACCGCCCCTCCAGTGAAGTGACCGCGTGATTTGCGAATCCTTGCAAACGCGACAGATCAGTCATGGCCGACTCTTGTTAAAAGTGTTTGTTATTCGGCGTTCAACTGACGGGAGACTAGCGGCTATGGTGCGGGTTTTGAAGAATGTTCGACGAAAGACTGTAAGAAAACATATCCAATCAACACCGCGAATGTCGCTTCATAGGCCGGAGGTGGGCTCAGGGATCGCCACTTTCTGGAGCGGCCGCGCGGCGATGGCGGGTTTGCGGGGAATCACCCCGACGAATCGGGGTGATGGTGTGGCGCCCTTGGCGCTCGGCCTCAGGGTAGAGCAGCGCAGGACATCGGGTGCTTAGCCGCTGTGATCAACAATGCCCCCCCTGCGCCCCATGCGTTCACGCGATCACCGCACCCCTTCCTGACGCAGCGCGTTAGGCTGGAAGTCGCTGATCGTCGCGGTGAAACCGAAGTCATAGGCCTTCTTCTCTTCGTTTTTCATGCCCAGCGCCAGATAGCGGCCCGATTGCAGGTCGTACAGGGCTTCGAGTGCGTACCAAGGCACTTGCTTGTCGTAGTAGTTCTCGCCGTGGGCTTCCGCCACACGCCACAACTGGCCACGGCCATCGTAGTGATCGATCACCGCCGCTTGCCAGGTGTCTTCGTCGATGAAGAAGTCGCGCTTGGCGTAGATGTGACGCTGGCCCTCCTTCAGGGTCGCGGTCACGTGCCAGACGCGGCGCAGTTCATAGCGGGCCAGGTCCTGGTTGATGTGTCCTGCCTTGATGATGTCGGTGTACTTGAGCTTCGGATCGTCGAGTTTGTAGCTGTTGGACGCGATGTACATCTCCTGCTTGCCGATCAGCTTCCAGTCGTAGCGGTCAGGCGCGCCGTTATACATGTCCAGGTTATCGGAGGTGCGAAGGCCGTCCGCTGCCGTACCCGGCCCGTCATACGACACCTGTGGCGCCCGACGTACGCGGCGCTGGCCGGCGTTGTAAACCCAAGCCGCGCGCGGCTCCTTGACCTGGTCGAGGGTTTCGTGAACCAGCAGCACGGAACCTGCCAGACGCGCCGGAGCGGTCACTTCCTGCTTGAAGTAGAACAGGATGTTCCCCGGGTTCTTCGGATCGAAATCCTTCATCTTGTCGCGGAAGACGAACTCATCGTGGAAGTACACCGGGTTGAACGAGCCGTTGGTTTGCGGCGTGGCCTGAGTGACCAGCCGCGAAACACTGCCGCCGCGGTACCGGGTAATGTGGTTCCAGATGACTTCCAGGCCGTCTTTTGGAATCGGGAATGGCACGGCAGTTTCGAAGTTTTCCAAGCCGTTACCACCGGCTACCAGTTTAGTGTTGGTGGCGTTGCGCTTGATCGCGGCAGCTACGTCGGCAGGCACCGTGGCGCCACGATGGGTCGGATAGACCGGCATCTTGAAGGTGTCGGGGTATCGCTTGAACATCGCATATTGGCCCGGCGCCAGTTTGTCTTTGTATTGCTCGACGTTCTGCGCAGTGATGGTGAACAGCGGTTTTTCGTTGGCGTACGGGTTGGCCAAAAAGCCTTTTTCGTCCACCGCGCCCGCGTTGGTGGGCATGGGGCTCCAGGCGCTGATGGTGTTGGCCGCGTTGCCAGCCTTTTCGGCCCCCATCGGCGTCAGAGTAGTGCCCAGCTTCGCCGCTTCGGAATCGGAAACTGCCGCCATCACCCCGGTCGCCAACAACGACAGCCCCAGAACGCCGACCTGCAGCAGACCCTTTGTTATTTTCATCTTCATGGTCATTCCTTAGAAATTCATGCCAAAGCTGAGCGCCACGAAATCGCGGTCATCCACGGTGGTGTACTTGCCATCGAAGAAATTGGTGTACGAAAGGTTGGCGGTGTAGGTGTTCTGATACTCCGCCTCCACCCCCAGGCTGACCGCTTTACGGCCTTCTTCGAAGTTGCCGCCAGGGCCTGGGGAGTAACCGTCGACGTCATGGGACCAAGCCACGCTTGGCTTGAGGTTCACGCCGGCGAACACGTTGTTGTAATCCCAGATGGCGCGAGCGCGGTAGCCCCAGGAATCGGTGGTGGTGAAACCGTCGTTTTCACAGTAGCGGCTGAGATTGTTCAGCGGCGCCCCGGCCAGGGTGCCCGCGTTGAGGGTCGTGCACTGACCGTTCGGCAGCGGACCAGGACCGTAGCTGGGGTCACGTCCGTAACGCAGCTTCGAGGTGCTTTCCAGACCACCGACGTGAGTCCATCCCACTTCACCCACGACCGTCAGACGTTCAGCCCCCATCACTTGATCGAAGAAATGGGTGAAAGTGGTCTGGGCCTGGCTGATCTCCTTGCGGCGGTAGCCCTTCTGATCGGCATTGGGCGAACCCTGCAACAAGGCAACGCTGGGGTTCAGTGGCGTCAATCCGGAGTAGAGGATGTCGGTGGTGTTCAGTTGTACCGGCGCGTTCGGGCGGTAGCTGATTTCGCCGCTCCACGCGGTGCCGGTCGGCAACGTGGTGGAGAAGCTCAGGCCGAACAGGTGGATGTCTTCGGGGTACTCGACGTAATAGCTGGAGTTGCCCGCGACCACCAGTGGCAGCAAGGTCGGCGCAAGGCTCGTCGCCACGCCAACCGGGACGCCGTTGCGCGCCAACTGCCCTACCAGGCCTGCGCCGCTGTAAGCGCTGGCCGGGCCACCCTTGCCGCTGAAAATCGGCAGGCGGCTGTGGTAGTTCATGTAATAGGCACCGAATTCGGTATCCAGCGGCTCGAAGTTGTAGTGCATCGCCACGCCGTACTGGCCACTGTCACGGGCACCACGGTCAGGACCACGACGCACCACCGCCCCCTCGTCAGGGTTGCCGAACACCACGCCGCGCTGGGAGAGTGCGTTTTGCACCGGGTTACGCAGCGCAGCTGGCAAAGCAGCGTTCAAGCTGTTGCGCGTGCGCAGCACTGCGAGGTTGTTCTTGCAGCCATCGGCGATGACGTCCGGTTGCGAGAAGAACGTGCCGCAGTTGTCGACCACGGTCTGGTCCCATTCCAACTGGTAGAAGCCCTCGGCCGACAAGTTCTCGGTCAGGCTCTGGGACAGGTAGAACATGTTGACCGGAATCAGGCCTTCCTTGATTTCCGAACCGGGACGACGGAAGGCCGAAACGTCGATGGGGTTGATGCTGTTGATCCCGCCGCCAATGAAGGTGCTCTCGCCCCAACTGACCACTTGCTTGCCGAACCGCACCGAGCCCGGCTCATCGCCGATGGAATAGTTGTGGTAGACGAACGCGTCGAGCAGTTCGAAGCCTGAGGACTTGGCTCCCTCCTTGCGACCCGAATCACTGATGTCCTTGAACTCGCGGCCTTCGTCCTTGAGCTCGAAGTCGTACCAGTACTTGCCCCGCAGGAACACCCCTGTATCGCCGTACTTCAGCTCCAGATCATGGATGCCCTTGAAGATCTTCGAGAAGGTCTCCCCACTTTTGAAATTCAAATGACCGTCATCGGATGTTTGCGAAAGACCGTGTCCGCCGTTGTTCGAACCGATCAGGTTCTTGTTGGCGTTCTGCGTCGACCAACTGGCGCCGATGGACAGGGACGAGTCGAAATTACCTTCGATTTCACCGATGTTGAAACTGACGCCGAATGCGGGTCCGGCGAGCGAGGACGCGAGGCTGACGGCCAGAGGCAGTTTCGCCCGGCGCCAGAACAGGTTTGCTGATGTCATCGACGCTACTCCATGTGCTTTTATTTTTATGGCAGTGGGTGCTTCCAGAAACGACTCAGGTGGACTGATCCGCAGTGCCTGGGTGTCGACGCGTATCGGGCAGCCCATGCAAAGCTGCGAAACGATGAAGGCGTCTTTCTCCGGTACCAACCTACTGCCGACTATAGCCAGCAGGTGCTACTGCTTGATCCCTCTAAAGTGTGATTTACAGCGGCGACGCCTCTAATCCGCCGATTTCGACGGACTGGCCGCGCTGCACAAGGAGGGTGGCTGAAAGGGTTAATTTGGCAAGGCAGACGCCAGCCAGACGCGTTCCGGCACATTGCCACGATCCATTTCGTGACACTGTGCGCGGAAACATCGGGCTCAGAGGGTGGAGAGAAACGTGCTATTGGTGCTCTGCCATTCGAGGATATCCAGGCGGATACGCTTCTTGTCGAGCTTACCGACGCTGGTCTTGGGAATTTCGGTAACAAGTGCGATTTGACTCGGAATCGCCCACTTGTTGATGTGGCCCTGCTCGACGAAAGGCTTGAGGTGTTCCTTCAGCGCCTTGGCATCGATGACGTGGCCTTCATGGACCACCAGCAACGCGAACGGCCGCTCGCCCCACTGAGGATCGGCAACGCCCACCACCGCCACTTCGCGGACACCCGGATGACGGCTGCACAGATCCTCCAGTTCCAGGGAGGAGACCCACTCCCCACCTGTCTTGATCACGTCCTTGATCCGGTCACGAATGTCGATACCGCCCATGCTGTCCAACGTGGCCACGTCGCCTGTGTGTAACCAGCCACCGGCCCAGAGCTCGGCGCCTTTTGCCGGCTCGCGGTAATACCCTTCGGTGAGCCACGGCGCGCGGAGCACCAATTCGCCTTGCGTTTCACCATCGGACGGCAGGAAATTGCCCTCACTGTCGACAATGGCGGCTTCGACCAGCACCCCCGGCGCCCCGGCCTTGATCCGGTAAGTGGTGCGCTCGTCTTCGCTGCCCGCCATCAACTCATCGTTCAGGTGTGCAACCGATACCAGCGGCCCGGTTTCGGACATCCCATAGGCAGCGGTCAGTTGAATGCCTTTGGCTTTGGCAGCTTCGTACAACGAGCGGTTCAGCGAGCTGCCGCCAATGATGATGTTCCAGCCGGTGAAATCCACGTCCTTTGCAGCCTTGGCATTGAGCACCATCTGCATGATGGTGGGCACGCAGTGGGAGAAATTGACCTTTTCCTTGCGCCACAGCTCCACCAGCAGTTCCGGGTCATAGCGGCCGGGATAGACCTGCTTCACGCCGAGCATGGTGGCGGCGTACGGCACGCCCCAGGCATGGACGTGGAACATTGGCGTGATCGGCATGTAGACCTTATCGGTGCCCAGCAACCCTTCGACGCTGCCCATGATCGTCGCCACGGCCAGGGTGTGCAGCACCAACTGGCGGTGGGTGAAATACACGCCTTTGGGGTTGCCTGTGGTACCGGTGGTGTAAAACGTGGTCGCCACCGAGTTCTCGTCGAAGTCTTCGAAGGCGTAGGTCGGGCTGGCGGCCGCCAGCAGGCTTTCATACTCCCCGACCAGATTCGACAACTCGGCGGTCTTATCGGACGTATCGGTCAGTAGCAGGGTCTTTTCGACGGTGGTCAGTTTGCTCGCAAAGCAGTTGTAAAGCGGCACGAATTCCCTGTTCACCAGCACGAACTTATCTTCGGCGTGATTCATGGTGAACAGGATCTGGTCCGGCGACAGGCGCACGTTGATGGTGTGAATCACTGCGCCGATCATGGGAATGGCGAACATGCATTCCAGATACCGGTGGCTGTCCCAATCCATGACGGCCACGGTATCGCCCGCTTTCACGCCTGCTTCGGTCAGCACGTTGGCGAGGCGGCAAATGCGCTCGTTGAGCGTCAGATAAGAGTAGCGTGATTGGTCCCGGTAGACGATTTCCCGCGTTTTTTCGTAACGGCTGCCCGACAGCAGCAAACGCTTGATCAACAGGGGGTACTGGTACGCGCCATCAGCTGGCGGAATCACGCGTGTCTGCAGCATAGGAGTCCCTTTTCAAGATGCCATGGCGGTGCCAAAAATATGCACTCTAGAGCCTTCACTCGCCAGTCAAATCAGCCAAAGGGATGATTCGATTGACGAGTGACCCGACCGGCATCATGCCAATTGAAAGGGTGGAACTGCCTCCACCAAGCGGTGTAGAAGGGGTTTCAGGGGGCGCGCGAGGCAACGCTGGCATGCCATTCAGGACAGGCCACGGTCAGTCGGCTGTAAGCGAAAGCACGCAGGAGTGTCGGGGCCCCGAAGCATTTAAGTGGTTTGAACTTCGGCTCGACAGTCGGCCATGGGGTGCATGAGCCTACTGTCTACAACGCCCACTTGATCAATGCACCTCAGTCAGCGCCAGTTTGAGCCCCAACGCCACCAGTACCCCACCCATGGCGCGATCGAACCAGTGGCCCATGCGCGCAAAACCGGCGCGCACACGTTCCTGACTGAACAGGCGCGCGACCATGCAGAACCACAGGCCGGTCGCGACGGCCAGGTAGACGCCGTAGCCCGCCTGTACCAGCAATGGCGTATGGGGGTTGATGACCACAGTGAACAGTGACAGGAAGAACAACGTGGCCTTCGGGTTCAGGCCATTGGTGACGAAACCGGCGGTGAAAGCCCCACGTGCGGTGCGCTCCGCTTTCGCGAGGTGGAGGGACGACTGGGCCCCGTCCGAAGGTTTGGCGCGCAGCGCCTTGAAGCCGATATACAGCAAGTAGGCCGCCGCCGCCCATTTCAGGGCGTTGAACAGCACAATGGACTGGGAAACGATCAGCCCGATGCCCAAGAGCGAATAGCCAACGTGCAGGCAAATCGCGGTGCCCACACCCATCGCCGTATAGGTTCCAGCCTTGCGCCCGTGCGTCACACTCTCCCGAACGACCACCGCAAAGTCGGGACCGGGGCTCGCGACGGCGAGCAGGTGAATGAGGGCAACGGTGAAAAATTCCGTCCAGTACATGATGTTCTCCGGGCGTTCAGGCAAGCGGCTGGCTCTGGTAGGCTCGTTACCTTACGCCCACTCATCACCGAGCAAAAGGTACAGCTGATGTCCAGTCAAAGCAGAGCAGTTTTCCTCGACCACACTTCTCTGGATCTCGGCGATCTGGACCTCAGCCCGTGGAGAGAGACTTTTGGTGAACTGATCCTGCACGCCAGTAGTTCGGCCGATCAGGTCATCGAGCGGCTGCAAGGCGCACACGTCGTGATTTCCAACAAGATCTCGCTCGATGCCGAGACATTCGCGGCGTGTCCGGACCTGAAACTGGCACTGGTCACCGCTACCGGCGTCAACAACGTCGACCTCGACGCCGCCCGCAAACACGGGGTGGTCGTGAGTAACTGCCAGGGTTACGGCACGCCTTCGGTTGCCCAGCACACCCTGATGTTACTGCTGGCGCTGGCGACCCGTCTGCCTGACTACCAGCAAGCCATCCATCAAGGCCAGTGGCAGAAATCCCGGCAGTTTTGCCTGCTGGACTTCCCGATCGTCGAACTGGAAGGCAAGACGCTGGGGTTGCTGGGCCACGGCGAACTCGGTGGCGCGGTGGCGAAGCTGGCCGAAGCCTTCGGGATGCGCGTGGTATTGGGCCAGATTCCCGGCCGCCCTGCTCGCCCGGATCGCATGCCGCTGCAGGAACTGCTTCCTCAAGTAGACGCCTTGACCCTGCACTGCCCACTCAACGAGCACACCCGCGACATGCTCGGCGCCCATGAGCTGAGCCTGATGAAACCCAAAGCATTCATCGTGAACACGGCCCGCGGCGGGTTGATCAACGAGCAAGCCCTGGCCGATGCGCTGCGCAATGGGCACCTGGCAGGCGCCGCCACCGACGTCCTGACCGTCGAGCCTCCCGTAAACGGCAACCCGCTGCTGTCCGGAGACATCCCCCGGCTCATCGTGACGCCCCACAGCGCCTGGGGCAGCCAGGAAGCCCGCCAGCGCATCGTCACCCAAGTCAACGAAAACGCACGCGCGTTTTATGCAGGCGCGCCGATCCGCGTCGTGAGCTGACCGGACAAAACGCCGCGGAAGTCATCGCCGACACATCCCTGTTAAACTCCGCCCTTTTTCAGGAGCCGACGATGGACCCGCGCAGTGAAGTGTTACTCCGTCAGGCCGAGCTGTTTGAAGGTTCATTGTTGCTGGCTGGCCTGCCTGCCGACGACCTGCTGACCAGACTGCCCGATGCACGAGGGTGGAGTTGGCATGCCGGAGATTTTGCCGCACTGGAAAGCCGTTTCAGCGGGCGCATTCACTTTGGCACCGAGGCCCCGGACGCGCCGTTCGAGGCCGCCGTGCTCTTCCTCCCGAAAGCCAAGGACCTGAGCGATTATTTGCTCAATGCGCTGGCCGCTCGCCTGGCCGGCCGCGAACTTTTTCTGGTGGGTGAAAAGCGCGGCGGTATCGAAGCGGCAGCGCGGCAATTGAGCCCTTTCGGCCGTGCCCGCAAGCTTGACAGCGCTCGCCATTGCCAACTGTGGCAGGTAACGGTGGAAAACCCGCCGCAGGCCGTTGAACTCGAGCAGTTGGCCAAACATTTCGACATCGAGACGCCCAACGGCCCACTGAAGATCGTGAGCCTCCCCGGCGTGTTCAGCCACGGGCGGCTGGACCGGGGCACTGCCCTCTTGCTGGAGCACATCGGCAAGCTGCCACCGGGCCATCTGCTCGACTTCGGTTGCGGCGCCGGCGTGCTGGGGGCTGCGATCAAGCGGTGCCACCCGGATGTTCAGGTGACGATGCTCGATGTCGACGCGTTCGCAACCGCAAGTAGCCGACTGACGCTGGCAGCCAATGGTCTACCAGGCGAGGTACTGACCGGCGATGGCATCGATGCTGCACCCGAGCATCTGGACGCGATCGTCACCAATCCACCCTTCCACACCGGCGTTCACACCGACTACGCAGCGACAGAAAACTTGTTGCGAAAAGCTCGTGAACATCTGAAAAAAGGCGGCGAATTGCGCCTGGTAGCCAATAGTTTCCTGCGTTATCAGCCGATCATCGAAGCGCATCTCGGGGTGTGCGCGGTGATGGCAGAAGGGAATGGTTTTCGAATTTACCGCGCCAAGCGTGGGTAAAAATAAACGCTTGCCGAATCGGATTCCCGAAGGCAGAATCCGCTCCGTCCTAGGGGAGTAGTCTCCCACGAGCCTCTCGCTCGTCCGGCGCGCATCAACATACTTGGTCCTCAGACCATGGTGCTCGCGACCCCAGATCCGCCTCAGACGGATCGGAGGTTTGACAAGACCTATGACACGCACATCCTGACCCGGGGCGGGGAGGCTGTACGTGTCATAGCCGTGTTGTCCCGCCCCTTAGGAAACTCCTGATGCTGGAATCCCTATTGGTCCCTACCGCGGTCGTCGCACTGGCCGAAATCGGTGACAAGACCCAACTCCTCGCACTCATCCTCGCTGCCCGCTTTCGTAAGCCGTGGCCGATCATCGCCGGTATCGTCGCGGCCACGTTGGCCAACCACGCCGCCGCCGGTGCCGTAGGTGCCTGGTTCAGCAGTTTCCTCTCTGACGCGATGTTGCACTGGATCCTGGCCGCCAGTTTCACTGCTACCGCACTGTGGACGCTGGTTCCCGACAAGATGGACGACGACGAGGCCACCACGGCGCGTAAGTTCGGCCCCTTCATGACGACCCTGATCGCGTTCTTCCTCGCTGAAATAGGCGATAAGACGCAAATCGCGACCGTGATGCTGGCGGCGCAATACTCCTATCTGTGGCTGGTAATTCTGGGCACGACCCTGGGGATGTTGCTGGCCAACGTGCCGGTGGTGCTGGCAGGCAACTTCGCCGCAGAGAAATTACCGCTGACACTGATCCGTAGGCTGGCAGCCGGTGCGTTCTTCATCCTGGCGCTCGTCGCGGTGTACAAGGCGATGCAGGTCAGCGGCTGGGTTTGATCCGCCGGCCTGTTCGAATGCCCCAAGGCATGAGACTGATCGTACCCACGCCGCACGCGGGGACGATCAGTCAGCCAGCTTGATCAAGACTTCGGGGCTTGCTCATACAACGGCATCACTTTGGGAATCGCCGCCTGCAAGGACGCAATCCGGTTCGCCGACGCCGGGTGGGTGCTCATGAATTCGGGCTGGGACGCCCCCGACTGCGCCTGCATCTTCTGCCACAGGGTGATCGCGGCATTGGGGTTGTAACCGGCGCGAGCGGACAGTTCCAGGCCGAGCAAATCCGCTTCGTTTTCATTCGCGCGGCTGTTGGGCAGCGTCAGGCTGTAGTTGACCACGGTGTCAGCGAGCGCCAGGCTGTCTTGCCCCAACCCGAGCAATGACCCCGCCCCCGTTTTGGCCATCTGCACGCCATACGCCTTCGACATCGCTTCGCGACCATGCTCGCGCAAGGCGTGGGCAATCTCATGGCCCATCACCGCCGCCAGTTCGTCGTCGCTGAGCTTCAGCGTATCGATCAAGCCGGTGTACACGATGATCTTACCGCCTGGCCCGCAGTTGGCATTGAGCTCGTCACTCTTGATCAGGTTCACTTCCCACTGCCACTGCGCCGCATCCGGCCGCAGTTTCGGCGCTTGGGCGATCAGCCGCTTGGCAACTGCCTGAACGCGAGCCGCTTCGGCGCTGCTGTTATCCAGCACGCCCTTGGTCGAAGCCTCGCTGACCGTTTCCTTATAAGACTGGGCGTACATCTGGTTGACCTGATCGGTCGATAGCATACTGAACATGTATTGCTTGCGCTCGACGCCTACCGAGTCCCCGCTGGTGGTGTTGACGGCCTGACAGCCCGCAACCAGCAACGCTGCGCTCAAGGCACAAAGAGCAAAGGTCTGACGCATTTTGGATCTCCATCGAAACAATCGCACCATCCTAGGCGGTACGCCCGCCGAGTACTAGATGGCAGCGGATTGCCAGCCGGTCAGTGCCGAAAATTCGCACATCCGTCATAGCGACGAAACGCATTTACTCCCCCATGCGAGACCCCAGCAGCCCCCGCCGAAGCCGCTCGACCCGGCGGCATGTCCAATAACGACCCACTTCATCCAAAAACGCCCGTTGCTTCGACTTCCCCCTCATTAAACCGGGGGCGCAGGCGATACCTCCTACAGACGTCCTTTCGCGTCCGGAGCCTTTATGAAGTTCAAATCGATCCAGTTCTCAGTCGCTGCACTGTCAGGTGCCATCGTCCTCAGTGTCGTGGCTGCCCTCGTCCTCTATGCCCTGTTTGCAGGGGCGCGCACTCAGGACCTGGTGGAAAAGCGCACAACCGCTCAATTCGAGCAGGCCATCGAAGGTCACTTGACCGCGATCGCCCGCACACAGGCGAGCAATATCCAGCGATCACTGGAAGCGCCATTGCAAACGGCGGCGGGAATGGCGACGTTGAACGCGACGCTGGGCATGAAGGACACCAAGGGCGAGCCGCTGGTGAAGATGAGCCGTGAGCAACTGCTCAACCTGCTGCGCGAGACCGTCGTGCGCAATCCAGAGATTCTGGGTGCTTATATTGGCTGGGAACCCAATGCCCTGGATCACAATGACGCCGCCTATGCCGAAACCCCGGTCACCGGTGTCGATCCGAAAGATGGCCGCTTCATGCCATGGTGGTATCGCAAGCCGGACGGCACCTTCAATCTGGAAAAGCTGTCCAGCCTGGAAGACACGAAACTGCTGTCCACCGGCGTTCGCTCAAGCGAGTATTACCTTTGCTCTCGCGAAACGCGCAAAGCGTGTGTGATTGACCCCGCGCCGTACAAGGTTGGCGACAAGATGGTCATGCTGTCTTCGTTTATCGAACCGATCATGGTCGACGGCCAATTCCAGGGCATCGTCGGCGCCGATCTGTCGGTGAACTTCATCCAAGAAATGCTCGAAAAGGCGGACAAGAAGCTCTATGACGGCGCTGGCGACCTGGCGTTGATCGCCACCAACGGACGCCTTGTCGCCTACACCAAGGACACCAGCAAGCTCGGTGAAAAAGCCACCGATATCCTCGACGCCAACGAAGTCGCCAACCTCGCCAACATCGTCAAAGGCGAGGTGCGTTATGACATCGACAAGGAGCACGGCCACATCGAGTTGTACCTGCCATTCGGTATCGGCGACACCGATGCGCGCTGGACGCTAATGATCCGCGTACCCGTCAGCGCGGTCATGGCCGACCTGCAGAAGCTGCAGAGCGACCTGGCCCATCAACGTGACACCGATATCGTCGGCATGACCGTCGTCGGCCTGCTGATCGCGGCGCTGGGCTTGTTGATTGTCTGGTTCGTGGGGCGCGGCATTGCGCGTCCGCTCAAGCAAATGGTCGCCATGCTCGACGACATCGCCAAAGGCGAAGGCGACCTGACGCGCCGTCTCAGCAGCGACCGCGCCGACGAATTGGGCTCCATTGCCTTGGGCTTCAACACCTTCCTCGGCAAGCTGCAGGCCATGATCAGTCAGGTGGTGACGTCAGTGCAGAAGGTAAGCGACTCCTCCGAGCACACGGCCGACATTGCCATCCGCACCAACAATGGCGTGCACAAGCAAATGGCCGAGATCGACCTGGTGGCCACCGCCGTGCACGAGATGACCGCCACGGCCCAAGACGTGGCGCGCAACGCGACCCAGGCCGCTCAAGCGGCGAATCATGCCGACGATGCAGCCGTTCAGGGCATGCGCATCGTACACAACACCTCGAACTCCATCAGCGAGCTGGCCGTGGAGATTGGCCGCGCCGTGGAAGTGGTACAGACCCTGGCCAAGGACAGCGAGAACATCAATGCCATCCTTACGGCCATTCGCGGCATTGCCGAACAGACGAACCTGCTGGCCCTCAACGCCGCCATCGAGGCCGCCCGTGCGGGTGAACAGGGGCGCGGCTTTGCCGTGGTCGCTGACGAAGTCCGCAACCTGGCGCAGAAGACTCAGCAAGCCACTGAAGAAATCCAGTCAATGATTCAGGCACTGCAATCCGGTACACGGCAAGTGGTGAAAGTCATGGAAGACAGCCAGACCAAAACCGATGAAAGCGTGGGCCACGCGGCAGAGGCGGCTCAAGCGCTGGAAAGCATTACCAAGGCAGTGTCGGTGATCAATGACATGAACACGCAGATCGCCAGCGCCGCAGAAGAGCAAAGCGCGGTGGCCGACGACATCAACCGCAACGTCATCAACATTGGCCAGGTGGCCAATGAAGTCGCCGGCGGCGCCGACGAATCGAGTCAGGCGAGTGCCGAATTGACCCGACTGGCGGAGCAACAGCGTCGATTGATCAACCAGTTCAAGGTCTGAGTCACGCCTGCTGTAGCCGCCTTGCGCGGCTGCAGCCCCCCTCCCCCTCACAACGGTGTCAGGCACTCCGGAGCGTTGAGCTTCGGATCGTTCACCAGGTTTGCCAATGGCCGCTCCCGCAGTTGCATCTGTGGCGCGGCGAGCAGCGATTGCAAAGCGGGCAGTGAGCTTTGCGGGTCAAGCCAGGCCGCTTGCCCTTCAGCGTCGAGGATCAGCGGTCGACGCTGGCTCATCGCAGGCTGCGTCACCACGGCCACACTCAGCCAGTCGTGGCCGTCTACCGGGTAGGCTTCCCAGATCGCTGCGAAAAACAGCGAAGCTCCCTCCCCCGGCGTCAGCCAGAACGGCCGCTTGCGTACGGTGCCGCGCCACTCATAAAAGCCGTTGGCCGGCAGCAGACAGCGGCGCTCCCGGAACGCCTGGCGAAACATCGGCTGCTCGGCCAGCGTTTCCGCCCGGGCGTGAGCGGGGGTACGCGACATGTCGGTGAGCCACGCAGGTGTCAGCCCCCAGCGGGCGCGCGCCAGCGTTCGCGCGGCCGGTTCGCCTGGAACGGCGCGCAACATCAGCACCGAGTCATTGGGGGAAATGTTCCATTGCGCCTGCTGGTCGGCCGGAAAACCGGGCAACGCCGCAAAAGCGGGCGACCAACGAAACAGCGCATAACGTCCACACATGAATTAGGAGCACTTCTTCTGGAAAAACGGGGAGGGAGGTCTAACCGACGGAGCCGTTATCAGCACAGCAACACATCGGGGTAATTGTCAGGCTCTTCGCCCGACAGTGGAAAAGCCTCATTGTACTCAGTGATCAAGCGTCGCGCCCGCTCGGCCTGATCGTCATGCACAGCCAGGCCCAGCAGGCCGAACACCGGCAATTCGCCGATGCCGCCGAGCAGGTGCCGGCCTGTGATGTGCGACTCGATCCCTTCACTGGCAAGCATTGCCTGCAGCAACTCACCTTCCATCATGTTTTCCGGCTCGTAGATTTTGCGCATCATTCGTTCTCGCTACGCACGTCCAGGGTCCAGTCCTCGCCATCGGTCTGCAGGCTGAAAATGATCGGCCGACAGCACACCGGGCAGTCTTCAATATAAGTCTGGTCGCCGCCGGAAAGGTCGAGCACCGCCTCCACCGGTTCGCCGCAGTAAGGGCAGTCATAATCCTGTATTTCCTGCATCACAGTCTCCTGGCCCAGTTTTGCGTATAATCGCCGACTCGTTTGCTGGCCGAACGTTTTGTTGCAAGGTGGCAGGCTCCGTACGAAATGGGTTGAAAGCGAAGTGATCGAGGATGTTTTCAGCCCGGCATGGCCGAATATCGACCCTTTTTCGTATCGAGCCTGCCGCCTACCTTTACCCTAGCCGTTTTTACAAGAGAGCATGATGGGCGAATTCGATGCCATCCGACCGTACGACGACACCGAAGTAAAAGCCGTACTCAACCGGCTACTGAGTGACAAGGCGTTCCTTGCGATCCTCACGCATTTTCGTTTTCCGCGCCTGGCCGGCTCGCTCGGCTGGATCCTGCAGCCGGCGATCGCCCGCAAGCTGCGTCGTCAGTTTGCCGGTATCGATTCGGTGGCTGCCTTGCAGGACAAGGTCGAGCATTACGTCGACCACACCATCGAGCGCGCCACCGATGGTGTGACCTACACCGGCGTCGAGCAGTTCAAGTCAGGGGTGGCCTACCTGTTCCTGGCCAACCACCGCGACATTGTGATGGACCCTGCGTTCGTGAACTATGCGGTGTACCACGCCGGCCTGCCGACGCCACGCATTGCGATCGGCGACAACCTGCTGCAGAAGCCCTTTGTCAGCGATCTGATGCGCCTGAACAAGAGCTTCATCGTGCACCGTTCCATCACCGGCCGGCGGGAGAAGATGGCGGCCTATCAGTTGCTGTCGGCTTACATCAATCATTCGATTCGCCACGACTGCCAGTCGATCTGGATCGCTCAGGCCGAAGGCCGGGCCAAAGACGGGGACGACCGCACCGAATCAGCCATCCTCAAGATGTTTCACATGAGCCGCAAGGACGAGCCATTTGGCGAGGTCATTCGCTCGCTGAACCTGACCCCGGTGTCGATCAGTTACGAGTACGACCCTTGTGATCACGCCAAGGCGCGCGAGTTGTACATCCGGGCCACCACGGGCAGCTATACCAAAGCGCCGGGCGAAGACGATGTCAGCATCGCGCTGGGCATCACCGGCTATAAAGGCCGAGTGCATGTCAATTTCGCGCCGCCCATCACCGAGGTCTATGAAGACACCAAGCAACTGGCGGCAGAGATGGACAAGCAGATTCTCGGCGGGTATCGCTTGTTCCCGGTGCATTACCTCGCGTATGCGCAGTGGGCCGATGCCGATCCCGGCCTGAAGGTGCCAAGCGCAGCCGAGGTGTTCCCGGCAGATGAATTGGCGCGTGCGAAGGAGGAGTGGCAGCGCCGTCTGGACGGCTGTCCGGAAGAACACCGGCCCTACCTGGTTTTGCAATACGCCACGCCCGTGCGCAATCAGTACCGGGTCAAGGCGGGATTACCGCTGTAGGCTCAAGATGCCCGGCAACCGTGACTTGCGGTTGCCGGCACCGAACATTCCCACGCTCCGCGTTGCCGGATATCGAATACGAAGTCTCAACGGCGTCGGAAAATCTCCAGACAAGGCCTGCTGAACCTCCCAGCCGGGCGCCCAACAAGCCAGCTGGCGCGCTCCCCTCCTCGGTCATGGGCAGGCAGACTCCGCGAAGACGCTCAGAGCTTGGTGCTGACCCATGACAACGCCAGTGCGAACGCCAAACAACCGGCCCCGATTCGGTAGCTCAGGCGGATCATGCGCAGCGTCGGCACATCCATCAGGTGCATTGGCTCGTCGATCGGCGCCTGCTCGGTCAGGTTGTTCAAATGCGTGGTTTCCCGCTGCTCACGGATGCGGGTGGAATGGAGCAGCCAAATACCAGGGCCTGCCGCCAGCAATGCCATAAAGTTGATGACCATCCCGGGAGAGTGCTGGATGAGTGACATGGGGCCTCGATGGCGCCATGCAGAAGGCGCCGCAGATTCGGGTGTATCTGCCCCTACGGTATCCGCTGCCACCTTAACCTCGCCTGAACCGCTCGTTGGCCTGGCCGTGACGAACACAGCGCGGCGCAGCCCAGGGTTCTTTTCGGGTCGACATGAGGCACAAAAAAGCCCCGGCATCTTGCGACTACGGGGCTTCGATGGACGCTGCAGAGCGTTACTGGCTCAGCATTTGCCCAATGGTGGGGTCCTTGAACAAGCGAGTCAGCGCGTCGCTCAGCACATCACCGATCAGCTTGGTATTGGTTTCCTCGTTCGGCGCCATGCCGAAACGCTGGTCCAGCGAGGCGGCGTAGCGGCCGTTATAGCTGCGGCCATTGTTCTGCACATCGGCGCGGAACGTCGAGCTGATGTTCGCTTCAGTCACGTACAGGCCTTCCTTGGGTGACTGATACTTCAAATCAGCCAAGGTGACGGTCAGCTGCGGGCCGTTGCCACCTTGAACGGGCGTGAAGCCCAGCAGGCGAACGGCAGCTTCGGCCTGAGCCTGAAGCTGGGGCACCAGTTGCTGCCCGCTCACGGTGATTGCACTGGTTTCCGGGTACAGACCACCCCGGGTGCCGAGGGTCTGGGACTGACGACCGTCGACCACCCGCACCACGACCTGCTGGCCATGGCCGACCGCCGCGAGCTGGCTGTTCAGCTTGGGTTGCGGATTGAGTGTCTGCGGACTGTGGGCACATCCCACCAGCATCAGACTGCCGACGGCAAGCAAACCGAACAAAACACGACGCAACATGCTCATTTCTCCATGGGCCAGGGCACAAATTGTGCGGCAGTATAGCGACCTCCAGAGGTCGCTCACTAGGGTAAAGATACGACAAAGTGCCACTGTCGCGGTTCCCATACCAGCCGGGTGCCTGCCTCCCAAAACATCTGGACATCATCGCGCAACGGTAACGTCACGGACATGTCATCGGCCCACGACATACTTTTCACAACTGCCCTCACTGGAGTCCGAGCATGGACTTTTTCTGGTCGTTGTTCTCTCGGAAAAGCCGACATCGCTACTACGCCCGTGTCGACGCGCAGGGCGTGTGTCTGTCATTCAGGCATTGCTCACAGCCGCCCGGAGGCGAGGAATGGGTGGAAATCACCGAACCCAGGCTGTGCTGGCTGAAGCGCCCGCTGCCCAAAAGCGCCTGCGTCATTCGCCAGCCTCGGGCGATCACCGCCCGGCAATTGCTCAGCATCTGACCGGACGGCGAATAAAAGTCATTTTTTCTGGATCATTTCTGCGCGTTTCATCGTTATAATCTCCCCCCGATTATAAGGACGTCTCCTGATCGGGCCTCGCAGCATCGCTGATAGCAGCTTTCAGCTCCTTCGTTCCGCCCACAGAGAGCCTTCCACACAGACATGTGCAGCCCGGCGTGCAGCCTTGCCGCGTGTAAAGCTCGATCCATTCGAACCTTTCGCGTCGGCCAGTGCCCACACTGTGTTGGAACCTGATCTGCAGGCCCTGCCAGCGCGCAGGCCTTTTTTGAGGTTCGCGTCTCCAAAAGAGCGCGAAAAAAACGGGTTTTCACAACTTCACAAGAGTGTGGCGAGCAAATGAACAGTTACGCGTTTGTAAATGCACCGTTAGCGTCTGACCCAACCCCTTCGCACAGCCCTGACTGCCGCGCAGTCTCCACCATTGGAGCCTGATGCCGTTCACGACTGATTTGCCTGCATGACCGGACGTCTTGACGTTAGTCGAATGGCTGTTCGGGCCAGAAAATGCGTTCATGCTTGGTAATAAAAGCATCAACCCAGGCCCTACCAGTGGCGTCCGCTGAAGATGCAAGAAATGGCGAAGAACCGGACAGGGAATTTCCCGGCCGATCGGCACGAGGTACTGCGCGATCCCGCGCGGCCCGGCATCGGTCATTGACCTCGGGAACCCTGCCGCCAATTTGGTGTTGCAGATTTTGGAGACGCGTTAATGGCGCATAACGAAGCAGTCGATGTGGTATTGGTCGGGGCAGGCATCATGAGTGCCACCCTAGCAGTACTGCTCAAGGAACTGGACCCGGGCCTCAAGATCGAGGTGGTCGAGTTGATGGACTCAGGTGCCGCGGAGAGTTCCAACCCCTGGAACAACGCCGGAACCGGTCACGCAGGCCTGTGTGAGCTGAACTACACCCCTCAGGCGGCCGATGGCTCCATCGACACCAAAAAAGCGATTCACATCAACACGCAGTTCGAAGTCTCGAAGCAGTTCTGGGCCTATCTGGCACGCAAGGGCACTTTTGGCTCCGCGCGCTCCTTCATCACGCCCGTTCCCCACCTGAGCTACGTCGAAGGCGAGAAAGGTGTTGCTTACCTGAAGAAGCGCTTTGAAGCGCTGCGCAAGCATCACGCGTTTTCAGCGATGGAATACACCGAAGACAAGGCCAAGATGGCCGAGTGGATGCCCTTGATGATGCCGGGCCGCCCGGCAGACCAGCGCTTGGCAGCCACCCGCGTCATGCATGGCACCGACGTCAACTTCGGCGCGCTGACCAACCAACTGCTCAAGCATCTGGCCAGCGCGCCGGACGCTCAAGTCAAGTACTGCAAGCGGGTCACCGGTCTGAGCCGCAAGGGCGAAGGCTGGAGCGTGACCATCAAGGACGTCAACAGCGGCAGCACGCGTGATATCGACGCTCGGTTCGTGTTCCTCGGTGCCGGAGGCGCGGCGCTGCCGCTGCTGCAAATGTCCGGTATCGAGGAAGGCAAGGGCTTTGGTGGCTTCCCGGTCAGTGGCCAATGGCTGCGCTGCGACAACCCTGAAGTGGTCAAGCGCCATCAGGCCAAGGTCTACAGCCAGGCCGCCGTGGGCTCGCCGCCCATGTCGGTTCCACACCTGGACACCCGTGTCGTGGACGGCAAGACTTCCCTGCTGTTCGGACCGTACGCCGGCTTCACCACCAAGTTCCTCAAGCATGGGTCGATCATGGACCTGCCCTTGTCGATCCGCGCAGCCAACATCGCGCCGATGCTGGCGGTGGCCCGCGACAACATGGACCTGACCAAATACCTGATCAGCGAAGTGAGGCAGTCGATGGAACAGCGTCTGGAATCGTTGCGCCGTTTCTATCCCGAGGCCAAAGCCGAAGACTGGCGTCTGGAAGTGGCAGGGCAGCGCGTGCAAATCATCAAGAAAGATCCGAAGAAAGGCGGCGTTCTGCAATTCGGTACCGAACTGGTTTCGGCCAAGGATGGTTCCCTCGCCGCCCTGCTGGGCGCCTCCCCAGGCGCTTCGGTCACGGTGTCGATCATGCTGGAATTGATCGAGCGCTGCTTCCCGGAAAAAGCCAAAACCGAATGGGCCGCCAAACTCGACGAAATCTTCCCGGCGCGTGAAAAGGCCCTGGAAAGCGATGCGCAGTTGTACCAACGCATCGCGGCTCAGAGCGACGAGAGCCTGGAGCTGGTTTCCAACAGCCCCGCGGCAAGCTTCGCTTGATTCAGGAGTCATCATGAATCGGTGAGATGACTGAAGGCCCCGCCCACGCAGCGGGGCCTTCAGTTTTATACAGGTGCGCCGGTTACTTCATCGAGAACCGCACGCGATACCGGTCCAACGAACCTTGCCCATCCGTCACCACTGCCGTGCACTCAGCAGGCACCGCTCCAGTGGATCTGGCGCTAACGCGCTTTTCGTTGTTCGGGCTTAGACCGAACCAGCTGAAGACCATTTGATGGGACATTTGAAATTCACACTTTTTGCCCTCCCCATTGCTGTAACGAAAGGCCGCTACACCGCTTCGCGGATTACTGAACACTCGCTTGAATACCCGGAATGATTGATCAGCGGTCAGCGCATGCCGGGCGCGCTCGTCGGCGTCTGCGTTCCAACTGGTGCCCGTCATTTGGAGGTCTTGCCGGCCATCATTTCGGATCTCGAACGTGGCTTGCATGGTCTTCGGATAGTTCGCAGCATGGACTGCAGCCATTGCCAGAATCGCAGCAATTGCCAAGCCGCCCGCGAAAACGGATTTGATAACGCTCATTGTTGAATTCCTTTTCCTAAATTGAATAACCGGGCTTCCTGCCCGGCGCTCGTGCATCTGTGCACGAATTTAGTATGGCGCCAAACGCTTGATTAAAAAGGGTCAACGAGAGGATGTGGCTGTAGGAAAGATCAACCAAAGGCGTGAGGGAGATAGAGTGGGGGGGGGGTGGGCAATACGTTGAGCAGACGGACGCGTCGAAGCGCCCGTCATAGTGGCTGATCGATGCCGGTTAGCCGCGCGCTTTCTCGATCAACTCGATGTAATCCCCGGCATTGCGCTGATCCTTGATCAGAGCGACAAAATCGTTGCCGTGCTCGTCCTTGCCATTAAGGTCGTAGCCCGCTTCCTTGAAGAAGCCCAGAAAGCGCTCGAAGTCATCGATGCGCAAACCGCGATACGCTTTGATCAGCTTGTGCAACGAGGGTGAAGTGGCATCGGCGGGTTCGAAATTGAGGAACGACTTGATTTGGGCATCGCCGATTTCATCGCCAATCACCTGCTTCTTATCTTTACGCATTGCTGACTCCAACTGACTTTCGGGACATTTCGCGGGCGAGCAGTTTACCCCTCGCCCGGTCACGGGCTCAACGCGCGCGTACGCTGCCGGTGTGCAGGTCGGCCCAGATATGGCCGTTGGGGTAGCTCAGAAATTGCACGTACACCTTTTCATTACGCAGCAGATCGACCACGACCCGGTACTGAGTTGCCGGGTAAAAGAGCGTCAGCGTGCGGTTCGATTCATCGAAGGTCGGTTTCTTCAGGCTTTTACTTTCGCCGTCGAAGTGAATGAACACCTCGGCAATCGTTGCGCCCTTGTTCATTGGCTTGCCTTTCAGGCGCACGCTCAAGGGCGAGGTGACCGGGATGGGTTGCTGATTGGATTGACGCTGGCTGCCCGCAACGATCGAGTATTCGGTGACCTGCAACAACTGCTGCTGTTCAGGTTCGCCCTCGCGCACTGACAGCTCATCCGGAGGGAGGTATTGGGCGTGCATGGGCTCAGCGAGGGCCGGGAGCGGCAGGGTCAACAGCAACATCAACGCGGCTCGACTGCGAAACGATAACGTCATGGAGGCCTCCCGGGAAAAGTGGGTGGCACTCTAGCATGTGGGCGCGCAGAACACCTGCAGGAGCGCTTGCCCGCGATGGCGGTGAATCAGTCACGCCCTTGGGCACGGACAAATTCTATTCGCGGGCAAACGCAGGCCTGATGGGTCATGGCTCACATGCCTTTAACGGCGTAGATCCCTGCCGCATTGCGCCAGTAGCCTTTGTAGTCCATCCCGTAGCCGAAGATGTAACGATCAACGCATGGCAGCCCCACGAAATCGGCTTTCAGGTCCGGGCGTGCCTTACGGTCGTGGTCCTTATCGATCAGCACGGCAGTGTGAACGGCGCTGGCACCCGCATGCTTGCAGAAGTCGATGATCGCTCCCAAGGTGTGGCCCTCGTCGAGGATGTCATCGATGATCAGTACGTCGCGGTCGATGAAGGACACTTCAGGCTTGGCCTTCCAGAACAATTCTCCGCCGCTGGTTTCGTTGCGGTAACGCGTAGCGTGCAGATAAGACGCCTCCAGCGGAAAATTCAGATGGGTCAACAGCTTGCCTGCGAAGATCAGGCCGCCGTTCATCACGCAGAACACCACCGGGTTGCGATCCGCCAGCACGCTGTTGATTTGCTCGCCGACGCGAGCGATGGACGCCTCGACCTCGTCGTGGGTGTACAGGCAGTCAGCCTCGCGCATGACTTGACGGATATGCTCGAGATCAGCGGACATGGTGCTCTCCAAAGGGGCTGGACAGGGAAAAGCGGGCAAAGGTACGCATCCGTCATCGTCAGAGCAAGCTTTTATGGACTAACGTTGCCGGAGTCGCCACGAAAAGCGGCTGCGTGCCGCGACCCAGCCCTGCCTGCGTCGACAGGGCTCGCCTTGATGACGGGTCAGACCCTCAATGTCAGAAACAGGAACTTAACCGGTAAGACAAGTTACAGCTGAATAGATTAATCTAAGCCGTTTTTTTTGCCCGTCCGCTGGAGCCCTTTCCTATGTCCATCCGTGAGATCCGCCATCCGCTGATCCGTCACAAGCTCGGCCTCATGCGCCGCGCCGATATCAGCACCAAGAACTTCCGTGAACTGGCTCAGGAAGTCGGCGCGCTGCTGACCTATGAGGCGACCAAGGACCTGCCGTTGGAAACCTACGCGATCGAAGGTTGGGCCGGAACGGTTCAGGTCGAGAAGATCGCAGGCAAGAAGATCACGGTAGTCCCCATTCTGCGCGCCGGAATCGGCATGCTCGAAGGCGTATTGAGCCTGATTCCGGGTGCCAAGGTCAGTGCCGTGGGGGTGGCCCGCAACGAAGAAACGCTCGAAGCCCACACCTATCTCGAAAAACTCGCGCCGGAAATCGACCAGCGTCTGGCGCTGATCATCGACCCGATGCTAGCCACCGGCGGCTCGATGGTCGCCACCATCGACCTGCTGAAAAAAGCCGGTTGCCGCGACATCCGCGCGATGGTGCTGGTGGCGGCGCCGGAAGGCATCGCCATTGTCGAGAAAGCGCACCCCGACGTGCAAATTTATACCGCGTCCATCGATCAGCGCCTGAACGAACACGGCTACATCATTCCGGGTCTGGGCGATGCGGGCGACAAGATTTTCGGCACCAAGCAAAAGGACGCCTGATGAAACAGGACGAGTTCAACGATCCACTGTGGCGCACCGTACTGTCGGGCGCTCAAATGCTGTTCGTGGCTTTCGGGGCCCTGGTGCTCATGCCACTGATCACAGGGCTCGACCCCAACGTCGCATTATTCACCGCAGGCCTGGGCACGCTGTGCTTCCAAGTGGTCACGGGCCGTCAGGTGCCGGTTTTCCTGGCCTCCAGCTTCGCGTTCATTACCCCGATCATTCTCGCCAAGGGCCAGTTCGGGCTGGCAGCGACCATGGGGGGCGTGATGGCGGCGGGCTTTGTCTACACCTTCCTCGGGCTGGCCGTGAAGATCAAAGGCACGGGTTTCATTGACCGGCTGTTACCTCCAGTCGTCATCGGGCCAGTGGTCATCTCCATTGGTCTTGCGATGGCACCCATTGCCGCGAACATGGCCATGGGCAAAACCGGTGACGGCGCTGCGGTGCTGATTCCCTATAACACCGCGATCATCATTTCGATGGCGGCGCTGCTGACAACGCTCATCGTTGCCGTATTCGGTAAAGGCATTTTCCGCCTGGTGCCAATCATCTCCGGCGTGTTGGTGGGCTTCGCATTGTCGTTCTGGTTCGGCGTGGTGGACGTGGCCAAAATCGCCGCAGCGCCTTGGCTGGAGCTTCCCCGCTTCACCGCACCGGAGTTCAACTGGCAGGCGATCCTGTTCATCGTCCCCGTTGCGCTGGCGCCCGCCATCGAACACATCGGCGGTGTCATCGCCGTGGGTAGCGTGACGGGGCGCGACTATATTCAAAAGCCAGGCTTGCATCGCACACTGCTCGGCGACGGTATTGCCACCACGGTGGCGGGCGCGTTCGGCGGTCCTCCCAATACCACCTACGCCGAAGTGACGGGTGCGGTGATGCTGACCAAGAACTACAACCCGAAGATCATGACCTGGGCCGCAGTCTTCGCCATCGCACTGGCGTTCATCGGCAAGTTTGGCGCGCTGCTGCAGAGCATTCCCGCGCCCGTCATGGGCGGCATCCTTTGCCTGTTGTTCGGATCGATTGCAGCCGTCGGCCTGAACACCATGATTCGCCACAAGGTCGACCTGGCAGAAGCGCGCAATCTGGTCATCGTTTCCGTCACGCTGGTGTTCGGGATCGGCGGCGTGCTCATTGGCACCGGCAACGGCCCGGATGACTTCGGCATGAAGGGTATCGCGTTGTGCGCCGTGACCGCGATCCTGCTCAACCTGGTATTGCCGGGCAACGACGGTTGGAAGAACAAGCACCTGGATGATCAATTGCCGTAAACGCAGTACTTGTAGGAGCGCGCTTGCCCGCGATTACGGTGTGTCATTCAACGTTCATGTGACTGACACCTGCAATCGCGGGCAAGCGCGCTCCTACAGTGTTCTACACCCGCATTGCAGGGGCCCGCTCGCAGAGCGCATTGAGTGCCTTCGCCCACAGATCAGTTGCCGTAGACGCAGTATTCGTAGGAGCGCGCTTGCCCGCGATTGCGGTGTTTCATTCAACGTTCATGTGACTGACACCCTGCAATCGCGGGCAAGCGCGCTCCTACAGTGTTCTACACCCGCATCGCAGGGGCCCGCTCGCAGAGCGCATTGAGTGCCTTCGCCCACAGCGGATCGTCGTTCAGGCACGGGATCAGCACCAACTCCTCCCCGCCCGCCTCCTTGAACTGCTCCGCACCCCGATCACCGATCTCTTCCAACGTCTCGATGCAGTCGGCGACGAAGGCCGGGCACATCACCAGCAACCTCTTCACGCCTTTCTCAGCCAACTCGGCCAGGTGCGCCTCGGTGTAGGGTTCGATCCACTTGTTGCGGCCCAGTCGAGATTGAAACGAGACCGACCACTTGTCTTCGGGAATACCCATCAGCTTGGCAAACTCGGCAGAGGAACGCATGCACTGCGCGCGGTAGCAAAACGCAAGGGTCTCGGGCGTTGCGTTGCGGCAACAGTCGCCGGACTTTTCGCAACGGTGCTGACCCGTAGGGTCGAGTTTGTTGATGTGGCTTTCCGGCAAACCATGAAAGCTCAGCAGCAAATGGTCGTAATGCTGTTCCAGGTAGGGCTTGACGCTATGGACCAGCGCGTCGAGGTATTCCGGCTGATTGAAGAACGGCGGCAGCAGAGCCAATTCGAATTTCAACTGCTTTTCGCGGATGACGCGGCGCGCCTCTTCAACCACTGTGGTGACGGTACTGTCTGCGAATTGCGGGTAAAGCGGCGCCAGGGTGACTTTCCGAATACCTTGCGCTGCCAGGCGGGTCAGCACCGACTCGATTGACGGCTCGCCGTAACGCATCGCCAGCTCGACCGGCCCCTGCGTCCATTCCCCCACCATCGCCTGCTGCAAACGCTTGCTCAGCACCACAAGCGGCGAACCCTCGTCCCACCAGATCGACGCATAGGCATGCGCCGATTGTTCAGGGCGCTTGATCAGGATCAGCGACACCAGCAGTCGGCGCACAGGCCAAGGCAGATCGATAACGTAGGGATCCATCAGAAACTGATTGAGGTAGCGGCGCACATCCGCAACTTCGGTAGAAGCCGGCGAACCGAGGTTTACCAGCAGCAATGCGTGATCGGTCATGCAACACCTTGGGGTCAATGGCGGCCTGTTACGTCTTTGAGTGCCGCGTGCAGATCGGTGAATCGGAAAGTGTATCCGGCGTCCATCAGCCGGCTCGGCCGGGCGCGCTGACCGCCCAGAAGCAGTATCGACAGTTCGCCCATCAGCAATCGCAAGGCAAATGCCGGCATGGGCATGAACGCTGGCCGTTGCAAGATCGAACCCAGCGTCTTGGCGAAATCGCGATTGCGAACCGGTGCGGGCGCGCAGGCATTATAGGGGCCTTGGGCTTCTTCATGGTTCAAGAGAAAATCAATCACCGCGATTTGATCGTCGATGTGAACCCAGGGCATCCATTGCCGTCCGCTGCCGATGGGCCCGCCGAGTCCGAGCTTGAAGGGAGGCAGCAGGCGCTGCACCATTCCACCGTCGGCGCTGAGCACCAGGCCGGTTCGAAGCAGTACGACGCGTATGCCCAGGGTTTCAGCTCGCTGGGCAGTTTCTTCCCACGCGATGCACAGACGGCTCGCGAAGTCCTCACTGACGGGAGGCGAGTTCTCGTCGAGATCGCGCTCGCCACCATCGCCATACCAGCCAACCGCAGAGCCCGAAATCAGGACAGCGGGTTTTTGCTGCCGCCGCTCCAGCCAAGTGATGAGCCGTTCTGTCAACGTAATGCGGCTGTCCCACAACAAGCGTTTGCGCTTGCGAGTCCAGGGTCTGTCGGCAATGGGTGCGCCTGCCAGATTGATCACGGCGTCGACCGGCTGATCGCCGACTTCGTCCAGGTGACCGACGCCCCGGATGCCTGCACCGCACAAACGCGGCACCTCGGCAGGCTTACGGCTCAAAACGGTCAGTTGATGACCCTGATCGCGCCAGTGTCGACACAGGCGACGACCTATCAAACCTGTACCGCCGGTCAGCAAGATGTGCATGTCGGTAATCCTCGCGTGGCGTTCATCGCAATTCAGTAGTCTATTTCTTCACACACCCTGCGCATTCAGACGCGGCGAGCAGTGAAACTTTAGGCCACGTTATTGAGCAGCGCTGGAGACATACGTTCGATCTCACCCGTTCGCTCCATTGAACGAATCGGATGACATGTCAGACTCAATATGGACCGCGACGGCGGCCTGCGCCCTGGACGCCGTAGGGCGATAAGTTATACCGGAAAACAGCATTGTACAGGTTTTGACGACGGCGTAGTCTGTGCAGACAAGGTTACGAGGCTCCTATGACTGTACCCATCGCAATCATCGGTACCGGCATCGCCGGACTCTCAGCTGCCCGAGCGCTGCATGCTGCCGGGCACAGCGTTCACCTCTTCGACAAGAGCCGCGGCAGTGGCGGGCGCATGTCCAGCAAGCGCAGCGACGCGGGCGCACTGGACATGGGCGCGCAGTACTTCACAACCCGAGATCGCCGCTTCGCCAAAGTGGTCCAGCAATGGCAGGCTGAGGGCCATGTCGCTGAGTGGGCCCCGGTGCTCTACAACTTTCATGGCGGCCAACTGAGCCTCTCCCCGGACGAGCAAGTCCGGTGGGTAGGCAAACCACGCATGAGCGCCATCACCCGGGCGATGCTTGGCGATATGCCGGTGACGTTCTCCTGCCGCGTCACCGAGGTTTTTCGAGGCGAGGAGCACTGGCATCTGCTCGACGCCGAAGGTCGCAGCCACGGCCCATTCAGCCAGGTCGTCATCGCGATACCCGCGCCCCAGGCGACCACCTTGCTCGCCGCTGCCCCCAAACTGGCGAGTGTCGTGGCGGGCGTGAAAATGGAGCCTACCTGGGCGGTCGCCATGGCCTTCGAAACCCCGCTGGACACCCCCATGGAGGGGTGCTTCGTGCAGGACAGCCCAATCGACTGGCTGGCACGCAACCGCAGCAAACCGGGCCGCGATAACACTATGGACACGTGGGTGCTACACGCCACCAGCGCCTGGAGTCGTCAGCATCTGGACATGCCCAAGGAAGTGGTGATCGAACACCTGCATGGAGCTTTCGCCGAGATGGTCAGCTGCGCAATGCCAGCGCCCGCCTTTACCCTTGCGCATCGATGGCTGTACGCGCGGCCGGCGGGCGGACGGGAAGTGGGCGCGCTGTCCGATCCGGATCTGGGTCTATACGTGTGCGGCGACTGGTGCCTGTCAGGCCGCGTCGAGGGCGCGTGGCTCAGCGGCCAGGAGGCAGCTCGTCGCTTGCTCGATCACTTGAAATGAATCGTCTGACTCCTCGCAAATTGCTGCTGTCGAAGTGGACAGCAGCCCATCCGCGGCACCGTGAGAAACATTTTCTAGTCACTGAACTCTTCTGCGATGAAGAAGGCACCGTACTGGAAATCGAACTTCAAGCCGTATTGACCAAACGCAGCCAGCGCTTGGCTTGGCAAACTCTGCAAGATGACCAGCAGTGGCTGATGGGCTGGAAGTGACCGGCCGCTGAACGTCCTGCTGAATGTTCACCTTTCCCACGAAAAAGGTTGTACAAATCGTTTGACTTGTACAACTCAATTCTTATGATGACCAGAAGTTGTACAGCGGGTTGAGGCTGTACAAGATGCCGTCGAGATCGCGAGCCTGACGAGATTTGATCCATGCGTAAGCCCCCAGAGCCATCGCCAGAACTGAAAGCTAAACCCAAACTGGGCGTCAGTGCCTGCCTGATGGGGGTTGAAGTGCGCTACAACGGCGGTCACAAGGAATCCCACCTGCTGACCCGAGCCCTCAACGAGCATTTCGACTTCGTCCCCGCCTGCCCGGAAGTCGCCATTGGCCTGGGCATCCCTCGGGAGACGATTCGGCTGGTGGGCGACCCTCATCATCCCCAAGCCGTCGGCACCGTCCACGCAGACTTGAATGTCACGCAGCCTCTGGCCGATTACGGTCGCCACATGGCCAAGGCCATGGACGGTATAAGCGGCTACATCTTCATGCAGAAATCCCCCTCCTGCGGCCTGGAGCGGGTCAAGGTCTACCGCGATAACGGTGCTCCGTTCGAAGAAGGCGGCCGCGGGATTTATGCCCAGGCATTCTGTGACCAACACCCCGATTTACCGGTGGAGGAAGACGGCCGATTGAATGACCCGGTTCTGCGTGAGAATTTCATCACGCGCGTATTTGCGTATGCAGCCTGGCAGCAGTTGATCAGAGAAGGGATCAGCCGTCGCGCGCTGACCGAGTTTCACTCGCGCTACAAATACCAACTGATGGCCAGTGATCCGGTGCAGTACAAAGCCCTGGGCAGTCTATTGGGCCACATGGGCCGCAGCGACCCGTCCGAGATTGCCCCCCGTTACTTCAGTGCTTTGATGAACGCGCTGAAAAAGCCGGCTACGCGGCGCACTCATACCAATGTGCTCCAGCATTTGTGCGGTTACCTGCGCGAGACACTCGGCACGTCGGACAAACAGGAGCTGCAAGGCCTGATCAGCCAGTACCGTGAGGGGATTGTGCCGCTGGTCGTCCCCCTGACCTTGCTCAAACATCACTTTCGTCAACACCCGGACCCGTACATCGCGATACAGGTGTACCTGCAACCTCACCCGGAAAACCTTAGCCTGCGTAACGCCATCTGACTTATGAACGACCACAACACCGAAGCCCTCGACGACGATCCGCAAGCCTACGCTGAAGCCTTGGAGGGCGGCTGGCTGCCGATCCGTGAAGTGGCGCGCATGACCGGCGTGAACGCCGTCACCCTGCGAGCCTGGGAGCGGCGCTATGGCCTGATCGTCCCCCATCGCACGCCCAAGGGGCACCGGCTGTACAGCACGGCTCATGTTGACCGAGTACTGGCCATTCTTACCTGGCTCAACCGCGGCGTTTCCGTCAGTCAGGTCAAGCAACTGCTCGACAGCCAGCAGACGCCACCTTCGAGCGTCGAGAGCGACTGGGACCCGTTGCGCCAGAATCTGATGCAAGCAATCACCACGCTGTCGGAGCGACGGTTGGACGACACCGTCAATCAGGCCATGTCGCTCTACCCACCACGCACACTGTGCGAACAGTTGCTCTTTCCTCTTCTCAATGCCCTTGAACAACGCTGGCAAGGGCAGTTCGGGGCTCAACTGGAACGCGCGTTCTTCTATTCATGGTTGCGCAGCAAGTTCGGCGCACGCCTTTACCACAACAACCGTCAGGTCAATGGCACACCGCTGTTGCTGCTCAACCAATCCGACGCCCCCATGGAGCCGCACCTGTGGCTGACGGCGTGGCTGATCAGCAGCGCCGATTGCCCGGTGGAAGTCTTCGATTGGCCGCTACCTGTCGGCGAGCTGGGGCTGGCGTGCGAACACCTCAAGCCTCGAGCAGTGCTTTTGTATTCCAGCAAGCCGCTGAATCTCACGCAGTTGCCCCGGCTGCTGAGCAACGTCGACTGCCCGAAATTGATCATAGGGCCTTGCGTCCGCATTCACGGGGAGGAATGGAGCAGCACCGTAAATGACATCGACGGGCTGACGCTCGCAGAAGATCCACTGGGCGCTTACGCCGCGCTGCAGCGTCTGGACCTCATTTAAGGAGCGACCATGCAATTGTTCTGGCTGCGCACCGATCTGCGTACACATGACAATACGGCACTGAATGCTGCAATGAAGCAAGGTCCGACCGTTGCTGCATTCATGATCAGCCCGGAACAATGGCGCCGCCACGACGAGGCTTCATGCAAGGTGGATTTCTGGCTGCGTAATCTGGCGGTGCTGAAGGACAGCCTGAAGGCGTTGAACATACCGCTGCTAATCGTGAATGCCGACACCTGGGATAAGGCCCCGCAAGCCTTGCTGGAGTTATGCCAGACCCACGGAATCGAACATGTGCACGTCAATGAAGAATACGGGGTCAATGAGGAAAAACGCGATAAGGCCGTCGAAGCGATGCTGGACAAGCACGGCATTGGCTTCGATCGCTATCTGGACCAGTTGCTCTTCAAGCCCGGCAGTGTGCTGACCAAAAGTGGCAATTACTTCAAGGTCTATACCCAGTTCCGCAAGGTCTGCTACGAGCGTCTGCACCACTCAATCCCCCCGGTAGCCAGGCTGCACAAGCCACAAGCGGCGGTGCGCATCAAGAGCGACGACATCCCGAAGCAGGTCAAAGGGTTCACGCAGCCCTCCGAGGCGCTGCGCAACCGCTGGCCGGCTGGAGAGGACGAAGCGCGCAAGCGGCTGGCGCAGTTCACCGACGATCAAGTGCATCATTACGAGGACGAGCGCGACTTCCCCGCTCGCCCAGGCACCAGCCAGTTGTCAGCGTATCTCGCGGCGGGTGTGGTGTCTGCGCGGCAGTGCCTGCACGCTGCACTGAGCAGCAATAATGGCGAGTTCGAGACCGGCAACGTCGGTGCGGTGACCTGGATCAATGAGCTGTTATGGCGTGAGTTCTATAAACACGTACTGGTGGGTTTCCCTCGGGTGTCCCGCCACAGGGCCTTCCGGCCGGAAACCGAGGCGTTGAAATGGCGTCACGCACCCAAGGACCTCCAGGCCTGGCAAGAAGGGCGTACCGGGCTGCCCATCGTCGATGCAGCAATGCGTCAGTTGTTGGAGACCGGTTGGATGCACAACCGCCTGCGCATGATCACGGCGATGTTCCTGACCAAAAACCTGCTGATCGACTGGCGGGAAGGCGAGCGCTTCTTCATGCAGCACCTGATCGACGGGGATCTGGCAGCCAATAACGGCGGATGGCAGTGGAGCTCGTCGACTGGTACGGACTCTTCACCCTACTTCCGCATTTTCAACCCGATCAGCCAGTCCGAACGCTTCGACCCCCAGGGTGTGTTCATCAAGCAGTGGGTGCCGGAACTGAGTGAGCTGAACAAACGCGACATTCATGATCCCTCGGCGCTGAGCGGGCTGTTTGGAGTCGAGGGCTACCCCTCCCCCATCGTGGATTTGAAAGCGAGCCGCGAGCGAGCGCTTGCAGCATTCAAGTCTCTGCCTCACCGCCATGCGGAGGCGCTTGATCATGAGTGAATTTCTGCGTGATCACGCTCGGCGCTTCGCCGCTCTGACCAAAGACAATCTGGACCTTCTCGACGAGCTGTACAGCGACGACATCGCGTTTACCGATCCGCTGCATGAGGTTCATGGCCTTCCAGGCCTGCGGGAGTATTTCACCGGGCTTTACGCGACCATGGGCGATCGTCGCTTCGAGTTCCATGCGTTCGATCAGGTCCGGGATGGCAAGGGCTATGTCCGCTGGACCATGACTTATCAGCATCCACGCCTCAATCAAGGTGCCATGATTTCGGTCAGCGGTTGCTCACACTTGCTGTGGACCGATAACAAGGTCTTCCAGCATCGGGATTACTTCGACGCAGGAGCGCTGTTCTACGAGCACTTGCCGGTGATGGGCAGGATGGTTGGCTGGTTCAAGAGGCGGCTGAGATGAAAGCCAACGTTGCTGAAATGCGCTTCGGCTTCAATGTCGAGGGGAGAAATCAAGACAGTCTGACTTGATCTATCACCGTGGGAGCGAACTGATGCACGAGAGGCAGGCTGCCTTCACGCGAATGCATTCGCTCCCACAGATTCCGCAGCAGATGACCTGCAGCGGATTACAGACTTAGAACGGCATGGTGTAGTGCACCGCGTAGCTCTCGATGCCGTCGTTGTCGCTGGTCAGGCCACCGTTGGAGTAGTGAGTGGCACGCAGGCCCACTTCATGACCACCGGCAAAGCGCAGGCCGAAGCCGATACGGTCTTCGAACTGGAATGCGCTACCCAGTTTGTTGCCTTCGACTTCAGTGCGCTGGAAGACCGCCGCACCGATACCCGCTTCGATATAAGGTTTGACGCTGTCTCCGGCAAACTCATAAACGAACACCGGGGAGAACGAAAGGCTGTTATTGCTCGCGTTCTTGTCGCCTTCCCAATGGGTATAGGCGCCGCTCCAATAGCCGGTCAGACGACCGACGCCGGTTTGCCACCAGCTTTTATCCCAATCAAATTGCGCGCCCAGACGATAGGTCATCGTCGATTCCCCGGTATGACCTACCGAGAACTCGACGCCATCGGCTTGAGCGATAGCGCTTTGCCCCGTTAATGCAGCCGCAATCGCAGCCAAACAAAACAGTCGCTTCATTTGAAACATCCTATTTTCGAACGCCGTTAGAAATTTTTATATCAACAGAGAGCTGTAGAAATCCGTCGGTGAACATAAGTTCAGCCGAAACCAGTCCAATTCACGTTTTTTTCACGAAGCGAAGAATCGCACACTGTCAGATTTTTTCCATAGCATCGGTAGGATGTTTCTGAAATTTTCTGGACTTCCACTCGTCCAGAACTGGGTTTCCCCCGCATTGGCCGACGAAAGGAGATCATGCTGACTCAACAGGCGTTGCAACTGGCGCGCTACAGCGGCACCCGTATCGATCAGCGTGATCGACATCGGAATCATGTCCCGCAAAAGCGGCTTAAGGAAAGGGTAGTGGGTACAGCCCAAAATGATCGTGTCACACCCGGCTTCCAGCAGGGGCTGGACATAACCCCACAACAGTTGGCGAATGGCAGGGCTGAGCAGGTCGCCTGTTTCGATCAACTCTACCAACCCAGGACAGGGCTGGGTCACCACGCGTACGTCAGCAGCGAAGCGGTCCAGTAACGCGGCGAATTTGGCGCTTTGGAGTGTGCCGGTGGTCGCCAGGACGCCCACCACACCCGTCTGGGTCGCCGCTGCCGCGGGTTTTACAGCCGGCTCCATGCCGACCAGCGGCCAGTCGGGATAACGCTCGCGAAGATCGGCTACACCAGCGACCGTGGCCGTATTGCACGCGATCACCAAGGCTTTGGCGCCCTGCTCGCGGAAAAACTCCGCCATCGTCACGCAACGCTGACGGATGAACTCCGGCGTTTTTTCGCCATAGGGGATATGGCCGCAGTCGGCGACATAAAGCAGCGATTCGTGAGGCAGCAAGCGATGAATCTCGCCTAGCACCGAGAGCCCGCCTACACCCGAATCGAAAACCCCCACGGGGGCGTCGTTGCCCCTAGCCATGTTCAAGCGTTCTATCATTCATGGGCAGTACCACATACGCTGCAGCCCGGATCGCGTTTCACCTTGAGTTCGCGGAATCGCGTGCCCAACGCATCGATCAACAGCAGACGACCCACGAGGGGCTCACCGAAACCGGCCAGCAGTTTCAAGCCCTCCAACGCTTGTAGACTGCCGACCAACCCGACGAGCGGGCCGATGACGCCGGCTTCGCTGCACGTCAATTCGCTGTCGTTGCCGTGCCCATAAAGGCAGTGATAGCAGGGACTCTCAGCGCGGCGCGAATCGAACACCGACAGTTGCCCCTCCAGGCGGATGGCCGCACCGCTGACCAACGGCTTACCCGCCGCCACGCACGCCGCATTCACGGCTTCGCGGGTGGTGAAGTTGTCGGAACAGTCGAGCACCAGATCCACGGCCGCGACGGCAGCCGCGAGGGAATCGTCATCCAGTGCCGAACGGTGTGGTACCAGCGTAACGTCGGGGTTGATTGCCTTCAGTCGCGCGATGGCGGAATCTACCTTGGCCAGGCCGACGCTCGCGGTGTCGTGAATGATCTGCCGTTGCAGGTTGGTCAGGTCCACCGTATCGAAGTCAGCCAGATGAAGCTCACCGACGCCGGCCGCAGCCAGATAAAGCGCCACGGGAGAACCCAATCCGCCGACGCCCACGACCAATGCGCGGCTGCGTTTGAGGCGCAACTGGCCGTCGATGTCGACCTGTTGCAAAAGAATCTGCCGGCTGTAACGCAGCAGTTCTTCGTCAGTCAGCACGGCACACGTCCGAACGTGATGCGCTCGTGCTCGCCGAGGTCACGACGGGTTTGAATCTGCTCGAAGCCTTGCTCGTCCAACAACTCGCGCACTGCCGAACCCTGGTCGTAGCCATGCTCCAGCAACAACCAGCCGCCGGGCTCCAGATGCAGCGGCGCCTGAGCGACGATCAAACGCAAATCATCCAGCCCGTCGGCACCTGAGGTCAGTGCACTGCTGGGCTCGAAGCGCACATCACCCTGCGCCAAATGCGGATCGTTGTCTGCGATGTACGGCGGGTTACTCAAGATCAGATCGAAACGCTGGCCTTCGACGGCGCTGAACCAGTGGCTTTCCAGCACCTGCGCGTTATCCAGGTGCAGACGCCGACGGTTGCGCTCGGCCAGCTCAACGGCTTCCGCGACCCGGTCCACAGCCGTCACCTGCCACTGCGGCCGGTCTTTGGCCAAGGACAGCGCAATGGCGCCGGTTCCCGTGCCCAGGTCCAGAAGGCGATGCGGGATCGGCCCTGGCAACAGTTCCAGCGCGGTTTCGACCAGGATTTCAGTTTCCGGCCGGGGGATGAGGGTATGGGTCGCCACTTCAAGGTCGATGCTCCAGAAACCCTGCTGGCCAAGGATGTAGGCCACCGGCTCGCCTGTGCGGCGACGCTCGAGGTAGCGATCGAACACTTGGGCAGCCTCGGTACTGACAATGCGTTCCGGCCAGGTGTGCAAAAAGCTGCGCGGCTTGCCCAGGGCAGCCGCCAACAGCAGTTCGGCATCCAAACGGGCTGTCGGCGAATCCGGCAACTCGGCACTTCTTAACAAGCTGGCGATGATGGTCATTTACTCACCCAATGCCGCAAGTTGATCTGCCTGATACTCGGCAAGCAGCGGTTCTATCACTGCATCGACCCCACCCGCCAAAACTTCATCCAGCGAATACAGCGTGAGGTTGATGCGATGGTCCGTCACCCGCCCCTGGGGGAAGTTGTAGGTCCGAATGCGTTCGGAACGGTCACCCGAACCAACCAGCAACTTGCGCTCACTGGCGATGGCACTGGCCGCTGCAGCCGTCTGTTGGTCGTTCAGCTTGGCCGACAACCACGCCATGGCCCGGGCCCGGTTCTTGTGCTGGGAGCGTTCTTCCTGACACTCCACGACGATGCCGGTCGGCAAGTGCGTGATGCGAATGGCCGAATCGGTCTTGTTGACGTGCTGACCACCGGCGCCCGAAGAGCGGTAGGTGTCGATGCGCAGATCGGCCGGATTGATCTCGATGGCCTGCTGCTCATCAGGCTCAGGCAATACGGCGACCGTACAGGCCGAGGTGTGAATCCGCCCCTGAGATTCGGTCTCGGGTACGCGTTGGACACGGTGCGCGCCGGACTCGAACTTCAGCTTGCCGTAGACGTTCTCGCCTTCGACCCGCGCGATGACCTCTTTGAACCCACCGTGCTCGCCTTCGCTTTCGGAAAGAATTTCCACCCGCCAGCCACGCCGCTCTGCGTAGCGCGAGTACATGCGGAACAGGTCGCCGGAGAAAATCGCCGCCTCATCACCGCCGGTACCCGCCCGGATTTCCAGAAAGATGTTACGACCGTCATTGGGGTCCTTGGGCAGCAGCATTTTTTGCAGCTCGCTTTCCAGTACCGCCAACTGCTCCTTGGCCTCGCGCACTTCCTCGACGGCCATCTCGCGCATGTCCGGGTCACTGTCCTTGAGCAATGCCTGAGCACCCTCGAGGCCGGCCTGGACCTTTTTCAGCCGCGAGTAGGCCTGAATCACAGGCTCGACTTCCGCATATTCGCGGGAATAGGCGCGAAACTGGGTCTGATCGGAAATGACTTCGGCGTCGCCCAGCAACGCAGTCAGTTCTTCGAAACGGTCGCTGAGCACATCCAGCTTATTAAGCAGTGAAGCTTTCATTGCGTGGGTTTATCCGTGGCACCCTCATGGAGGGCAAAGAGTTCCTGGGCCATGGCCAACGCATCGACGCGGCCTTCGGCAGACAGCTTTTTGAGTTGCACGCTGGGTGCGTGCATCAGTTTATTCGTAAGGCCCCGAGCCAGCGCCATCAACACCTCTTCAGCATTGCCGCCATTGGCGAGCATGCGTTGCGCCTTTTGCAACTCTTCATCGCGCAGGCGCTCGCTTTGCTGACGGTAGGCCTTGAGCACATCGACGGCCGCCAACTCCCGCAGCCGCGACATGAAATCATCGACGCCCAGCGTCACCAGTTCCTCGGCAGCCTGGGCCGCACCCTGACGACTCTTGAGGTTTTCCGCGACGACTTCGTGCAGGTCGTCCACGGTGTACAGGTACACGTCGTCGAGCTCGCCCACCTCCGGTTCGATGTCGCGCGGGACGGCGATATCGACCATGAAAATCGGCTTGTGCTTGCGCAGCTTCAGAGCGCTCTCCACGGCACCCTTGCCCAGAATCGGCAACTGGCTGGCGGTGGAGCTGATGACGATGTCGCTGTTGACCAGTTCGGCTGGAATATCGGCCAACAGCACCGCGTGGGCACCGAACTCTTCAGCCAGAATATTCGCCCGTTCCAGCGTGCGATTGGCTACCACGATACGCTTCACGCCCAGGTCGTGCAGGTGGCGGGCGACCAGCGTGATGGTCTCGCCCGCCCCGATCAGCAGCGCCTGGCTACGCTGAAGGTCACTGAAAATCTGCTTGGCCAGACTGACCGCAGCGAACGCCACGGAGACCGGGTTCTCGCCGATGGCTGTGTCGGTGCGTACCTGTTTGGCGGCGCTGAAAGTCGCCTGAAACAGCCGCCCCAGTAATGGACCGATGGTTCCGGCTTCCCGTGCCACCGCGTAGGCGGATTTCATCTGCCCGAGAATCTGCGGCTCGCCCAGCACCAGCGAATCCAGCCCGGAGGCCACGCGCATCATGTGCCGCACCGCCGCATCATCCTCGTGCACATACGCGCTGGCGCGCAGATCTTCGATGTTGAGGTGGTGGTAATCGGCCAGCCAGCGCAACACGACATCCGCTGCAACCGAATCCTGCTCTATATAAAGCTCACTGCGATTGCAGGTCGAGAGGATGGCAGCCTCTCGACTCTGGGTCAGGCGGCAGAGTTGCTGCAACGCCTCGACCAACTGCTCAGGCGTAAATGCCACGCGCTCGCGGACATCCACGGATGCAGTCTTATGGTTGATACCCAGAGCAAGAAAGGCCATTCAAGGTCGCTGATGGTGACGTGAGCCGGCAATTGTCCTACTTCAATAGATTCAGAACAACCACCGTAATACGTCCAGAACGTCCGGAGCCGACTATTGTCCCTATAGAGACCCGCCACACGACGCGACCCCTGCGACAAATTGTCCAGGCGCAGGCTGTAAAACGCGGGTCTTTAGTTTTCAGTCGGGCTGTGGGTTTGCTCCCTGCCTTGTGTCATGATGTTTTCAAACCGCAGGTAAGCCGCCCTCTCGTCTATATGAATAAATCCTCCGCGTTATTCCTTGCCTTTGTCGTACTTGGTGGCTGTCAGTCGACGCCCCCCGCTTCAACGGAGCCCGCCGCTCCGGCGAAGGAGGCGACGCCCGCGCCTGATGCCAAGCCGAAGGTGTATGGTTCGTTCACTCAGGAAACGGTCGTCGCCCTGTTGACGGCCGAACTGGCCGGCCAGCGCAATCGTTTCGACATTGCGCTGGATAATTACGTGACGCAGGCGATCCAGACCCAGGACCCGGGGATTTCCGAGCGCGCATTCCGTATTGCCGAATACCTGGGCGCCGATCAGGCCGCGCTGGATACCTCCATGCTGTGGGCCAAGAACGACCCGGCAAATCTTGAAGCGCAACGGGCCGCTGCCATCCAGTTGGCCCGCGCAGGTCGCTACGACGACTCCATGCGCTACATGGAGAAAGTGCTCCAGGGTCAGGGCGACACGCATTTTGATTTCCTCGCCTTGTCGGCTGCGGAAACCGACTCCAACACACGCAAAGGCCTGCTTGCCAGCTTTGATCGGCTGTTAGCCAAGTACCCGAAAAACGGGCAATTGATCTTTGGCAAGGCGCTGCTGCTGCAACAGGAAGGCGACAGCGCCGCGTCGCTGAAACTGTTGGAGGACAATCCTCCCGGGGAAGGCGAAGTCGCGCCGATTCTGCTGCGCGCGCGGCTGCTGCAAAGCATGAACCGGGGCAAGGAAGCGATGCCCCTGCTGGAAAAAAGCATCAAGAAATACCCCGACGACAAACGCCTGCGCCTGACGTACGCGCGGATGCTCGTCGAGCAGAACCGCATGGAAGACGCCAAAGTGCAGTTCTCCAGCCTCGTCCAGCAATACCCGGATGATGACGAGCTGCGTTACTCATTGGCTCTGGTCTGCCTGGAAAACAAGGCGTGGGATGAAGCTCAAGGCTATCTGGAAGATCTGATTGCCCGGGGCAGCCATGTCGATTCGGCCCACGTCAACCTGGGGCGCATCTACGAGGAACGCAATGACCCACAAAATGCGTTGAACGAGTACAGCCAGGTCGGCCCAGGCAATGACTACCTGCCCGCACAACTGCGCCAGGCAGACATTCTGGTCAGCAACGGCAACTCCGCCGAAGCCTCGAAGCGCCTTGCCCAGGCCCGCGCCGACCAACCTGATTACACCATCCAGCTGTACCTCATCGAAGCGGAAACCCTGACCAATAACAACCAGAGCGACCGTGGCTGGCAAGTGTTGAGTCAGGCGCTCAAACAGTATCCGGACGACCTGAACTTGCTGTACACCCGGGCAATGCTGGCGGAAAAGCGCGACGATCTGAAGCAAATGGAGACTGACCTGCGGGCAATTCTCAAACGCGAACCGGACAATGCCATGGCATTGAACGCCCTGGGGTACACCCTGTCCGACCGCACCACCCGCTACGCCGAGGCCAAAGAGCTGATCGAGCGCGCTCATCAGCTCAACCCCGATGACCCCGCCGTGCTCGACAGCCTGGGCTGGGTCAATTATCGGCTGGGTAACCTCGACGAAGCCGAGCGCCTGCTGCGCGAAGCCCTGGAGCGCTACCCCGACCATGAAGTCGCCGCGCATTTGGGCGAAGTTCTGTGGGCCAAAGGCCAACAGCGTGAAGCACGCAAAGTGTGGGGCAAAGCCCTTGAACAGCAACCTGACAGCCCGGTCTTGCGCAGCACCCTCAAGCGCCTGACCGGGTCCGAGACCCTTTGATTTATGTTATCGCGCCACATCATCGTATTCAGCCTGATCGCCCTGCTCGCCGGTTGTGCGGGCATCACTTCCCGGGAGGCCGTGCAGGGCACCGGCGACGCCAACCAATGGAAGGCTAACAAGGAGCGGCTCGCCAGCCTCGACGGCTGGGAAATCAATGGCAAGGTCGGCATCCGCGCACCCAAGGACTCCGGCAGCGGCACCTTGTACTGGCTGCAACGCCAGGACTACTACGATATTCGCCTTTCGGGTCCGCTGGGCCGCGGGGCCGCGCGCCTGACCGGACGCCCCGGCGCGGTATCCCTTGAGGTCGCCAATCAGGGCCGGTATGACGCGCCCGACCCGGAAACCCTGCTTAAAGATCAACTCGGCTGGAAGCTGCCCGTATCGCACTTGGTCTGGTGGGTTCGCGGACTCCCCGCCCCGGAAACAAAAAGCAAGTTGACGCTGGACGGCAACAGTCGTCTTTCGGGCCTCGAGCAGGACGGCTGGCAGATCGAATACCTCAGCTACGCCGAACAGAACGGCTACTGGCTTCCGGAGCGGATGAAGCTGCACGGTCAAGATCTGGATGTCACGCTGGTCATCAAAGACTGGCAGCCACGCAAGTTGGGGCAGTGACATGCCCCAGCCACACCTGACGCTGCCCGCCCCCGCCAAGTTGAACCTGATGCTGCACATTCTTGGCCGCCGCCCCGACGGTTATCACGAGTTGCAGACCCTGTTCCAGTTTCTCGACTACGGTGATGAACTGAAATTTGCGCTGCGCGAAGATGGCGAAATCCGACTTCAGACGGAAATCCCTGACGTCCCCCATGACAGCAATCTGATCGTCAAGGCCGCACGCGCGCTCAAAGCGCAATCCCATTGCTCACTCGGCGCCGACATCTGGCTTAAGAAAGTGCTGCCCATGGGCGGTGGCATCGGCGGCGGAAGTTCGGACGCGGCGACCACACTGCTCGGCCTGAACCACCTCTGGCAACTGGGTTGGGACGAAGATCGGCTCGCGGCCCTGGGTTTGAAGCTGGGCGCTGACGTGCCGGTTTTCGTGCGCGGGCACGCCGCCTTTGCCGAAGGTGTAGGTGAAATACTCACCCCAGTGGACCCTGAAGAATCGTGGTACGTGGTGCTGGTGCCGCAAGTCTCTGTAAGTACAGCAGAAATTTTTTCAGATCCCCTGTTGACACGTGACACGCCGCCCATTAAAGTGCGCCCCGTTCCCAAGGGAAACAGTCGAAATGACTGCTTACCGGTTGTAGCAAGGCGTTACCCAGAAGTTCGTAATGCTTTGAATTTGCTAGGTAAATACACCGACGCAAAATTAACCGGAACTGGAAGTTGTGTGTTTGGGGCCTTCCCAAGCAAAGCTGAAGCTGATAAAGTCTCGGCCCTTCTTACAGAGACCCTTACAGGGTTTGTAGCAAAAGGCAGCAACGTTTCGATGTTGCACCGCAAGTTACAAGCACTGCTCTAAGAGAACCGAATGCCAGGCATTCGTTGCAACAGATACAGGGGCGTCGCCAAGCGGTAAGGCAGCAGGTTTTGATCCTGCCATGCGTTGGTTCGAATCCAGCCGCCCCTGCCATTTTCCTATAGCCATCCAGGCATACCCTAATACATCAGGTACTGCGCGTGTCCAAGATGATGGTCTTCACGGGGAACGCTAACCCCGATCTGGCTCGGCGCGTTGTTCGTCAGCTGCATATCCCTCTCGGTGACATCTCTGTCGGTAAGTTTTCCGACGGCGAAATCACGGCCGAGATCAATGAAAACGTTCGCGGTAAAGACGTCTTCATCATTCAGCCGACCTGCGCTCCGACCAACGATAACCTGATGGAACTCGTCGTGATGGCTGATGCCTTCCGTCGTTCCTCGGCGACTCGTATCACCGCTGTGATCCCTTATTTTGGTTATGCCCGTCAGGACCGCCGTCCGCGCTCCGCTCGAGTAGCCATTAGCGCCAAGGTAGTCGCGGACATGCTCACCGTGGTGGGCATTGACCGCGTATTGACCGTCGACCTGCACGCCGACCAGATCCAGGGCTTCTTCGATATCCCGGTAGATAACATCTACGGCTCCCCGGTACTGGTGGATGACATCGAAGACCAACGCTTCGAGAACCTGATGATCGTTTCCCCGGATATCGGTGGCGTCGTGCGCGCACGGGCTGTCGCCAAATCCCTGGGCGTGGATCTGGGCATCATCGACAAGCGTCGCGAGAAGGCCAATCACTCCGAAGTGATGCACATCATCGGCGACGTCGAAGGTCGGACCTGCATTCTGGTCGACGACATGGTCGATACCGCCGGCACCTTGTGCCATGCGGCCAAGGCGCTGAAAGAGCACGGCGCTGCCAAGGTCTTCGCCTATTGCACACACCCTGTGCTGTCGGGTCGCGCGATCGAAAACATTGAGAATTCCGTGCTGGACGAATTGGTGGTGACCAACACCATTCCGTTGTCCGCTGCAGCACAAGCCTGTGACCGTATCCGTCAACTGGATATCGCACCGGTAGTGGCCGAAGCGGTTCGCCGCATCAGCAACGAAGAATCGATCAGCGCGATGTTCCGCTAAGGGTCCTGCCCTTTCGAACATCCGTTGACGAAAAGCGCCCCGCCCCAGCAGCTTCTGTTGGGGCGGGGCTTTTTTGCCCATATCGGGTTTGGCGCTGGTCGCAAACGTCACCCGAAGATGGCTATTTTGGAGATACAAAATGACTGACTTTACTCTGAACGCCCAAGCGCGTACTGACCTGGGGAAAGGTGCGAGCCGCCGCCTGCGTCACTCCGCCAGCATCCCTGCCGTCGTTTACGGCGGTAACAAAGACGCGCAATCCCTGACCATCGTGGCCAAGGAAATCGCCAAACTGTTCGATAACGAAGCGGCCTTCAGCCACGTGATCGAACTGAACGTTGACGGCGCCAAGCAAAACGTCATCGTCAAAGCGCTGCAGCGTCACCCTGCCAAGCAGTTCATCATGCACGCCGACTTCATCCGTGTCGTCGCTGGCCAGAAGCTGACTGCCAAGGTTCCGGTTCACTTCATCAACGAAGAAGCTCCGGTCAAGAAAGGCGGCGAAGTTTCCCACGTAGAAAACGAAATCGAAGTTTCCTGCGAAGCCAAAGACCTGCCTGAGTTCATCGAAGTTGACCTGGCCAAAGCTGAAATCGGCACCATCATTCACCTGTCGGACCTGAAAGCTCCGAAAGGCGTTGAGTTTGTGGCCCTGGCCCACGGTGACGACAAAGCAGTTGCCAACGTTCACGCGCCACGCATTTCTGCTGAAGCCGCTGACGAAGCTGAAGGCGCTGCCGAGTAATTCACTCGCACGCTGGTTGCAGGGGCGACGGTACTGGGTACCGTTGCCCTCAACCCAAGGAAGAGCCCCTGACGTGACCGCCATACAACTGATCGTCGGCCTGGGAAACCCCGGCCCCGAATACGAACAGACCCGGCATAACGCGGGGGCTCTTTTCGTTGAGCGCATTGCCAGTGCCCAGCGAGTCAACCTGACCGCTGATCGCAAATATTTCGGCTTGACGGCTAAATTCAGCCATCAAGGCCATGACGTTCGTCTGTTGATCCCGACCACTTACATGAATCGCAGTGGCCAATCCGTTGCCGCCCTGGCGGGTTTCTTCCGGATTCCCCCTGCGGCCATCCTGGTGGCCCACGACGAACTCGATCTGCCTCCCGGCGTCGCCAAACTCAAACTGGGTGGCGGGCACGGCGGGCATAACGGCCTGCGCGACATCATCGCGCAGCTCGGCAACCAGAACGGCTTCCACCGCCTGCGGCTCGGCATTGGGCACCCAGGCGACGCCAAATTGGTCTCCAACTTCGTGCTGGGTCGTGCGCCACGCGCCGAACAGGAGAAGCTGGACGCCAGTATCGACTTTGCCCTCGGCGTGCTGCCGGACGTCCTCGCAGGCGACTTCGCCAAAGCGATGCGTGTCTTGCACAGCCAGAAGGCCTGACATCACTCGAGGGGAAACACCATGGGATTCAACTGCGGCATCGTCGGCCTGCCCAACGTCGGCAAGTCCACCCTGTTCAACGCCCTGACCAAATCTGGCATCGCGGCAGAGAACTTTCCCTTCTGCACCATCGAACCGAATAGCGGCATCGTGGCCATGCCCGATGCACGTCTGAATGCGCTGGCTGAAATCGTGAACCCCAAGCGCATCCTGCCGACCACCATGGAATTCGTGGACATCGCAGGCCTGGTCGCGGGCGCGTCCAAAGGCGAAGGGCTGGGCAATAAATTCCTCGCCAACATCCGCGAAACCGATGCGATCGCCCATGTCGTGCGCTGCTTCGAAGACGAAAACGTCATTCATGTCTCCAACAGCGTCGACCCGAAACGCGACATCGAAATCATTGATCTGGAACTGATCTTCGCGGATCTGGAGAGCTGCGAGAAGCAATTGCAGAAAGTCGCGCGCAACGCCAAGGGCGGCGACAAAGAGGCCGTGGCTCAGAAGGGCCTGCTGGAGCAGCTCATCGCGCACTTCACTGATGGCAAGCCAGCGCGCAGCCTCATGAAAGGCATGAGCGCCGAAGAGAAAGCCATCATCAAGGGCTTCCATCTGCTGACCACCAAACCCGTCATGTACATCGCCAACGTGGCCGAAGACGGGTTCGAAAACAATCCGCATCTGGACGTGGTCCGCGCAATTGCCGAAGAAGAAGGCGCGATGCTGGTACCGGTCTGCAACAAGATCGAAGCCGAAATCGCCGAACTCGATGACGGTGAAGAAAAGGACATGTTCCTCGAAGCCCTGGGCCTGGAAGAGCCGGGTCTGAATCGGGTGATTCGCGCGGGTTACGAGATGCTCAACCTGCAAACTTACTTCACCGCCGGTGTCGAAGAGGTGCGCGCCTGGACCGTGCGCGTTGGCGCCACAGCGCCCCAGGCCGCAGGCGTCATTCACACTGACTTCGAAAAAGGCTTCATCCGCGCAGAGTGCATTGCCTACAACGACTTCATTCAATACAAGGGCGAAGCGGGCGCCAAGGAAGCGGGCAAATGGCGCCTGGAGGGCAAGGATTACATCGTCAAGGACGGCGACGTGCTGCACTTCCGTTTCAACGTCTGATCCGGCGTCGCCTGTTGCACCGAAAGCCCCCATACCGGGGGCTTTTCCATTTCAGATGCCTATTGGCTGAGCCGCTCGGAACAACAGCACACATCCTTCACGCCTCAGCGTCACATCACTGAAATGCTCGCGCAACTGCGTTTCGAACCCCGCCTCGGTGTCTTCGCGATTTCCGAAAATGCCTTTTTTGTTGTAGACCGCCATCAATTTCCGACCAAAGCCGTTGTGCCCGGCAGAATCCCCCAAAATCGTTGCGCCAAACAGGACTCCGCCTGGCTGAAGGTTGTGCTTGAGGTGGGCGAACACGGCTGATTTCGCCTCCAGTGGCCCTGGCAGGCAATGAAGCAGATAGAACAGGGAAATCGAATCAAACCGCTCGCCGCCCGGAATGGGTTTGAACACATCGTGCTGAATCGTTCGGGTCCCCGGGCGATTGATCCGACGTTTCGCGGCTTCCAGGCTGCTGGGGTTCAAATCCAGCAAGGTGACCTGCGTCTGTGAAGACAACTGCGCCTTCGCGAGGTAGTACCCCGTCCCCACTCCGATATCCAAATGGCGCGGCCGAACGTTGGCACGAAAGAACGGCAAAAGTACCGACTGGGTCCCACAGCGCCAGGCGAAACGATTAGAGACGCCCAGCACCCAGGCGTCATAAAGCGCGAGAGTCAGGGGTGAGTAGACCGCCGCACCCGCGGCACTGCTTTCGGTCATGAGAAGAGCCTTGAAAAAATGAGCGAGTGAGCGATAAAACCGACCCCCCACCTGTTTAGTCAAGGCTTTTCATCGACAAAACGTGACCTGCGTGGCTCCAACGTATCCATCGGCTGCGCCACGGGCCAGCCGCCAGCACCGAACGCGTATCAACACTCGCGGGCTTAGCCCAACTGGAATCGCGAAGTATTGTCGCTCAACGCCCGACTTCCCTTGCTCAGGGTGTCAGCGGCCTGATTGACCGCCCTTGCGCCATCGAGCAGGCGCCCGGCGGCCTGATCCACCTGCTGAATGTTGCCGCTGACCTCATCGGCGGTCGCTGCCTGTTCTTCCACGGCCGTGGCGATTTGCGCCAGGGTATCGGTCACGCGCTGGACCGCCCCCGCGATCTCGCCGAGCCGCTCGCCCAACCCCGTCACAGATTGAGCATCGGTCACTGCCTGACCACATGCGGCCTCCATCAGGCTGACGGCCTGACTGACGGTTGAGCGCAGACTATCGACCGTGCCTGCAATCTGCGCAGTAGAGGCCTGAGTTCGTTGCGACAGGCTACGCACCTCATCGGCCACGACGGCAAAACCACGTCCCTGCTCGCCCGCTCGCGCAGCTTCGATGGCAGCGTTGAGCGCCAGCAGGTTCGTCTGTTCGGCAATCCCGCGAATGGTGTCGACGACGGACTGAATCTGCTGCCCCTGCTCACTGACCTTGCCAAGCGCATCGGCGGTGTCAGTCAAACGCTGGTTGAGCTGCTGAATGCTGGCCGTCGTCCGCTGGCTGTCGCGGCTGCTGTCCTCGGCAATGCGCCGCGTTTGCTGGGCGTTTCCGGAAGCCTCTTCGCAGCTTTTAGCGACGCCCATGGACGTGGCGGCCAGTTGCGTCGCCGCAGCGGCGATCTGGCTGATCTGCTGCTGTTGATCCTCGACCTCGTTCAGCGTGCTGCCTGATTGCGAATTGAGGGTAAGAACGGCAGACCCTAACTGTTGGGTTTCATGGTTAACCCCCAGCAGCGTGGTCCGCAACTGGACCACTGCGACGTTCAGCGCCTTGCTGATGGCGGCCAGCTCGTCACGCCCCTCGACAGCGACTTCCACGCACAAATTGCCATCGCGCAGCGATTCAGCCAGGGTAGTGATCCCCTTGGCGCTGCGGCGAATCGAAGCCTGGAGGCAAATGAACAGATACAGTGCAGCCAGCGCCAGGATGCCGAAGACCGCAGCCACGGGAATGAACTGTCTGATCGCCCGATCGTGGTAGTAATCCAGACGGTCGTCCAGTGACGTCAGGGACTGATTGCGCAAGGCGGCGAGCGCGTCGAGGGTGGTATCGACGCTGCGCTCGAAGGCCGAGGTGTCCAGCTTGATCGTGCCGCCGAACACACCTTCGTCCAGCGCTTTCAGCTCGCCATCCAGACGTTGGAGGCTGTCATTGTATTGGGCAAGCCAGGTTTCCATCCCTGGGTAGGCTTTGGCTTTGAGCGATGCTGCCGCCTTCACCAATTGATCACGGGCATCGGCGATCCGGCTGCGCAGATCACGCATCTGCAGACGGCTCTGCAATGAAAACTGTCCGGAGGCTACCGATGATTGCCCCACACTGGCCATGCGCCCGACACGCTCAATGAGATCGGGTGTCTGCTGCGTGGCGATCTGCATCAGCAGATAGGTTTCCAACCACGGATCGAGAATCAACCCGTTATCCATTGCAATTTGCTCGCGCAGGCTTTGGAGTGCGGTCAGGGCAGCCGTGAAGCGGTCGTACCCATCAGGCCACCAGCCGATAGTGCGAAGGGATTCGGAGTCCATGCCATGGACGGTCGCTTGCAAGGCCTGATATCGAGCCAGGGTGTCAGCGCTGGCCCGGTGCGCCTTCAACTGCTCGCCTAGGTCCGCTAGCGTCTTAGTGAGGACAGGACTCGCGGCATCCAGCGCCGCCATGGCGGCCTTCGCTGCCGGGGTAGGTTCATGAAGTATGTCCGCAGCTTTCCAACGCGCAGCGAGGTTGCGCTGAGCGGTGAGTTGGGCATCCAGGGCGTCGAGTGCCAGAAGTTGCCGTACCCCGGCCTGCTCTCCGGAAATGACGCTCAGCTTGTTGAGATAGTCCTGCCCGATCATCCACAGGCTTCCGGCCAACGGAAGAATGAACAGAAAGAACAGCACTTGAAACTTGCGTGCAAAACCGAAGCGTCCGAGCAGACGAATTCCTGGCGACAAAAGACTTTGCATGACCGACGACTCCTCACGGACGACCCGCAACTGCAGCTTTTGACCGCAGCGGCTGCCGCCTCACATTCTTTACCGGCAAAATGCCATGTCTTTGTTTTAAAAACGACAACCGCCCGTCCCCTGTGTCGAAGACTGCGTCGCGGTTCTTCAAGCGATTCGCGCGCGAGAATGGTGATGCGCGCAATTAATGTGCAGTAAGCAAAAACCGGACCGATAGCCAGAAGCCATCTAAACGGGCATACGGCCACAAACGGTGCACTGCTTTTGCACGAAAATGAGGCAATTCCACTCAACAGGCGTCGCAAACTGTCACCGACGAGCTGATGACCGCGTCTACCCAGGGGGAGCTAGAGAGCAGATCTCTAACCAATTGATCGCACGCAGAAATTTTTAACGAGAGGGTTGACACATCCCACGTCTAAGCGAATAATGCGCGCCACTTGGCTACATAGCTCAGTTGGTTAGAGCATAGCATTCATAATGCTGGGGTCCGGGGTTCAAGTCCCTGTGTAGCCACCAAGTACCTCAACAAAGCCCGCCTCGTGCGGGCTTTGTTGTTTCTGGCGATCCGCTTTATTCAGGCTAGCGCCCCTGGCATTCTCTCCAACCACGACATCGCGCCTTGGCGCTGTCTTACTTCGAGGTCGAGTACATGCGATTCATACTTCCTGCGGTTCTGGGTCTTCTGATTTCTCAAGGCGCAATGGCGGGCGGCGGTACAAACGCTGCGCTTGGCGGTGGTCTAGGCGGTGCGCTGGGCAATGTCGTTGGCCAGCAGATGGGGGGCAGCAACGGCGCGGCCGTTGGCGCAGGCCTGGCGGGCGCAGCAGGCGGCGCCGTGACCGCCAAGAAAGGCCACAAGACTCGTGCAGCCATTGGCGGCGGCCTGGGTGGCGCGGCAGGCTCGGTCATTGGCAACAAGCTGGGCGGCAGCACAGGGGGCACCATCGGTGCCGGGCTGGGCGGCGCAGCGGGTGGTGCACTGGGCGGGAAATAACTTACCCTCCCCCGCGAAGCGCTTCGGCGCCTCGCGCTCAAACCCCGTAAATGAAGCAATGGATGTTCAATGTCTGATTTCCGTACCGACGTAGCAGCGCCTGCCCTGTCCTCAAAGCAGGCGTACGAAGACGCCATCAATCTCTCACAACACGTGCCACAGGCGAAAACCATCAGCGAAATGGTGCTCGATGCCTTCCAGAGCACCCGGGAAAGCGACCAGATTCGTGAGCTGCGCGCCGCCATCCGCCAGGCCCATGACCGTTTCGACGACGATCAGGCCTATGAGTTGATGGGTCAGCTCAAGCAATTGAAAGACGCCGAAGCCGCGGACATGGCCGCACTGGAAGACCTCAGCACCCGTTTTCCGATCAGCCGAATCCTGTCCAGTTACAAGGACGATCCACACTTTCAGGAGTTGGTTTACGGCCTGGCGCTGAAAGTGCTGAACCAGACGCACCAGGCGGTCAGTCAGCCGGGCGGCAGCAAGAGCAAGGCCGCGCGGGTGAAGAAGGAAGCCGAAGTGTTTGTCATCGCCAAGGATGGCATCAGCGTCACCCTCCCTCTGCGCACCCCGCGCGCGAAAGCCAATGTCGACCGTGAAGCCTTCGAGTTTCTCGGCTTTTCGTTTGTCGGTGAGGGCGACGAAGCTGAACTGCAACACGATGTCTTCGTCGACAAGGACGGCAACCAGCTACCGGCTACGCGCAAGAACATCGTGACCGCGATCCAGCAGCAGATCGCCTTTGAAGGGTTCAGCGCCGTTCAACAGTAGCCTCGGGTCACCTGCTGCACAACAGCACGGCCACAACCACCGGCGGTAGCGAACTCAGCGTCGCTCCCGTCGGCTCGGCATGCTGCGACGACTTCGTCCTCCGCTCCGCCTAACGCCACTGCCTCGCCTCCCATTTCAAAGCATTCGCCGCAGCTCTCAGCAAACGATCGAGCTGACGCACGTTGATCCATGATCTACGCTCAAGCGCTGACCACCGCCGCGCAACACAAAGCCGCGACCCGCCCCAAGCCCGTCTCGAACACGAGGTGCAGAACACATGCAAATCCTGGGTGAATCGATCATCGGACAGCGCTCGCTACGCGGGCAGGCGGGCGAAGTCTCGGCCATCGCCGCAGCAACCGGAGAGCCGCTGACGCCGGCATTCGGCGCTAATTCGCTGGAGGACGTCAATGAGGCCTGCGAACTGGCCGAGGCTTCGTTCGACCGCTATCGGCATCTGAGCGACGAGCAGAGAGCGCTGTTTCTCGAAGCGATCGCCCAAGGGTTGCTGGACTTGGGCGACACGCTGATCGACCGTGTTCACCTGGAAAGCGGGCTGCCGCGTCCCAGGCTTGAGGGCGAGCGGATGCGCACTGCCAACCAACTGAAACTGTTTGCCACGCTGCTTCGTGATGGCCGCTGGCATGGCGCGGTGGTAGACACCGCCCTGCCAAACCGTCAGCCGCTTCCGCGCGCTGACCTTCGCCAGCGACGCATCGGACTGGGCCCGGTCGCGGTATTCGGCGCCAGCAATTTCCCATTGGCGTTTTCAGTCGCAGGTGGCGACACCGCGTCGGCGCTTGCGGCAGGGTGCCCGGTCATCGTCAAGGCCCACCCCGCGCACCTAGGCACCAGTGAACTGGTGGCAAGGGTCATTCAGCAAGCCGCTCGCGCGACAGGTATGCCGGAAGGCGTGTTCTCGATGTTGATCGACAAAGATATTTCGGTGGGCCAAGCGTTGGTCAGCCACCCACGAATTCAAGCGGTCGGTTTTACGGGCTCACGCCGTGGCGGCCTGGCGTTGGTGGCGGCGGCCCAGGCCCGCCCTGTTCCAATTCCGGTGTACGCCGAGATGAGCAGCATCAACCCCAGCTTTCTGCTGCCGGCCGCTCTGGCGGCCCGCGCCCAAAGCATCGCCAGCGGTTTTGCCGATTCGCTGGTGATGGGGGCCGGTCAGTTTTGCACCAACCCGGGCATTTTGCTGGCGCTGGAAAGCGATGATCTCGAGCTGTTCGTTCACGCGGCAGGCAAGGCGCTTTCCGACAAAACGTCCAGCACGATGCTGACGCCCAATATCTATGGCGCCTACTGCAACGGCTTGAACAATCTTCACAAGGCGCAAGGTGTCTCGTTGGTGGCCGAAGGGCGCGAAGCAGAAGGGCCCTATCAGGCACGCGCCGCATTCTTCAGGACCGACTCGGCGACGTTCCTCGCCACACCTTCGCTGGAAGACGAAAACTTCGGTCCCAGTGCCCTGCTCATCGTCTGCAAGGACGTAGACGACTTGCAACGTGTTGCCGCCAGCTTTGACGGCCAATTGACCGTAACGCTGCACTACGAGGACGGAGACAAGGCGATCGCCCGGCAGTTGCTGCCCATCCTGGAGCGCAAGGCCGGTCGAATCCTTTTCAATGATTTCCCTACCGGCGTCGAGGTGAGCTACTCCATGGTGCACGGCGGGCCGTTCCCAGCGACTTCCGACAGCCGCAGCACCTCGGTCGGCGCTACCGCAATCGACCGTTTTCTGCGTCCGGTCTGTTACCAGAATGCGCCGGATTCATTGCTACCTGCCGCCCTGCAGCGGAGCAACCCGCTGCACACTTGGCGCTTGGTAGACGGCCAGTTGGTCAAGGATTGACCAGCCCGAACCTCAGCCACTCACTGACTCGACTCTGGCGCCAAGTCGGGCAGCGGGTGAGGTGTTTGGCAAGAATAAATGATGCACAGGCCGCACACGGGCGTGAAGGGGCTTACACTCAGTGTTCCGCTGCGTCAGGCCAGCGGGTGTTCCACTCGGTGCAGTACGCTGCCGACCGCTTCATCGCCAATCACCAGAAAATGCCCGCCCGCCACATGGTGCACCGTGCGCAGTGAATCATGGTCGGCAAAATGCCAATGGCCATCGGAAAACACGCGCTCATCCGCCCAGGCGGCCACAACCTCGCCGATGAACAGATCGTACTGACTCTGGTTATGCGGCTCAGGTATCAAACGGCATTCCAACCAAGCGACGCAGCCTTCCAGCAATGGCGCGTCAACCACATCGCCAGAGAAGGTTTCAAGGCCGTAGGCCTTGAACTTGTCCTGCTCGTCCGCCCGGAAAATTTCCAATCCTGAAGTGGAACCGACCGTTTCGACGATGTCCACTTGGCTGACCGTTGGCACGTTGATCACAAAATGTCCGGAGGCCTCCAGCAGTTGGCGCGTCCAGACAGACTTGTCGAGCACCACCGTGACTTTAGGTGGTTGAAAGTCCAGCGGCATGGCCCACGCCGCCGCCATGATATTGCGCTGCTGGCCATGGGCCGCGCTGACCAGCACGGTGGGCCCGTGATTGAGCAGCCGATAGCATTTGGCAAGCGGCACCGGACGGCGATAGATGGCGGACATGTAAGGTTCCAGAACAGGGAGACGTCGCCTGAAACTACAGGGTTTGCCCACTCGAGAAAATACAGGCGCCTTGAACTCAATCTGTCGCGATCCTGAACCGGCGATAAATACCCCTTTCCTCGTTCCTGAAAATAGTGATGTAATACTATAACAAAACATTTCAGGCCTCAGTTCTCGTGAAACAGGATCGACACCCCTCAATCAACATCGCAGCGTCCGCACTCGCTCAGTCCGCGGGCAAGCGAGTCCTGATATCACTGGCCGTCCTCGCGGTGCTGTGGATCGGCATCGCATGGGCAGTGGCCATCCCATGAGCGCCGCCATCGACTTGCACGACCTGACCGTGACCTACGAGCGTCGCCCCGCCGTGCACCATGTGAGCGGACGCTTCGCAGCGGGCAGCCTGACCGCCATCGTGGGCCCCAACGGTGCTGGCAAGTCGACCCTCATAAAAGCCATCGCAGGGACGCTCAAACCCGCCTTAGGTCGAGTGGATCGGGGTCCCCTCGCCACGCGTCACATCGGCTACCTGCCCCAGGCGGCTGAAATCGACCGCAGCTTTCCGCTGAGCGTGGCCGACACGGTGATGATGGGCGCTTGGCGCAGCCTCGGGGCGTTCCGTGGCGCCTCACGCAGACAGGCTGAACAAGCCCGCGACGCCTTGCTGGCAGTAGGGCTTGAAGGCTTCGAGCAACGCAGCATCAATTCGCTGTCGTCTGGCCAGTTTCAGCGGGTCCTGTTTGCCCGGCTGCTGCTTCAGGATGCTTCGGTGATCTTGTTGGACGAACCTTTCACGGCCATTGACGCGCGCACGACACGCGATCTGCTCAAGTTGATCAGCGATTGGCATGGTCAAGGGCGCACTGTGATTGCGGTTCTGCACGATATCGAACAAGTGCGCCAGCATTTTCCCAGCACCCTGCTGCTGGCGCGTGAAGCCATTGCTTGGGGCAATACCGTCGACATTCTTCACCCCGAGAACCTGCGTCGGGCCAAGAACATGGCCGAGCACTGGAGCCCTGACGCGCAACCCTGTGAGCTCGACAAGGAGGACGCCTCGTGACGCTCTACTCGTTGCTGATTCAGCCCTTCGTCGAGTTCGGCTTCATGCGGCGCGCCCTGATAGCGTGTTTCGCCTTGGGGATCGGTTCCGGCCCTGTCGGTGTGTTGCTGATGTTGCGACGCATGAGCCTGGTGGGGGATGCCATGAGCCATGCGGTGTTGCCAGGCGCAGCAGTGGGCTTTCTTTTCGCGGGCCTGTCGCTCCCCGCGATGGGGGTTGGCGGCCTGATCGCCGGACTCGCCGTGGCCCTGCTCTCCGGCTTGGTCAGTCGGTTCACCACACTGAAAGAAGACGCGAGCTTCGCCAGCTTTTACCTCACCTCCCTCGCCGCTGGCGTGCTGATCGTCTCACTGCATGGCTCTAACGTTGACCTGCTGCACGTCCTCTTTGGGACGATTCTGGCCATCGATGACCACGCCATATTCATGGTCGGCGCCATCGCTTCGTTCACCCTGATTCTGCTGGCGGTGATCTACCGTCCGTTGATTCTCGAATGTTTCGATCCAGGGTTCCTGCGCGCCGTCGGTGGCCGGGGTTCGCTGTATCACGTGCTGTTCCTGTTGATGGTGGTGCTGAACCTGGTCGCCGGGTTTCAAGCATTGGGGACCCTCATGGCAGTGGGGATGATGATGCTGCCCGCCACGGTCGCCCGGTTCTGGTCGACCTCGCTGACCGGGATGATCGTGATTTCCACTGTGGTCGCCACCCTCTCAGGTTTCATCGGTTTGATCGTGTCCTACCACGCCAGCGTTGCGTCCGGCCCCGCTATCGTCCTGACCGCCAGCGCGTTCTATCTGTTTTCACTGTTCTTTGGACGCAGCGGCTTCCTACGCCGTCTGTTCCCAAGGGTTCACCTCTCCGGCTGATCGTTCGCTTACCTGAAGGAAAACATCATGAAACGTTTGACGCTCCTGACCGCCGCGCTGGCGTTGTCGGGCCTGGCCACTATCGTCCAGGCAAAACCCTTGGAAACCGTTGCATCGTTCACTGTCATCGCCGATATGGTGCAAAACGTCGGAGGGGATCATGTGCACGTGACCTCTCTCATCGGCCCTAACGGCGACCCACACGTCTATGAGCCAACCCCCAATGACGCCCAGGCACTGAAAAAAGCGGACGTGGTGTTTGTCAGCGGGCTGAACTTGGAGGGTTGGCTCGATCGGCTGATCACTGCATCAGGCTACAAGGGTGAACCGGTGGTGTTGTCCAATGGCATCATGACCCGCAGCATGGAAGAAGACGGTGAAAAGATCACCGATCCGCACGCCTGGAATAGCGCGGTCAACGGCATCGTCTACGTCAGAAATATCGTTAAAGCCCTGCAGAAGACCGACCCGCAGCATGCGGCGGACTACAAGGCAAACGGTGACAAATACATCGTCCAGTTGCAGGACATGGACGCCTATGCCCGCACTCAGATCAACGCCATTCCCGCCGCCCAGCGCAAGGTGCTGACGTCTCACGATGCGTTTGGCTACTTCGGTGATGCCTACGGCGTGACGTTCCTGTCGCCGCTGGGCTTTTCCACCGAAACCGAAGCGTCGGCCGCTGACGTCGGCAAGCTGATCAACCAGATCAAACAAGAGCACGTCAGCGCTTACTTCTTCGAAAACTCCAGCGACCCGCGTTTGGTGCAGCAGATCGCCAATGCCAGCGGGGCCCATCCCGGAGGCGAGTTGTATGTGGAGTCGTTGTCCCCGCCCAATGGCCCGGCAGCCACTTACGTGAAAATGTTTCGCTACAACGTTGATAAAATGACCGCCGCCATGAAGGGGCAGTGACCACCGCCTGTTCCGCGCGCTGAACATCTGCTGGCATCGCAATTGCCAGCAGATGAGCGAGGTGTATTCCAGGCCGCCCGTCACATGAATCCTCTATGCTGGTAGCGGCTGACAGCCCCTATCGAAAGGACTTCCGATGAGCGCCCTCTCCTTCTCGCCGTTTCAAGACCTTGCCGACAAGCTGATCCCTCACACGGTGGCAGAGCGGCCCGACGGCTCCCATGACCTGTCACATCTTTACCGTGTCTGGAGAAATGTCTGCGCAATCCGCGACAAGGAAGGCGGTGACTCCGAAATCCTGCTGGCCGCAACGCTTTTGCACGACAGCGTGGCCGTGGAAAAGAACTCCCCCTTCCGCTCCAGCGCTTCTCGTCTGGCAGCGGCCAAGGCATCGGAAGTCTTGGCCGAAATGGGCTGGGACGAAGAGCGCGTCGACGCGGTCTCCCACGCCATCGTCTGCCACAGCCATTCGGCGAACATCCCTCCCGAAAGCCTGGAAGCGAAAATTCTGCAAGACGCCGATCGCCTCGATGCAATCGGAATGATAGGAGTCGCGCGCCTGTTCTATGTCTCCGGGCGCATGGGCAGTCACCTTTATGAGCCGACCGACCCCCACGCCGAACACCGCGCGCTGGATGACTCCCAATATGCCGTCGATCATTTCACCACTAAGCTCTTCACCTTGGCTGACAGCTTTCAGACGGTGACCGGACGGCAGATGGCGAAGGTTCGGCACGAGCGAGCGCAGCGATTTCTGCAGGAATTCATGGAGGAAGCAGGCGTTTGATGGGGCCTTTGTGCGTGAAGCTCCCCTCAGTCATAGCGTTCTGGATAACCCTTACACGGCTGGGCGACCACTCATCGCGCAATGGCCGCTGAACCACCACAAATCTGAAACATACATAGAGATGTCATAAAGACATCATGAACCCGCTTTATAACCAAGTCTCCGATGTCCTCGTCGCTGAGAGTGGTGCTTTGAAAAGGTTATTGCGTGGGCTGTTTCGTACTTCGTCCAAGCCGATGTTCTTGCGGCGCTTCCGGATTACTCAGCGTCTGATCCTGTGCTTTGGGGTCACTGCATCGCTACTGGTGGCACTGGGCGCGTTCTGCCTATTTCAGATGCAGAGCATTAGGGATCAGGGCGAAGCCGTTCAGAGCGGTGCGTTGCCGAGCATTGCCATGGCCGACGCAATAGCGATTGATCTGAGCAAACTGCGCGGAGAAAGCGCACGCCTTATCGCCAACGCAGATGACCCGAGCGCGGTGGTCACCAGCAAGATCAACGCCGAGCAGTTGAAGAATGAAGTCGAAAAAGGCTTCAGCGATTACCTTGCCCACGCGACCGACAGCACAGAACGTGATTCCATCAAGGCGCTGCAAGACGCCTACAAAGCATTCATGCCGGGACTGCATGACCAGATCGGCATGATCGAACAGAGCAGAATCAATGACGCGCGCATGCTGCTCAATACGACACTGAGCGTACAGGGCGACCTGATGGACATGCAGGTGCAACTGCTCCGCGAATTGAACAAGCAGGGCGCGGCCACGGCGGTGGAGGGGGCGGGCCGCCGGTTCGAGCAGACGCGCATCATCGCTGTCAGTGCCATCGCGGTTGCGCTGGCCCTGACGCTGTTGCTGGCATGGCGCTTGAGCCTGAGCATTATCAGGCCACTGCGCCAGTCACTGCAGATCGCCAGCACCATCGCTCAAGGTGATCTGAGCCCGTACCCGGTACAGGAAGGCAAGGATGAAACAGCGCAATTGCTGAAGATGCTGGGCCAGATGCGTGAAAACTTGCACGGCACCCTCGATCAGATTTACGCCGCGGCCGGGCAGTTGGGCCAATCGGTGCAGGAAATGGGTGCGATCGCCGAGGCCAGCGCCCGGAACTTGCAGATGCAAAACGATGAAATCGAACAAGCTGCAGTTGCCGTCAACCAGATGAGCCAGGCCGCCGTCGAAGTGGCCGACAACGCCAGCAACACCTCTACCGAATCGAAAGCGTCGAACGAGGCGGCCGCGCAAGGCCGCACGCGCCTGTCGGGCACCATCGACTCGATCAAGGAGCTGGCGGACAACGTGCTTGACTCCTCCCACCAGGCCGATGGCCTCGCCGAGCGCACCTTGAGCATCAGTAAAATTCTGGAAGTGATTCGCGCCATCGCCAATCAGACCAACCTCCTCGCGCTGAACGCCGCCATCGAAGCCGCGCGGGCGGGGGAGGCCGGTCGCGGATTTGCGGTGGTGGCCGACGAGGTCCGCTCGCTGGCACAACGCACGAGCGCATCGACCACCGAAATCGAAACACTGATCCACGACGTACAGAAGAGCACCCAAGACACCGCTGAAACCTTGCGCATTACCGCGGCCCAAGCTAGCCAGACCCTCGAACAGGCGGCTGCCACCAGCCAGGCGCTGACCGTGATCATCAGTTCGACTTCCACGATCAGCGATCGGAATCTGCTGATTGCCAGCGCCGCCGAACAACAAGCCCAAGTCGCCAGCGAAGTGGATCGCAACCTGAGCAGTATTCGCGACCTGTCGGCGCAATCCGCTTCCGGCGCCCAGCAGACCACCGTCGCCAGTCATGCACTGGCGATGCTGGCAACGGATCTGAACAGCATGGTGCAGCGGTTCGTGCTGTAACTCGGAATGTCCTGCTTTATTGGGAAGCGTGCATTTGAAAGGCCGGTAAATTCGATTCGGCATATTTCCAGTCATGTCCGCGTGTTTCATTATTGGTACACACCCGCTCAGACGGGTGCCCACGCCAACAAGGACATGAGCATGAAGAAAACCGCCGCATTGAGCGCCACCCTCGCTGCATTCACGCTGAGCATCTGCGCCCACGCAGAGGTCAACGTCAACCTGGGCAGCAAGGAGCGGGTCACCCGCCTTTTCGCTTATCCCAACAACTGCAATGTCATCTGCTTCCAGAACTGGACGTTGGAGCAGACCGCCGAGCATTACCTGACGCAGAGCGTTCAGCGCGACGGCTTCACGAGCGCAAAAGTCAGCGTTGTGAACGACAACGATCAGCTCCATGCGACCATCAGCGGCGTGCCAGACGGTTATGACAAACCGCTCACCCAACTGCTGGACGCCGGTGAGAAGGCCTACGACGGCGCTCAGAAACTCAATGCCGCCGGCAAGTTTGCCTATAACTGGTACCTCTTCCTGCCGCTGGGGATGGCGTTGGAAAACCGTAAAAGTGTCGAACTGCTGCATTTCCCACCGGATTACTCCCTGACGCAGGCGCAGGACTACCTGCGCTCGGCCACTACTGATCGCTGGGCAGCGCTGCTGACCGACAACGGCATTCCCGCCGACCAGACGCCTGCCTATCAGACCATCATCGACATCGCCCCCATCGCCGCCCCTGCCAATGCGGGTAAAGACCTGGAAGGCGTCTACGGCTACTTCACCGACTACCAGACCACGATGGTCAAAGAGGTCAGCTTGAGTGCAAAAGGAACCTCGCTGCCCATGGTCGCCTTTGGTGCCCCGGTGCGCAGTTGGCTCAAGGAGCAGTACAAGGCGGAAGTGCCGGTGCTGGGCCTGGCCACCATTACCCCCGCAACGGGACAGAACGTCTCCGTGATCGGGTCCAATCATCCGAGTTACATCTGGTACGCGGCTGACAAGAGCAACTATGGCGGCGATGAAACCAAAGCCGATGACGCCGGCTTGAAAGTCATGGGCCAGGATTTGAGCGCCGCGTGCTGGCAGGCGGGAATGGGCCAGAACCCATCGTCAGACGCCGCTGCGCTGCTCAAGCAATGCACGACGAAATGGCAGGTCACCCAAAAGGTCGACACCTGCAAATTGTTCTACACCTCGATACGCAACATGACGCCTGATCAGGCCGCAGCGAAATGCCGGACCGGCTCGGTGGGGCGCCAGCTCGATCAACTGCGCAAGCCGTTGCCCGAAATGAAGAAGCAAGCCTGACCCTCCTCCGTAAAACCTGGGCTGGCCTGCGGTGGCGGATGTGAAATTGCCGCCGCAGGCTAGCACAGCCGCTGGTTAAGAAGCATCGGTTTGAGCCCACCGCGACGAATCCGACATCCTCCCCGCTAAGATGGCCCATAGCCCACTACCGGTGAGGAACCGGCGCGGAATCTTCATCGCCAGTGCCGGTCCACCCAAAAGACCGACCGTAATGAGGATCTGCCATGAACGACTCACGCCGCCCTTTCGGCGCCACTCAACCTGAACCCATCGATGACAACGAAGACCGCATGGGGTCGATGGAAGAGCTGAATTTCAACGACAACAACGAACCCAGCGGACGCATTGGGGACACTATTCCCGAAGACGAACTGCAGACCTACATTCCTGACGAACGCGCCCGTGAAGCTGGCCTGACGGGTGCATCGACAGACGACCACAATCCGACAGACGATGACATGAGCCCTGAAACGCTGATCGGCGAAGACGGCGCCCGATCGGCTCGCGAAGAAGGCGAAGGTGGACCGGCCGACTTCGACCTGAGCGTTGTGGATGAGGATGAAATCGGCGCAGGTAGCGGGCTGGATGAAGAAGAGATGGCGATCTTCGACCCGCTGGATGGCAAGCCTGAAATCTGAGTTCGGCTTGCCGGCACGTCCAAAGCCGCACGCTCTCATGTTGCAAGCCCGCGGCATGAGAGCGAAGAGGCTGAGTCATTTGACCGCTCGAGCATGGGACAGTGGCGGGGGAGACGCTCAGGGCGCACCACTTTTTGGTGCGTACGGCTCGGCCGCACGCGGCGCGACGAAATCAATCCGTCAACGTACAGGCCATAACCAACGCATCTTCCCGGCCGCCAGTAGCCGGATAGTAATCACGTCGCCGCCCCACTTCGTTGAAACCATACCGCTCGTAAAGCCGATACGCCGACTGGTTGCTGGCGCGCAGTTCGAGAAAGCACTCACGCCCGTTGAGTTCAAAGGCGCGCTTCATCAGTTTGTCGAGCAGCAGCCATCCGAGGCCACGGCCCTGGCTTTCTGGTTTGACGGTGATGTTGAGCAGATGCGCCTCGTCGATGATCACATTGATCACCCCATGCCCGACCTGCTGATTGCCTTCGAATATCAGCCAGATCTCATAGGATTTGAGCCCATCCAGAAAAATGCCCCGCGTCCAAGGATGACTGAACGCTGCATATTCAATTTTCAATACCGCATCCAGGTCGGCCTCGGTCATGCGGCGAAACGTTACGGCATCACTCATTTACGCTCTTCCAACGCCCCATCAATTTGCGCATGGCACGCCATACGTCGGCCTTGCGCTGAGGCTCGTCCATCAACAGCTCCAGACCCGGCAGCGCCCAGGCCAGCCCCAGACCATCGATCTGGAAATCTTGATTGTAGGATTCGGCATCCGACTCGCCGGCGAAACGGATCGCCGGAAGTCCGACCAACCACAGGCAAGCGCAAGGCGCTTCCTCGACGCGGGCGTAGAGAAACCCTTGAACGAAATCCCTCGCAGCGTCCGGCCCCTGGTCCATTTGCCCGCGCATCAGCAACGGCCAGCTCACGGGCTCGCCGACGATTTGCGGGCTGTCCGGCAGCCCAGCCGCTCGCAACATGTCCTTCAGCAACAGATAGGAAGGGTCGCGGCTCTGAAACGGCTCGCCCGTGACGAGTTCGACCAGCAGCAAGCAACTGCCGGCCCGCAGCAGTTGCAGGGCAAAACGAGGAGGAGGCACGACCGGTGCCTTATTAACCACAGGCGCAGCGTCGTCCTGGGCCGCAGGGGTGGCAGACGCCTTCGCTGGCACGGACGGACGGGGCACCTCGATTTTTGGCCGGTCGCCGGACCGAGCGACGGGCACAGTGCCGGCCACAGGCGCCTCGCTGTGCCCGGGTGCAGGCGCGGCTGGCCGGGGCGCGTCCTCGACTTCGTCGAATACCGGCAACGGCGCAAGCAGCTGCGCACGTGACGGCGCAGCAAAAGGCAATTCGGTACGCGGCAGCCAGGTGACCACCTGCATGGCGGACAAAAAGGCGCGGCGGCGAGGCTCGTTGAGCAAGGGACAGCCACCTGTGGATAAAGTCAGGACGCAGATTCTACAGACCTTCGACGAATCACGCCGCAGTTGATCGACTGAGGGTGAAAACCAAAGGCTGCGATGCAGTACAATTGCCGCTTTTATTTGCCAACCAGCGGCCCTCCGATGATCGAACCTAAGCGCGTCTTGCGCGCCCTCGCCGAGCACTGGGCGCTTCTTGAGCCACTGTGCGAGCACTTCGACCAAGGCACCCTGAGCCTGAGCGAACTGCGTCTGCAACTGGCCGCCCAGCAACTGGAAAGCACGCCACAAGACATTACCCACCTGCTAGACGTGTGGATTCGTCTCGACATTCTCGTTCCCGTGGCCAAAAGCCCGAACCGGTTCGAGCTCAACGCGCAGATCCATGACTTCCTGTCGTACTTGCGCCGCGAACACCGTCTGGGGCTGTGCCTGGAAATCGAAGCCTACCTGCGTCACCTGGAGCGCCTTGCCGGTTACATCCAGGAAGCGTTCGAAGCTCGCGATGCCAATGATCTTGCGCGCCAGTTGCGCCTTCTCGACATGCGCGTGCGCGATGTCCTGAAAAAACTCGCCAACGACGAACAGGCGTTGGTCTCGGTGGCCGAACGGGCCAAGACCAGCGACCGCCAGATTCCACTGCGCCAACGCTACGCCGAAGTGCTCGCGACGTGGGACGAATACGTCGAGCCGATGATTCAACTGGTGAACGCGGATGGCGCCTTCGAACAAGGCGTGCGCAAGGTCGAGAACGTGTTGCTGCGCATGCTCACCGACCAGCAGCGCCTCGGGCACTTGGTCGACGACGACATGCTGCTGCGCACCCATGCCCGAATCCTGGAAATGCAGACCAGCGCCCAACTGACGCTGCGCCATGCGCGCGAATTGTTGCTGCCGTTGCGGGAAGAGGCACGCCGCCATAACGCCGTCACGCGCGGCGCCGCGCTGGCCCTGGCAGCCATCCGCCGCAAAGGCATCGACGCAGTGCCACAAGCCGCCATGCCGTTGTTCACCCGTCCGCAGAGCACCTTTCTCGGCAGCGCGAACCAGGTTGAGGCCTATGTGTACGCGTTGGCTCGTTTCGAACCGAAACCCGCACGCTTCCCCAAAGCCAGCGTTACCCGCAAGGGTGAACCGCCTCGGGCGCCGCGGACGGTCAAGGAAATGGTCGAGCGCTGTGAGGAAGCACTGCCGATGCCAGACCTGATGGTCTGGTTGCTGGAGCAAGAGCCGACCGGTGCAACCGATGAACTGTTGTACTGGTTTTCGCGACTGTCTCGTGAAAAACGTTTCAAACGCGAGCGCCTCGAACGCCGCGAGTACCTCACTCAGGAGCACCGCGTCAGCCTGCGCTCCTTCGCCCTGCTCTCAAGCAAAGACGCCACCCAAGAGAATTCAGAGGGCATCGCCCATGCATCTTGATCTATCCGAAATGTCCCAACTCGCACCGATCTTTCGCGAGTTGTTCAAGGGCTACCACATCAGCCGCCGAGACCCCGAGCTCTACGCTCAGCTTTCCAACTCGCAGGATCAGTACCGTGCGCTGTTCAAGGCGTTGGGCTTTGAACTCATCTGCGATACTCGCGGCTTCTATTACTTCGTCCCGGAACTGGCGGCTGCACAGGTCAACAAAACCGCGCAACGCCTGGCGCTGTTTACCTTCATTCTCGTCGAACACTTGGCCGATCAGGGCCGTGATCCGGTCGCCGTACTCGATGGCGGCAGTCTGGGCCGTGACGAACTGCCATCGCTGCTGGAGAAATACCGCGATCTGTTCTTGCAAGCGGAAGTGCAGACCCAAGAAGAGCTGGAAGAGAAAATCATGCGTCGCATGACCCAACTCGGCTTCGCGTCTGAAGAGGTGGGCATCTACCGCTTCCTGCCGCCGATGCACCGTTTCCTCGATGTCTGTCTGTCGGTTCAGCAAGACCGTGACCTGGCTGCAAGCCTACACAGCGATCTGCCACTGCCGACGCCGGTCCTGATCGACGATGACAGTGATGAAAAACTGCTGCAGACAGACGACCCGCTCGACCTCAGCGAGTTTGACGAAACGCAAGAGACCGAAGAGCAGGCTCTGGCCCGCGCGATCGCCGAAGAACAGGAGCTAGATGCATGACTCAGGAACGCTACGGCATCCGCCGCTTCGCGCTGCTCAACACCGCCGGCTACAGCCTCGGGCTGTTTCCGCTCGAACACCCGCTGTCGGTTTACGGTGCGAACAACCTGGGCAAGAGCGCGTCCATCAACGCGTTGCAATTCCCCATTCTGGCGCGCATGTCGGACATGTCCTTCGGCAAATACAGCCTTGACCAGTCGCGCCGCTTTTATTTCGCCTCGGACACCAGTTATATCCTGGTCGAAGTCGCCCTTCCCCATGGCCCGCATGTCATCGGGGTCGTCGGGCGTGGCCCGGGTGGTGGCTTCGGTCACCAGTTCTTTGCCTACGCAGGCAAGCTGGACCTGGCCCACTATCAGAAGAACGACACCTGTCTGCGCCAGAAAGAACTGTTCAGCAATCTGGAAAGCCAGGGGCTGAAAGCCTACGAACTCAAGCCGGACGAGCTGCGTCGCCTGCTGGTGGGTGGGCATACGTCCATTCCTTTGGACCTGACGCTTATCCCGCTGCGTTCCACCAGCGAACAAAGCCTCAAGACCTTCCGTGCACTGTTCATCAACCTGCTGCACATGCGCGAAATCACCGCGGCCAAGCTCAAGCAACTGTTTCTCGACGCCTTCGAACACAGCCTCAGATCCGGCAGTGTCGATTACATCGCCGCCTGTGAAGAAGCCTTCCGCGACGTAAGGCGCATGGAACAGGATTACAACGCGCTGGTATTGGCTGGCCCATTGGTTGAAGCCTTGGCCAACGGGGTGCAACAGCGGGACATTCTTCGCGGCAAATTGCACCGCCTCTCGCCGCTGCTCGACTCCCTGCTGGGCACCTGGCAGGACTACTCAAATGCTCGCAAGGAAGAATTGGTCATTCAGGCCGAGCACTACCGTGGCGAGCAGGATGCCTTGCAGAACGACCAGCGCGGCAGTACTCAGGAGCTCATGCGCCTGGAGCGTGAGATCAGTAACGTTCAGCGTTGGATTGGCGAATTGGCCGTCCTCAAGAACCGCTTCGCGCTGATCGATGACGTTAAGATCCTCGAACAACAGTTGCTGGCCGCCAAAGACGCACACGACGAACTCGCCGGTGCACTGGCTCAATCCCGTCAGTTCAGCGCCGAAGATCTGGATGAACGTGTACGCGATCTGGAAAAGCGCCTCAAATCGGTCAAGCAACAGCTCGATCATGCAGACAACAACAGTTATGCCCGACTGCGCGAAGAGTTTTCGCAACCGGACGTGGAGCGCTTGATGCGCCTGTTCAACGGTGCGCTGTTCAGCTTGCCCTTGGGTGAACAAGGCATTGCGCTGGATGACAACGACGCGTGGGTCAAATCGTTGGAAGCTGTCCTCGATGCCTTCAAAGGTGAACGTTTCGAAGTGCCGGGCCTGTCGATCAACCTTTCGCATATCGACCCTCCCGCATTGCAGGCGCTGGCTGACCGGGCCGCATTGCGTGACCAGAAGGAACGTCTGGAAAAAGAACTGAGGCAACTGAAGACCCAACAGGCCGTGGCCTCTGACAGGGCTGCGAGCAAGAGCCAAACCGAAGCGCTTTATCAACAAGTGCTGGATGCGCAGAAAGCGCTGGAAGACTTCCGGCGCACTCAAACGCTGAGCGCAGAAGAAGGCGAGAAGCTCGAACAACTGGCGCAGATGGAAGCCGCCCAGGACGAGCTCAAGCGCTCCAGCGATGCCTTTACCGAGCGCGTACAGCAACTGTCGGCCAAGCTGCAATTGGTAGGGCGGCAGATTGGCGATCTGGAAGCCAAACAACGCACGCTGGATGACGCTTTGCGTCGTCGTCAGCTACTGCCTGCGGATCTGCCATTCGGCACGCCGTTCATGGAGCCTGTCGACGACTCACTGGATAACCTGCTGCCGTTGCTCAATGACTATCAGGACAGCTGGCAGGGCCTGCAACGCTGCGATGGCCAGATCGAAGCACTTTATGCGCAAGTACGCCTCAAGGGTGTGGCGAAGTTCGACAGCGAAGACGACATGGAACGTCGCCTGAAGTTGCTGATCAACGCTTATGCGCACCGGACCGACGAAGCGCTGACCCTCGGCAAGGCCCGTCGCGCTGCCGTCACCGACATTGCGCGGACGCTGCGCAACATCCGTAGCGATTACGACAGCCTCGAGCATCAGTTAGCGCTCTTCAACCGCGAAATCAACCGCCGTCAGGTCTCCAACCTGGAAAGCTTTCGCATCGTACTTGCGCCAAACAAGGAAGCGCTCAAACACATCGATCAGATCATCCACAGCGCCGGTCAGTACGAAGAAGGCGAAACGCTGTCGGTGTTTGATTTGAGCCAAAGCGCCGAGCAAGACAACAAGAACGAAGAGGCCAAAGAATATCTGGCGCGTCTTGTGGCCGCGAACCACAACCAGTTGGGCCTTAAAGACCTGTTCGAATTGGCGTTCGAGATCACCAAGGTCAATAGTCAGCCGGTTATCCACACCGACATCGATGGCGCAGCATCCAATGGCACGACCATGACCATCAAAGCGCTGACCAATATGTACCTGTTGCTGCACTTGATGGATCGCGACCTCGCCGGTCGCGTCCGCTTACCGTACTACCTCGACGAAGCAGCAGACATCGACGAAAGAAACCAGTCGGCCCTTCTGGAAACCAGCCTTCAGCTTGGCTTCGTACCGATCTTGGCGAGCGTCAAGCCTCAGGTATCGGCGCATGTGGCCATCGACCTAGAAGGCGGCACTGGCCCAGCCGGTATTTACATCGATGAAGCTGACTGGAAATACATCCGCCGCCGGGAAGAGATGAGTACAGTGAAGACTGCGGAAGTGGCGGAAGCCTCTGCCGAATAAGGACGTTGAGTCGCGTTAGAAAGCCCCACAGCAATGTGGGGCTTTTTTATGGGCATTACGAACGATGCCCGATCAGTCGAGGTGACGCTTAGCAGCACCGCCAACTAAGACATGCGGCCGATTATAGCCC